>JACAAY010000026.1 GCA_013377095.1 Desulfuromonadales bacterium
TCTCAGTACAAATCGGTCAGCTTCTTGTTCTTCGATTCTTCTCCCCATTCCCTTAATGCCAAGCTTTGCCTTTGTCTCTTCAACAAAACCGATGGTGCCAACTGCAATACTCTCTGTCCAGCAACTTTCTCGTTGATTTTTACCATTGCTGATGGCCTCTTGAACCCACTGCCGGTGCTGCTCTGAAAACTGCTCGGGGTCTGGAAATCCGCAAAGACTCCATAAGTTTGATATGTCAATCACGCCATACCGCTCTGGCGGATTCTGGATTTCGTTAAAGCCACACATATCCCATTCTGATGGATGGCTTACCACGCCGGCACGGACCATGTTGAGATCGATATAGATAAGGCATCGAATCAGATGTTCGTTTCGCTCAATGGCAGTAGCATGATAGCGGTCTTCCCAGAAAGCTCCCTTTCGTTCTTTGCGTTGATTGAACTCTTGGGCAGTTCTCCCGGCAATCAGTTGAAGGCTTTTTGGAATAACATCCGGCCCGCTATCGATCACCAAAAGGTGGATATGATTGGAGGTGACTACGTAGTTGAGTATTTTCAAGCCAAAGCGTTTCTTGGCTTCAAAGAGCCAGGAATGCCAGCACCTTCTGTCCTTTGAGAATTTCAGGAGAAATTCCTTTTTGTGGCAACGGTGGGTAATGTGCCATACCTGCCCCGGAATATGATGTCGATTTGCTCTCGCCATTCTTAGAAACACCTTTTTGCCGGCAAAAACGTAGCTCTAAGACTAAAAATAGGCCGAATATGGCCCATTATCTGTGATATATCAGATGGTTAGTTTGGTCCGACCCCAGACCCCAGCCATGGTTAGTTTGGTCCGACCCCAGCCGCCCCCCCCACCAGAGGTTTCTTTGCCCACACCGTCTTCTGATTCTAAGGCTGACTCCTCGTTTAGAAGTTCGCTCAGTTTTTTGGGGTCCATTCACTTGATCAACTTTCTGTCAAAGACCTGTGGGTGAAGCTTCATTATCCGGCTACGGCACGGTAATTCTATCGAACCGCCCGGTGCGGACCTGCATGCCGGGTGGTGTGGGGGCTGGGGGAGGAAAACCCCCGGCTACCCGATTGGGACTTTTGCAGTTTGTCCTTGTTTTGAAATTTGAAGACACGACTTCTTTCGCTCTCTTTGATTTTCATATTACTTCGTCGGCAAAACAAATAACCCTCCTGCCGATAAGGTAGCAATGACATCAGGCATGCCGTCGCTAGTAACATCTGTCAGTGCCATTGCCTGATGAGTGAATGTCCCTCCAGCAAACTGAGTCTGTAAATAGAATGTTTTGAAGGTATTAAAGGAGTGATTTGTTGTCTGAGGTAGTATTTGTATTGTGCTTTGCTCACTCAATATGGCACTTGGGGTCGGACCAAGCTAAAGCGTTGAATCTGCACACAAAACATCCCAGAGATAGCTGTTATGCGGGCTTAGACGCTCATTTTCGGGGTCAAAAACGGCACTGTAAGGTTCAGATTCCTCTCTCAGTACAAATCGGTCAGCTTCTTGTTCTTCGATTCTTCTCCCCATTCCCTTAGCCTATGCCAGCAGAGAATTGTAGTTGGGTATTCCGCGGTTGTTGATTGTCCACTTTTTGCCCTCCACAACTCGATACCAGCATAAAAATGTAAAAAATCCAAAATATTCTAAATAAATAACTTTTCATTATGGTTGCTCCTCTTGCAATGATATGTAGATGCTATTCGCTACGGTGTTGATCTATGATGCATCCAACAGCTGAGAGTGCAGCGGCGTTGCGAAGCGGAGTCCGTTTGCCGCGCTTTGTTGGGCACATCGAAAACTTAGTTAACATTCTTGAGCCCACTTAACAGCATGAATTGGAAGGGAAATGTAATTACGTCCATTGATAAAGTCAGTGGTACGAGGAGAAACTTGTAGACTGGAGGAAAACCTAACTCCGACTCAAGATAAAACACCTTTCGCTGAGTATATACTGATTTGGTCATATCAAAACACTCATAGTAGAGTTTATGCTGGCATACCCCGTGATCACATTCCTGAACAAGGTAACAACCTTGGCCTACATAGTCTGACTTGAAGTTATTATCAAATCTTTTGAATACCTTGATCTCGATCCAATCGGCTGCGGGGAAATAATATCCCTCTGATATTTTCGAGCGTTTTACAAAAAACCAGTCTGAGCTGGTGTCAGTTGCCCATTCTTTGCCCAGATTAATAGTATATTCCGCATTTTCACCCTCTGCGAGAGACCCATTGAGATGAAAAACAAGGTTTTTGTCATTCTCAAAGGCACGAACAAACTCTACTTTATCCTGCTTTGGAGTTCCTTTAGTCGCGCCTTTAAGTACGAGCGATGTTACACAGCTGGTACAGCATAGGAACAAAAGTACAAGGAACACGTGAACGATTATCTTCATTTCATACCTCAATTGCTGCTCAACGGTTTGGGAGAACAGCGGCGGTTCTTAGGCCGCTGCTTCTACCTGATTGGAACCTTTGCCCGCCTCTGCATTTGCACAATTCTATTATCTGATAAACATTTATGTTGTAACATTTATTGTTGACGTGCGGTATTTTTGTTGTTACGTTAAATCATGATTATCGAGTTTGATTCTGCGAAAAGAGAAAAAACCCTGTTGGAGCGTGGACTCGATTTTGCTGACTCCGGCAAGGTTTTTGACGGACTTCACTTTGTCGCTCGCGATGATCGATCTGACTACGGCGAAGAGCGTTTTATAACTGTTGGGCTATTGGACAGTCGCATGGTGGTAATTGTCTGGACTCCAAGAAACGACGCCCGCCGAATTATTTCTATGAGGTACGCCAATGACCGTGAAACCAGCCGTTACAAAAAACACCTTGGTTGATCCGGATGATGCTCCGGAACTGACCGATACTTGGTTTGAAAAAGCTGACCTTATGCAAGGTACCAAACTTGTTCGCCGGGGTCGTCCGGCTGGCCAGACGAAAGCTTCGCAAACTGTCCGTTTTGATTTAGATGTCCTCGCAGCTTTCAAGGCTACGGGTAAAGGGTGGCAGACCCGCATGAACGAGGCTCTAAGGGAGTGGATCAAAGAACATCCGATGAAGCACGTCTGACCCTTCCGGGGCATACCAAATACTCCATCATCTTCCTTCTCTTCCCAATTATTTTATGAAGAGCCTTTTTGCGATGCCAAAATATCCGATGCATACTAAGTTTAATAAAATTATGAATATAGCCAATTTGTTCTGAATTCCAAAGACAAGTCCAACTGTTACCATTCCGACGAGTCCAAAGAGTAAAGCCACTCCGGCCTTATTAGCTTCTCTTTTGGATATTGTCGCCCCGCAGAAGCAGACCTTGTAATCGTCTTTATCTGAATGCTTCATTTTTTCCTCAGCCATCGGCTCAGGAGATCACCTGCGTCTTTTGGCCGGCGTATCTCCCTTGTTATCCTTTACTTTCTAAGTTCGCAAAGGGGCTGGCCCAAAAGACAAGTGCCGAAACGATCATTGTTATGCATGCGCCTATAATCACGTCTATATTGCTATCAGGAATAACAAATATGGCAACAATAGTAAGGAGTTGAATCGCAGGATAGGTAATATTCAGTTTCTTACGCCTTAAAAAGAAATAAAGAATAGGAGAGACAATTAGGGCAATCGGGATTGCAGCAGTGAGGGCTATTGTTATGACAAAAGGATCGAAAATCGATTTGAGAAGTCCAATCTTATATGCACCATCAGATGGATCTAGTCGGATGTATCTCGCAAGAACGTATGCACATGCTGTTACGATGGCACCAAGAAAGCTAAGCAAGAAAATTGTCTTAAATCTATTTGTCTTCATATCTTTATGGATAACGGTTCGGGAGAACACCGGCGGTTTTAGGCCGGTGTTTCTGCTTGGTTGGAAACTTTTTATTTTTAGCTTGTTAGCGCTATTTCTGTCAAATCGGTAGGCCTGACACTCTGCTCTGTTTTCTCTGCTCTGTTTTTTGGTCAACTTGTCAATATTGTCTTTGAAACAGCATGTTGTTTACGTTGCTCTTCAAGATCTGAGTATTTATAAAGCACCATCAAGTTCTCTTCATCAGTGTAATTGGTTGCCGCATATTCTTTCCGTTCGCTTCTCGCATCCGCCTTCTTTGTTCCTTTGACCTTTTGCTATCATTGATTTTGTGAAGAAACCACAGCAGGCTTTGCAGTCCCTAGAAGGCCCCTCAGGTCGGAATCTAACTGCTGGAAGACCTTTTTCAATGATTCTTCAGTCATTCTCACCTTTGTATCAGGCGTGTCGCACCTCATTTTTGCTATCTGCTCTTGATGGTGACCTTCGTACGACTTATCCAGGATGGCTATCCCCCAGGAAACCATTCTCTGGAACGTTCCAGCCCAGTTGGTTATCTTGATATGCAATGCAAGATAGGCGTGGGTTAATTAGCGGGCAATATAGTCTGAAGTAAAAACAATGTCAAAAGAGATTGCATGCTTCTTATTCTGAATGCCGTGTTTACCGGCTATGTTGCGCATCTCAATACGCGGGGAGCCGAGAAGCCCGCTGGATTTCTGAGTGCGCCACAGACAGAAAAAGGGCGGCCGTCATTTAGACAGCCGCCCTTTTGTGTGGTGCGCCAGGTGTTTTTCTATTTCGCCAGTGCCGCCAGCTTGCTCTCCCATCTCCAGGCGTCGGCGATGATGGTGCGCAGGTCGGCGTGCTGCGGCTGCCATCCGGTCAGCCTGCCGATTTTGTCGGCCTGCGCCACCAGCGAGGCCGGATCGCCGGGACGGCGCTCATCCTCCACCACCTTGAACTCCACACCGCTCACCTCCCTGACCAGATCCAGCACCTGCCGCACCGTGCTTCCACGGCCATAGCCCACATTCATGGCGGTCGGCTCGCCCCCCCGTTCCAGATAGCGCAGGGCGTAGAGGTGGGCGGAGGCCAGGTCCTCGATATGGATGTAGTCGCGGACGCCGGTGCCGTCCGGAGTGGGATAGTCGGTGCCGTAGATGGCGATACTGTCGCGCATCCCCAGGGCAGCCTGACAGGCCACCTTGATCAGGTGGGTCGCTTCGGGAGTGCGCTGACCCATGCGGGCCTGGGGATCGGCGCCGGCCACGTTGAAATAGCGCAGCGCCACGTACTGCATGCCATGGGCAGCGGAGGTGTCCCGCAGCATCCACTCGCTCATCAGCTTGGAGGTGCCGTAGGGGTTGATGGGCGCCAGGGCGGTCTCTTCGGCTGCCACTCCGCCCTCGGGAAAACCGTAGACCGCTGCGGTGCTGGAAAAGATGAAACGCTTAACGCCATGTTTTGTGCAGGCTTCCAGCAGCCCCAGGGTGTTGCGGGTGTTGTTGCCGTAGTACTTTAGCGGCAATGAAACCGACTCCGGAGCGATGATGGCGGCGGCAAAGTGCAGTACGGTGGTACAGCCGTGGCGCTTAAATGCGGCGTCCAGGGCTGCGGCATCGGACAGCTCGCCCACGATCAGTTCCTCGCCATGCACAAGGGCATCGCGGAAACCGGTTGAGAGGTTGTCATAGACCACGACATGGCGGCCCGCTTCACTGAGTTGACGGACAACATGGCTGCCGATATAGCCGCAGCCGCCGGTTACGAGGATTTTGTCGGACATGGGGGTTCCTTAAGGTGGGATAGCCTCTTGTACATAAAGAGGCCTCAATTCTTTGATAAGAACTACAGGTATTTTTTGATGTTTTCCAGCGCCCGCTCCAGTCTCTCGTTGGAGTGGGCTTCGATGGTCCAGACCGCTTCCGGGGCGAAGCGCCTGACCAGGTTGAAGAGCAGGTCGAAGTTGATCTGCCCTTCACCCAGCGGCAGGTGCTCGTCCGTCTGGCCATGGTTGTCATGCAGGTGGATTTCGGCCATGTGTGATCCCATCTCGGTGAACCACTCCTCCAGCCCTGTGCTCGCGAACATGTTCCAGTGACCAACATCAAAGCAGTGGCGCAGGGCCGGATCATCGATTGCTTCCAGAAGATCGCGCAGAGACGAAGGCTCTTTTTCGAAGATGTTCTCCACGGCAATGGTGCAACCGATATCCGTGGCGCGGGGCAGGAAATCGCGCCAGAAGCGGATGCTGTTTTCCAGCCAGGGTTTGCGCTCGTTTCCATGGCGCACTTCATCGAGACCGGGGTGGACGACAATGATTCGCGGCTTGAGGATTTCAGCTGCCTGAAAAACCTGTTCGAATCGTTTGCGGGTCGCATCGCGGATGGTGGCGTCCAGCGCGCCGGGGTTCAGGTCCATGAATGCGGCGTGGATGGTTGTTGCCAGACCGGCGTCCCGCAGCAGTCGGGCTGAGGTGGACAGGCGTTCATGGGTGAAGGTGTCGAGCGCTTCGGATGAAAAATAGATCTCCGGGTTAATGCGCTCCCGGAGAATGTACTCCATGTTTTCAAACAGGCGCAGGTAGGGAACGTGGGCGTGTATCGTGCTATTCATGGTGACTGTGGCCTTTGTGCTGTTGTTTGGCGGCGACCGGTCCGTGGTGCAGTATCAGGTTTTTCAGTTTGGAAACGGACTCGGGGTTTCCCAGGACAATCAGGGTGTCGCTGGCGTCGATTCTGGTCTGGGAATCGGGGTTGAATACCATCTTGCCATGGGATTTCTTGATGCCGATGATGATCACCCCGGTTTCCTTGCGGAACCCGGAACTGACCAGGGTTTCTCCGGAAAAGAGCGAGTGGGAGGGGATGTTTATCTCCTCCATCTGCAGATCGAGATGGCCGCTGCCGGTGGCGATCTCTATGAAATCGATCACATTGGGACGAAGGATTGACTGAGCCATTCTGGTGCCGCCAATGATGTAGGGGGAGATGACTTTTGATGCACCGGCCCGCTTCAGCTTGATGTCTGATCCATCCTCGCTGGAACGGGCCAGGATGAAGAGGTCGGCGTTGAGGCCACGGGCGGTCAAGGTGATGTAGACGTTTTCCGAGTCCGAGGTGACCACCGATATCAACCCTTTGGCCCGTTTGATGCCGGCTTTGAGCAGGGTTTCGTCCTGGGTGGCGTCCCCCTTCATGTGGAGATAACCGTCTTCGTCAATCTTTTCGATTGTATCCATGTTTTTTTCCACTACCACGAAGGGGAGCTTGTGGGAAAAAAATTCCTTGCAAATCAGCGAACCGATCCGGCCAAAACCGCAGATGATGTAGTGGCCATGGAGAGCATCGATTTTTTTTTCCACTTTTTTTCTCCCGATTACCCGCTGAATCTGACCTTCAAACATGATTTGGGCCAAGCTGCCCACGATATAACCCAGTACGCTGACACCAACCACGATCAACGTCATGGTAAAGACCTTGCCGGTGTCAGACAAATCATGGACCTCCTTGAAACCAACGGTTCCAAGGGTGATGACCGTCATGTACAGGGCATCGAGAAAGCGCCAGTGCTCGATGGTCACAAAACCGACCGTGCCGGCAGAAACCAGCAGCAGAAGGATGATCACGGATATTTTCAGGTGTCTAACTGGATCCACAGGCGCCTCTAATGATTCGTAAGAGTACCTGCTGATGCGTTAAAATTCAAGAATTGAATAT
Organism: Desulfuromonadales bacterium; assembly: GCA_013377095.1. Classification (GTDB taxonomy): domain Bacteria; phylum Desulfobacterota; class Desulfuromonadia; order Geobacterales; family Pseudopelobacteraceae; genus Pseudopelobacter. The sequence goes on from JACAAY010000026.1 coordinate 7,546, forward strand.
CTGTCATGCAAGTTTGGGGCGGTGCGCTCCTCCGGAACGGAAAATAATAAACAACGGCCGATTGTGTTTCAAAAAATCTTTCAAATACAAAATGTTAGAGTTGACAAATTTTGCATACAGTATACAATAGCCAAAAATTTTACCGGAGAGACACGGACTATGCCAAAGCCGATTGAAAAGCATCCCACGTTGCGTGAAAAGATCCTTGAGAACATTCGTGACGCCATTATCTCCGGATCGCTCAAAGCCGGCTGCAAGGTGTCTGAGCCGGAACTGGCCGAGCGCTTCGGCATCAGCCGCACACCGATCCGCGAGGCATTCCGCCAGCTTGAGTCTGAAGGATACCTGACCGTCATTCCCCGCAGAGGCGCTGTGGTCAGCGAATTCAATCTGAAAGAGGTGGAGGATTTCTACGCAATCAAGAGCATTCTTGAGGGGTATGCCGCCCGACAAGCTTGCGAGAGACTTACCGACAGGGAGCTTGAGCGTCTTCAGTCAATCAACACCCGCCTCGCCGAGCTGGCTGATCAGAATGACGTCAAGGGGTTTTTTAAGCTCCATGACGAATTCCACGCCATCTTTATCAATGCCTCCGATAACGAGAAGCTGAAGGAAATGATCTACAGTTTGATCACCCGCTTCCAGCGCCTGCGACACATGTCGCTCAGCCTGCCCGGCAGGATGAAGGTCTCGGTGCAGGAACATGACAAGATTCTGGATGCGTTTCAGAGAAAAGATGCCGATACCGCGGCGAACCTGGTGCAGAAAAATGCCGAATATGGCGGCAGAGTACTGATCGATGGTGGGGTCACCGCCTCCCTGGCTGCGGAATTCAAGGTGTGCCGCTAAGGGCACGTGTGTCGGTTCAGGTGCTTCTGAAACAGATTCCCAAGGTTGACCGTGTTCTGGGGTGGCCGGAGATAGCCCCGCTTTTGGAGCAATTCCCGCGTTCCGAGCTGCTGAGGGCTATCCGGACCTGCCTCGATCGTTTCAGGGAGCAGCTTATAACGGGCGACTCGCAGAGTGCGCCCGAACCACATCTGATTGTTGCCGTTGTCAGGGACGAACTGTCACGACGAAAACGCATGAACCTGCAACCGGTGATCAACGGCACCGGTGTGGTTATTCACACAAACCTGGGGCGTTCTCCCCTTGCATCGCTGGCGGAGGAGGCCATTCACTCCGTATCCCAGGGCTACTCCAACCTGGAATACAATCTTGCCAACGGAGATCGGGGTGGACGAACCACCCATGTGGAAGGGCTGATCCGCGAACTGACCGGCGCTGAGGTGGCTCTGGTGGTAAACAACAACGCAGCCGCGGTCATGCTTGCGCTCTCGACGCTGGCTGTCAACCGCGAGGTGATCGTCTCCCGGGGCGAGCTGGTTGAAATCGGCGGCTCGTTTCGCATCCCCGATGTCATGCGGCACAGTGGCGCTACCCTGGTGGAAGTCGGCGCCACCAACCGCACCCATGTCAGCGACTATCATGCCGCGCTTTCCGATTCAACAGCACTGCTGCTCAAGGTTCATGCCAGCAATTTTGCCATTGTCGGGTTCACCGCCGAGGTCACGCTTGACGAACTGGTTATCATTGGCCGCGAAAGGGGCATACCGGTCATGTTTGACGCCGGCAGCGGCTGTCTGGTTGATCTGACTCCCCATGGCATTCGCGGTGAACCGACCGTCAGCCAGCTTCTCGCCCAGGGCGCCGATATTGTCACTTTCAGCGGGGATAAGCTGTTGGGCGGTCCTCAGGCCGGAATTATTGCCGGCAGACGTGATCTGCTGGAGCCTATGAAACGGCATCCGCTCATGCGCGCTTTCCGGGCGGACAAACTCTCCCTGGCAGCCCTGGAGGCTACCCTGAGGTTGTACCGCGACGAGTACCTCGCACTGCGTGAAGTTCCGACTCTGCGGATGCTTACCATGACTCGGGATGAGTTGTCCCGGTGGGCCGGCCTGATCATTCGCCGTCTTAAACGCTTGATTCCAGCTGAAGTAATGTTTTACAAACAGAAGGGAGAGTCAAGTGCAGGTGGTGGTTCCGTACCGCTGCTGCAGCTGCCGACAACGCTGATCGAAATCAGGATTCAGGATGTTTCACCATCGCAGATTGAAGCTGCTTTGCGGCGGGCGGCAACGCCGGTCATTGGCCGCATCCATCAGAACCGTTTTCTGCTGGACGTGCGAACCATAGCTGACCGTGATATACTCGCTCTGACCGCTTCCATCCGCGAAGCGGTCACAGCGCTCACAAGGAAAGATCAATGACCGCTTTTAAGGCCTTTGCGCTGATACCCGCCGCAGGCATGGGCAAACGCATGGGCGCATCCATTAATAAACAGTACCTGCAGCTGGGTGGCCGTCCCATACTGGCCCACACCCTTTCTGTTTTTGAGCAATCTCCCGATATTGACGGCATCTGCCTGGTGATACCGGCGGACGAGATCTCTTTTTGCCGTGAACAGGTGGTGGAGGCAGGTGGTTTCAGGAAGGTGATCGAGATCGTTCCCGGGGGCAGGGAACGTCAGAATTCGGTCATGAATGGGCTAAAAGCCCTGAAACGCGTCATGTCCCCAGACGACGTGGTGCTGATCCACGATGGTGTACGGCCGCTCATATCACCCACATTGCTGCGCGAGTCCATAGCGGTTGCGCGGGAACATGACGGCGCTCTGGTGGCGGTGCCGGCCAAGGACACCATCAAAACGGTGTGCAACGGCGTTGTCACCGATACACCGGACCGGGAAACCCTCTGGCAGGCACAGACCCCGCAGGCGTTTCGTTTCAATGTTATTTACCAGGCCCATTGCAGTGCCGAAGAAGCCGGCTTCAGCGGCACCGATGACTCCTCACTGGTGGAGCGGTGCAACGGACAGGTCCGGATCGTGAAGGGCGATTACCGCAACATAAAAATAACAACTCCCGAAGACCTGATACTGGCTGAGGCTTTTCTTTCAGCTGCCCGGCAGGAGACTACATGACCGCTCGAAAAGCTGATAGAATTCTGATTGTTGATGACGAGGAACTGGTTGCAAAGGTTCTGGAGATACACCTGGAGGAGTCCGGGTATCAGGCTGACTGGGCTTCTAGCGGCGAGGATTGCCTGAACCGGATAGCTGCGCAGCCCTATTCCCTGGTGTTGCTGGATATCTGGATGCCCCGCATGAGCGGGGTGGAAGTGCTGGAACAGATCCGGAAATCACACCAGGATGTCTCCGTAATCATGATGAGCGGCCATGGCAGCGAAAGCATGGCGGTGACCTGTATGAAAACCGGTGCCGTCGATTACGTCACCAAACCCTTTGACCTGACGGATGTGCTTCAGCGGGTTGAGCAGGCGCTGATGAACCGCACGACGCTTCTGGAAAAACAGCGTCTGGAGCGGGAAAAAGACGATTTTGTGTCCATGCTCTCCCATGACATGAAAAACCCGCTCACGGCAGTGATCGGATCCATCGATATCATGCGTGAGGGACGCCTGGGGCCGGTTAACGTCGAGCAGGTCGAATATCTCCAGTCTGCCATTGACAGCTGCAATGAAGTGGTGTCCATGATTGACAATCTGCTGGACATCTATCGTTTCGAGGCGGGGCATATGACTTTGGCGATTCAGCCCTGCGACCCGGAGAATATCCTGGCTTCCCTCGTTACCAGGTTCAGCCTGCTGGCCGGACGTGAGGGGCTCAGGTTGTCGGCGGATCTGGACCGGAACCTGCCGGAGATTAGCGTTGATCGAAGCGCCTTTTTACGGACCATGGGCAATCTGCTCGGTAATGCCCTGAAATTTTCTCCGGAGGGTGGTGAAATCACCCTTTCCTGTCACCCACTTGCTCGAGAAACCGCCATGGAGATGGCCATCCCCGCCTATGCGGCCAGCCAGTCAGAGCAGATGTTCAGCGAACATGCGCGGTTTGTGCTGTTGAGCGTCCGGGATACGGGCAACGGCATTCCTCTGGAAGATCAGGAAAGAATCTTTGAACGCTTCGTCCAGTCCCAGCGGGGCAACAAAAACTATGGGGGGGCGGGGCTGGGTCTGGCATACTGTAAATTGACCGTCGAGAGTTTTGGTGGTGCCATCTGGGTGGTGAGTTCACCGGGGCAGGGCAGCGAATTCTTCATTCTGCTCCCCGCAGTTGAAGAGGGTGTTTCCGATGGCGAGTAGGGTGGGAAATTGCGGGCGCGTCATCAAGGGCTGCTTCATCTGTGCGGCACTGTTGCTGGTGATCGTTCTTGGGTGTGCGGCGCCGCTTGTCGCAGGGGAGATTGATTTTTCAAAAGCGGTGCGGATCGGTTCAGGACCCAAAACAGTGGTGGAGTTCACCGATCCGGATTGTCCCTTCTGTCGTCAGGCTTCCCACTATCTGGACAACCGTGCGGATGTGACCCGCTATGTCTTCTTTTACCCGCTGGCCCGCCACCCCAAGGCCAGGGAAAAAGTTCAGTACATTCTCTCCCAATCCGACAGGGCGCGGGCATACCACGAGGTCATGGCCGGGAAAATGGACAGTGCCACGCTGTTCACCACCACAGCCAAGGGTATCAGGCTTCAACAGGAGCAGTTCGAGATTGCCACCAGGGCCAAGGTGGATTCCACACCGTCCTTCATGATATTTGGGCGGGTTTTTTCCGGGTTTGATGTGAAAAAATTCGATGAGCTGCTGGGCAAGTGAGGGGCGTTATTTTGCTGATCGCGACAGTGCTTTGATGGCGCGGTAGCAGCCCTGGGGAGTGGCGTCAAAGACCACGACCCGGCAACCGAGGCGTTGGCCCAGTTCCTCAAGTGATACATCATCCAGAAAGAGCCCTTCCCCCTCCTTGATCATGACATCCGGCAACAGCAAGGCCTGGCCGATCTCCTTTCCCGCAAGCTCCGCAGCAATGTCGTTACCCGCCACAAGGCCGCTGACGGTGACGCTCTCTCCGAACAGGCGGTTTTCCACCGCCACCAGCACAATATCAACACCGGTTTTATTGCCCAGCTCCTTTAGGAAGTCAGCCACGAATCCGTAGGCGGAAACGCCGGTCACCACCGTCACCCGGTATGAACCCAGCTTTCGAGCCGTACGCAGCGTCCGGCCGGCATCACGCAGAAAGAGCGGAACCATGCCGACGCCGTTTTCAATCTGGGGCAGGTCGCCGTAGGTTTTGAGGGGCGGAAAGGGGAGGGCGGCTTTGAGATAGAACTCGTCCGCAAGGAAAAGAAATGGCTGGCCGAGACGCTTGTTGAGCTTCATGGCCCGTGTTTCCCAGCGCGATATGAACTCACGGGCGTAGTCGTTGTCCACCGCTCTGAGGAGTGGCAGATGCAGGCGGTGTCTGGTCAACCCCAGCGGCACCACTGCCAGGGATTGGACTGCCGGATAGAGTGCCGCCAGGTCACTGACAGTCCGCTCCAGTTCCTGGCCGTCATTGAGGCCGGGGCAGAGCACCACCTGGGTGTGCAGGATGATGCGGGCATTGACCAGCTCCCGGAGCTGCCCCAGGATGGGCGGCAGGCCCTGTTTTCCCAGCAACAGTTCGCGGAGCGCGGGGTCGGTGCTGTGCACCGAGATGTAGAGCGGCGAGAGACGTTGGCTGACGATGCGTTTGAGCTCGGCCGGTTTCAGGTTTGCCAGGGTAACGTAGTTGCCGTTGAGGAAGGAGAGCCGATAATCCTCGTCCTTGACGTAGAGCGGTTTGCGCAGCCCCTTGGGGAGTTGATGGACAAAACAGAAAACGCAGTTGTTCCGGCAACGGGCCGGATCAGGCGCGGCAAAGACGAGCCCCAGGGGCTGATCCTGCTCACGCTCGATCTCCAGTTCCCAAATCTCATGATCCGGTTTGCTTACCTCCAACAACAACTCTTCTTCTCCGGAGGTCTGGAAGCTGTAGTCGATGATATCCCTTAACCCGTGGCCGTTGACTTTCAGCAGGAGGTCACCGGCTGCAAGACCCATCTCATGGGCGATGGAACCGGGCACGACGCTCTCGATCCGGAGTCCTTTCATCAAACTCCCCGATAGAATTCGGAATCGCGGTAATAGTCGGCCAGGGAGCGCAGAAAGACCTGCAGTACGGCGGTGACCGGCACTGCCAGCAACATGCCCAACAGTCCGAACAGCTGGCCGCCGATCAGCAGGGCCACGATGGTTACCAGCGGATGCAGGCCGATACTGTTGCCGACCACCCGCGGGGTGATGACCATCCCCTCAAGAGACTGAACGATACCGAACCACCCCAGGCAGAGCAGTGGGTGCAGCATGTCCTGGAACTTGAGCAGGGCCATTGCCACGGAGAGTACCATGCCGATGATGGTGCCCACATAGGGGATGATAAAGGTAATGCCGGCCAGAACGCCGATGGCGATGGCCAGATCAATACCGATGAAATAGAGTCCGATGCTGTAGAGCAGCGCCAGGATTGCGCAGACCAGGAGCTGGCCGCGGATGAACCCGGAGAGTACGCTGTCAACTTGGTTGAGTTTTTCGCCGAAGATACCTCGATAGCGATCAGGTATGAAGGATTCCAGGAACAGCTTCAGTTGTGGCAGGTCAGCCAGCAGGTAGAAGAGGTAGACCGGTATGATCAGGTAACCCAGAAATGCCAGGATCAGGGCAACGGTGGAACTGAACGCCTGTCGGATCACGTTCAGAACCGGTTTGAGCAGATCGGGCGAGGCGGAGCGGGCTTGCTGGATCAGCTCGTTCAGTCGCAGGGAGAGCCTGTCCGGCGTTTCTATGCCCAGGTGGGACTTGAGCGTGGCCGGGGCAATCTCGTACAGATGGTGGGCATAGCCGGGCAGGTTGAGCTGGACATTGGAGAGTTCGCCGCTGATGGAAACCACCAGAAAGATCGTAAATCCCATACCCAGAAGAATGGCTGCACAGAAAACGATCAGAATGCCGAAGATTCGTCCGATCCCCCGTTTCTCCAGCTGCAGTACGGCCGGGTTGAGTATGTAGGCCAGTGCCAGGGCAATAAAGAGTTGCAGCAGGACGGAGGATGCCTGGGTGAGTATGATCGCGGCCAGGATCAGCAGCGGCAGGACAATTGCCAGCAGAATTTTTGTGCTTTTGCGCATGGGGACCTGGGAGGCGGCAGAGGCCTGCCCGGCGCACACGCCACGCAGGCCCTGATGGGGGTTGATTACTGATGCAGCCGGAAAGCGCCGTCGGCCGAGGTGATGGTGGATATGGCGTGCTTGTAGATCAGGACATCACTGTTCAGATCCAGCAGAACGGAAAAGTTGTCAAATGACTTGATGTGTCCCTCAAGCTTGTCCCCCGACATCATGGTTACAACAACCTTGACGCGCTCTTTACGGGATTGGTTGAGATACTGATCCTGAATGTTGAACGGTGCTTTTGCCATGGTGTGCCTCCCTCCTGTTTTTATTCAAAAAAATTCAATGCAATGTCGCAAAATAGTAGCAAACTTTTCGGGATATTCAAGCCATATAATATTCGGATCTGCATTGAACCAGGTTGATTGACGCTTCGCATAACGGCGGCTGTTCCGTTTGATCAGCAGCGTGGTCTCTTCCAGGCTCTGCTCGCCTGCCAGAAAGGAGCAGGTTTCCCGGTAGCCGATTGAACGCATGGCCTTCAACTCCGGACCGAAGCCGTTCATCAACAGCTCCTGAACCTCATCCAGCAGCCCCATGGAGAGCATCCGCTCAACACGCTTTTCAATGCGGTCGTACAGCTCTTGTCGCTCTACATGGATGCCGATCTGCAGACACCGGTAACGCTGCTGGCTAAAGCCGTGTTCCCGCTGAAAGTGGGAAAGCGGGATGCCGGTCAGTCGGTACACCTCCAGGCCGCGGATAATGCGCACCAGATTGTTGGGGTGAATGCCGGAGGCCAGTTCAGGATCCACCGTGCGCAGCTGCTCCAGCATGGCCTGATTTCCCCGCTCCTGAGCCTCTGCCTGCAGCTCTCGGCGGACTTCACCGGCGCCACTGGGAGAATCCACCAGACCGTGCAGCAGGGCGCGGATGTAGAGACCGGTGCCGCCAACCACAATGGGGCGTTTTGCCCGGCCTGTGATGTCTGAGATTATGTGTGAGGCAGCGGCAGAAAAATCGGCCGCCGAGAAGGGCTGGTCTGGATCGGCCACATCCAGCAGGTGGTGGGGGATGCCGTCCCGTTCACCGTAGGCTGGTTTGGCCGTGCCGATATCCATACCCCGATAGATCTGCATGGAGTCGGCGTTGACGATCTCTCCCTCGAGCTCCTGGGCCAGGCGCACCGCCAGCTCGCTCTTGCCAGAAGCGGTGGGGCCGCAGATGACCAGTATTTTTGGTGGGGCTGTGGAGGTCATGTCCGTTTGAAGGTTTTTTCCAGCTCGGCCAGGGTAATGACGTGTGAAACCGGCCGGCCGTGGGGGCAGCTGGCAATGAAGTCGGTTTCATCCATGCTGCGCAACAGTTCATTGATCTGGCTGAACTCCAGATGGCGTACACCCCGAACGACACTGTGGCAGGCGATGCGGGAGAGCAGGGCGTCCCGTGCGTCGAGAAAGGCTGAGCTGGAGCCGAGCTGGGTTAGTTCTGCCAGGATATCCCTGACAAGGCCTGTTCCGTCATGGGTGGCGTTCAGGCGGGGGAGTGCGGTGACAATGACCGTATTGCCGCCAAAAGGCTCCAGCTCCAGGCCGATGCTGACCAACTCGTTTTGGAATCGCTTGGCCGCGGCCGCTTCCGCAAATGACAGTTCCAGCGTCTCGGGAAAGAGCAGTCGCTGGGATTCCACCGCATTGTTTTCGAACTGCCTCCGCAGGCGCTGGTAGGCAACCCGTTCGCTGGCTGCGTGCTGGTCGATGATAACCAGTTCATCGCCGGACTGGCAGAGGAGGTATTCGGCGTGGAACTGGCCGATGATTCTCAGGGCTGAAAAATACCCTTCCGTAACCGAAGGAGCCGGATTCGGGTGGAATGAAGCCTCTGCTTCCCGGACGACAGGCGTTTCGGCTCGGGAAGGTCCGGTCGAGGCCGATTCCGTCACACCGGCTGGGTAATGCCGGGGGGGGGCGGGTTGCCGGGCAATGCCGAGTGAAGCCTGCGCCGCCGCTGCAATCCGTTCCCGGTAGGCTTGGCTGGTTGTTGGAGCTGGTGGAGCTGTGGGCGGGGAGGGCTGGTGAGTCAGCCAGGGGGACCCGCGCAGCACTTCTTCCAGTGCCCCCTGCAGCGTGTCATGCACCACGGCTTGACGCCGGAAACGCACCTCGTGTTTGGTGGGGTGGACATTCACATCCACTTCGCCGGGGAGCAGCTGCAGAAACAGGGCCACCACCGGATATCGTCCCCGGTCCATGACCCCGCGGTAGGCCTGCATGATGGCGTGTTGGATAACCCGGTCCCGCACAAAGCGGCCATTGATGTAGGTGAACATGGCGTTGGTGGTGGAGCGACAGGCGGAGGGAGCTGAAACAAAGCCGTTGATGGTGATCCCGTTGTCGGAAAATGATATTTCGTGCAAGTGTGCCGAGGTGTTTTTGCCCAGGGCTTGGGACAGACGGCGCAGCAGGTCACTGCGCTGCACCCGCAGCAGCTCACGGCCATCACTGTTGCAGGCAAAGGCAACGTCGGGGCGTGAGATGGCCATGCGGGTCAAGGTGTCGCCCACGTGGCCGGCCTCGGTTTCGGCGCTGCGCAGGAATTTTTGCCGGGCCGGAGTGTTGAAAAAGAGCTGTTCGGCGGTGATGACCGTGCCGGGTGCCATGCCGCAGGCCTTTACTTCCTTGACCCGGCCCCCCTCGACGATGATTTCGGTCCCCTCCTGGCTGCCTGGTTCGCGGGTGGCCAGGCGAAAGCGGGTGACCGAGGCGATGGAGGGGAGCGCTTCGCCGCGGAAACCGAGGGTGCTGATACCGTCCAGGTCACTGTCGCTTCTGATCTTGCTGGTTGCGTGCCGCTCCAGCGACAACAGGGCGTCCTCGCGGGACATGCCGTGGCCGTTGTCCGTAATTTTGATCAGCCGTCTGCCCCCGGCCGTGATCTCCACAACAATATCCGTGGCGTCGGCATCCAGGGCATTCTCGATCAATTCTTTGATAACCGATGCCGGACGTTCGACCACTTCGCCGGCGGCAATTTTGTTGGTAATGATTTCGGGAAGGATGGCGATGCGTTGGGACACTACAGTTCTCCTGGGAACGATGGGCTAACAAAAAAGAGCGGGTTGCCCCGCTCTTCTGAAGAAACGTGTAAACAGGGGATTATTTTTTTATGGAGCCTTCAATGTCGCCGAAGAGACTGTCAAAGTCATCAACCGGTTTTTTTGCGCCACTCACGGCAGTATCTGGGGTGTCATCCCACGAGAAGTTGGACAGGTCGTATTCTCCCTGGACAGTTGTTTGTTGAGATGACGATAATGTGGATTCGGAAGTCCCGTGGTGCGTTGTCGTCTCCAGCAGATTTTCAAAAACTCCGGCGGATTTGTGTGCGTCCAGCGTATGTTCGTTATCAATGGAAAATGTGCCCATACTATCGGGGTTTGGAGTGGCCGGCTTTTCGCTGAAGCTGAAGTGGTCATCCTTAGCGGCCTCATCCTTGGTGGCGGCGGCCGGCTCATCGTCCGGGAGGTCAAATGAAAACAGATCCACCGGTTGCTCAGCCGGTTGTTCGGGTGCGGCTGCCGCCGCGGTTTCGGTCGCCAGAGCAGCGGCCATGGCGGCGCGGATCTCTTTCTGGAACACGATCGGTTTGAGTCCGTAGTTCATTTTGTGGGCGGTCAGATCGTGTGAACATTTGATACAGCTATCGTAGCACTCGAAGCTGTTATACCCGCATTTTGGACATTTCATCGCCGACTCCTGTTCTAGATTTTTTCCCAAATATACTGCAATATTGAGGTAATGGCAAGTGTTGCCGTCTCTGCCCGCAGAATTCTCTCTCCCAGGGTGATCGGAAGAAATCCATGATCAATAAAACAGCGTACTTCACCAGGGTCAAAGCCCCCTTCGGGACCAATCGCTACGATGGCCGAAGCGGGGCAGGGAACGTCGGTCAGGGCGCTCTTCAGGTTTCGGGCCTGTTCCTCTTCCCAGAGCAGCAGACGCAGATCATGGGTTGAACAGCTCACCGCTTCGGCAGCTCCGGGAAACCAGCAAACTCCAGGTATGCTGCGTCTGCCGCACTGGCGGGCCGCTTCTGCCGTGACCCTGTTCCAGCGCTGGAGTTTTCCGGCCTGTTGTTCTTCGCGGATGCGGGGCACCGAGCGTCGGCCGCCAAACAGCAGGAAATCATGCACACCCAGTTCAGTGCCCTTCTGTAGAATCAGCTCTGTTTTCTCGCCCTTGGGAAGCGCCTGACAGATGGTGAGCCGCGGGGTATCGTCGGATGAATCCGTTGCAGCCAGGGATGAATTCACCCTGACAATGACCCGTTCCCTGTGCACCTGTTCGATAACTCCCCTGTGTTCGAACCCTTTTTCATCCACCAGGATCAGCGGTGCGCCGGGTTCCATGCGCAGTACTCGTACGATGTGGTTGAAAAGATCTCCGCCAAGGGTAGCATGGCCGTCAAGCATGCTGTTTGAGTCGATCATGAAGCGCCGTATGCTCATGGCGCGGCGACTCGTTTGAAGAGCAGCGCCACCCACTCGCCGTCGCGGCGTGTTTCCCGGTATTCAAGTGCAGTTTGTGAAAAGCCGTTGCGTACGAAAGCCTCTTTTTCAGCCAGGATGCCGGAAAGTACCAACATTCCCCCACTTTTCAGACGCTCGATCAGCTGCGTGGCCATGCGCACCAGTTCCTCGGCCAGAATGTTGGCCAGGATAATGTCGAAGGTTTCGATCAACGCCTCCAGGGGAGTGGTGCTGCATTCAACCTGATCAGCAAGATCGTTGACGACAAGATTCTCCCGGGCGACCTCTATGGCCTGGGGGTCAATGTCCACGGCACACACCCGGCCGGCGCCAAGCCTGACAGCCGCCATGGCGAGGATGCCCGAGCCGGTGCCCAGATCCAGTACGGAAGGTATCAGCAAGGTTGGCAGGTCATCCATGATGCCTTCCAGAAGTTCCAGACAGAGACGGGTTGTCTCGTGACCGCCCGTGCCGAAAGCCATGCCCGGATCCAGTCGCAACACGATGTCATCGGAGCTGGGCGGCACCTCTTCCCAGGTCGGCACGATCATCAGACGCCGCCCGACACGCAATGGTTTGAAGTTGGCTTTCCAGCTGGTACTCCAGTCTTCGCTGCTCACAGACGACATGACCGGCATTGCCAGGCAGAGCCCCGGATTCCGGAATTCAAGCTCGTGAAGGAACTGCTCGATTTCCCTGAGTCGTGCGTCAACATCCTCTTCATCGCTAAAATACGCCTTGACCGTTTTGATCGGGGAATGATCGATTTCAGCGTGGGAAAATGCATCCACATTCAGATTTTCAATACAAACGCCGGTGCCGGAGAGATCGCTCAAATATGCCGCTACAACGTCAACAAAAGCGGCGGGGATGTCGCAGGCTATTTCAAGCCAGGTGGTTGTCATGGGTACCGCCAGGAGAGGTTATTTTGTTCATGAGATCGATATGTTAGCAGTACGAAAGATTAGTGGCAACAAAAACCTTGACAAATAGTATGTTTCTAATTAGAAATATAACAGTGCGTTAATAAGCCAGGAGCGTTGATTTCAGTCATGAAAATTATTTATGTTATATCCGATGCAACCGGTGAAACAGCAGAGCGGGTCATTAAGGCAGCCCTTTCCCAATTCTACTATGAAGAGGTAAAGGTGGTACGTCTGTGCCAGATTCATAATGACAGTGATGTTCAGCAGGCCATGACGGTCGTTTCCCACGACCCGGGCATGATTGCCTATACACTGGTGGACCCGGCCCTGTCCCAGATGGTCGGACAGATGGCTGAAGAACGTGGCCTGTACGCGGTTGATCTGTTGAGTGGTCTGATCTACAGCCTTTCCTGTTTTCTGGGGGCCACCTCGCAGGCAAAGCCCGGACTGCTGCACCGTATCGATACCGATTACTTCAAACGGATGGAAGCGGTCAACTTCACGGTGACCCACGACGATGGCCAGGAGACGCAGTATCTGCACAAGGCCGATCTTGTGCTGGTGGGCGCCTCACGTTCATCCAAAACGCCGCTTTCCATGTATCTGGCACACAAGGGTTATAAAGTGGCCAACGTACCGCTGGTTATGGGAATCGAACCGCCCGAGGAGCTGTTTCAGATCGATCAGGAGAAAATTGTCGGCTTGCTGATTGATCCCAAACGGCTGGTTGAAATCCGAACGTCACGCTTGATCAGCATGCGGCAGAGCCCTCGTGGAAACTATGCGGACTATAACCAGGTTGAGGATGAAATTACCTTCTGCAGGCGGCTCTATCGGCAGCATCCCGAGTGGATGGTTATTGATGTGACCAATAAATCGGTGGAAGAATCATGTTCGGAAATCCTGAGAAAAATGGTTGCACGTGAAAAACGAAACACCTAACACCACACCTAAACTAAAAAGGAGAGTCATCATGAGAATTCTTGTTGTTGAAGACGAAAAAAAAGTTGCCGGTTTTATCAAACGCGGCCTTGAAGAAGACGATTATCAGGTCACGATCGTCCATGATGGTGTGGAAGGCCTTAAGCAGGCTCTTACGGGTGAATTCAGCCTGGTGATTCTGGACGTCATGGTTCCCAAAAAGGATGGCCTGACCGTCATCAAGGAACTGCGCGAAACCGGCAGTCACGTTCCGGTGCTGATGTTGACCGCCCGCGGCACGACCGAGGATATTGTTTCCGGTCTGGAGGCCGGCTCCGACGACTACCTGACCAAGCCGTTCGCCTTTGCCGAGTTGTTGGCCCGCGTCAGGGCGCTGCTTCGCCGTAGTGAGCAGGATCGCGGCGCCGAGATTTTCTTTGCCGATCTTCGACTTGACCCGGTTTCCCACAAGGTCTGGCGCAGTGGAAATGAAATCGATCTGACCGCCAAGGAGTATGGACTGCTGGAATATATGGTGCGCAACCCCAATACCGTCCTGTCCCGCGCCATGATTGCAGAGCATGTCTGGGACTACGCTTTTGACAGCTTTACCAATATCATCGATGTGTATGTCAACTATCTGCGCAAGAAAGTTGATAAGGATTATTCCACCAAGCTGATCCACACCGTTCGTGGTCAGGGCTATATCCTCCGCGAAGGGTAACGGCCGGGATTGATTTATTCAGAGGCGCTATGCTATAGTGCCTGCATCAAACAATGCAAGGGGCGGCGTCGTGAGGTAAGTGCGACCCGCCCCTCGTTGTTCAATTTACATCGTATTCAGGGAGGTTGGATTTCATGTCAACAGCAATTCTGTCTTCGGTGCGTTTCATGGTTGCAGTGGTGGTTCTTGCCGTTTCATTTCCGGCGCTCTCAGTCGCCAAAACGATCAGCCCCGATTTTGTGGAGCTGTCCAAAAAACTGACCCCAACCGTGGTCAATATCCGCACCGTAAAAAACATCAAACCGGCGCAACGGTCGCGTCGCACTCCGTCCCAGAATCAGCAGGATAAATTCTTCGAAGAATTTTTCGGCCGCTTTTTCGATGAGATGCCCCAGCAGCGTCCCCGTCGTGAGCAGAGTCTGGGTACCGGGTTTATCATCAGCCAAGAGGGTTTTATTCTCACCAATAATCACGTGGTCAACAATGCCGACGAGGTTATGGTTAAACTCTCCGACGGCCGCGAACTCAAGGGCGAGATCAAGGGGATAGATGAAAAGCTGGACCTGGCCCTGATCAAGATCAGCGACAAGAAGCCGTTCCCCTTTGCCGAACTGGGTGATAGCGATGCCCTTGAAGTTGGCGAATGGGTCATGGCCATCGGCAATCCGTTTGGCCTGGCCCATACCGTGACTGCCGGTATTGTCAGCGCCAAGGGACGTGTCATCGGCAGCGGACCCTATGACGACTTCATTCAGACCGATGCCTCCATCAACCCGGGTAACTCCGGCGGACCGCTCTTCAATGCCGGCGGCAAGGTGATCGGCATCAACACCGCCATCATAGCCGGTGGTGGCGGCGGCATCGGTTTTGCCATTCCGGTCAATATCGCCAGATCTACCGTGACCCAGTTGCGTGACAACGGCAAGGTGACCCGCGGTTACCTGGGTGTTCGCTTCCAGCCGCTGACTGCCGATCTGGCCAAGTCCTTTAGCCTGGATTCCGACAAGGGCGCGCTGATTGCCAGTGTTGAAAAAGACGGGCCGGCGGAAAAGGCCGGGCTCAAGGCCGGTGACGTTATTCTTGAATTCGATGGCAAACCGGTCAATGAGGGGAGTGAGCTGCCCCGCTATGTGGCCGTGACTCCGGTGGACAAGAAGGTCAAGTTGGTGATTTTCCGGGACGGCAAACGCCAGAGCCTGAATGTTGTCATCGGCAAACTCAAGGATGGCGAGTCGTCAGCAGCAGTTGATGGTGACAGCGCAGCCGAGAGCGAAAAAATCGGCATCACCGTTCAGGAGCTGAACAAGGAACTGTCCAGCCGGCTCGGCATCAAGGAAACCAAGGGATTGGTGGTGACGGAGGTCAAGCCGGGTTCACCCGCCGATGACGCCGGCGTCACCCAGGGCGCCCTGATCATCGAGGTCAATGGCCAGCGTCCCGAAACGCTTCAGAAATTCAATGCTGCGCTGGCTACCGTCAAAAAAGGCGATATTGTGCGGCTGTTGCTGCGCCGCTCCGACGGCAGCATCCAGTACGTGGGTATGAAGGCGGAATAGTTCTCCATGGGGGGCGGGTTCAGGCCCGCCCCCCATGTGGCCACCGCTACCATCTGCCACCCACCTGCTTTATTCACGGGCTGCAACGCCTTATCTCCGTTCCAACCGATTTTGAAAGGAAACAAGCTTCATGGGCGTTTATGCCAATACCGTCAGTATTACCCAGTTCACCATAAGCGGTGATCTTCCCGCGCAGGATGAGTTTGCCTGGTTTTCAGGGAAACTGGCCGGCCGCGCCTTCCAGTCCATCGAAAACTCCAGCGACGAACTTTCAGAGGGGTGGGCAGAGATTGATCATCCCGATGACGCCGAATTCCAGGTCCCCTCGGCTTTCTGGCGTGACAACTATCTGGTGTTCTCCCTGCGCCGCGATCAGCGCAAGATACCGGCTGCCGTACTCAAATCACACACAGCCCGCGAAGAGGGGCTTTTTCTGGCCCAGCACCCCAACCTGCGTCGAGCGCCGAAAGACAAGCGCACGGAGATCAAGGAGCAGGTTCAGCTGCGTCTCCTGGTCCGCTGTCTGCCAATACCTTCCATGGTGGATGTGGTCTGGGACCGGAAGAGCGGTGTGCTGACCCTGTTCAGCCTGGGCAGCAAGGTAGTGGAGCGTTTCGAGGATATCTTTCGGAAAACCTTTGAAGGCCTGCATCCGCTGGCGATTCACCCCTTTGCCCGGGCGCGCATGCTGCTGGAGGGGGATATGCTGGAGAGGCTGGAAAAGGCCAACCAGGCCAATTCCGACTCGGCCATTGCGCTGATCCGCGACAACCAGTGGTTGGGGTGGGATTTCATGCTCTGGCTGCTGCAGCGTGGTCTGAACGGAGAGGGAGACTTCAGGATCGTCCGTCCCGGTAACTTTGCCACCGCTGAGGGATTCACGGCCTGGATCGATGACCGCATCCAGCTTCAGGGGGGCGGCGAAGAGGGGGGCATCCAGAAGGTGTCGGTGTCCGGCTCCCAGGACAGCTACCTGGAGGCGATCTCGGCCATCAAGGGGGGCAAGAAGATCACCAGCGCCACCATCTGCATGGAGAAGGATGAAAACCTCTGGAAACTGACCTTGAAAGGTGAAACCTTCGGTTTTGCCTCGTTCAAGTGTCCCCAGGTGCGCATCGAACGCGACAATACCGTGGAGGAGGTCAGTGAGCGGGAGGCGGCCTTCTACGAGCGTATGTACCTGCTGGAACAGGGGCAGCAGCTGTTCGACAGCCTGTTCGTGGCATTCCTGCAGGAACGGCTGACAGACGCCTGGAACGACCGCTTGCTGGCTATTCAGGAGTGGCTGGAGTCGAAGTAGTAAAACCGACTCACCCAGAGATACGAGGCATGAAACAGTCAATAGCCTTCTGTCGCACACAAAGGCACGAAGCACACGAAGGTTAACAACAAAATCAGCAGGGTAGATCAATAAACCGCAACCCTGATTTTCACCCGCTTCCGGTTCTCTCCGTGCTCTTCGTGGCTTCGCGTGAGATTGCTTTTCGGGGGGGGTAAACATTTGACTCGCAGCCGTGGCTTCATGGCTCTCTGTGAGTAAAGTGGTACGTAAAAGGAATGTATCCGTGAAATTTATCGATGAAGTAACCCTGTTTGCCTCTTCCGGCCATGGCGGTGCTGGTTGTATCGCCTTTCGCCGCGAGAAGTTCATTGAGTTCGGTGGTCCCAACGGTGGAGATGGCGGCAAGGGGGGCGACGTGATCTTTCTGGCCAGCGTCGGTCTGTCAAACCTGCTGGAGTTGCGTCACCGTCCGCATCAGAAGGCAGAGAAGGGGCATAATGGGCAGGGCAAGAACCGCCATGGCGCTTCCGGCAATGATCTGGTCATCAAAGTTCCGGTTGGTACGGTTGTCAGCGACGCCGAGACCGGCGAGCTGTTGGCCGACCTGACCGAGAATGGACAGCAGGTCGTGCTGCTCAAGGGAGGACGCGGCGGACAGGGTAATGCCCGTTTTGCATCCGCAACCCATAAGACCCCCCGCTTTGCCCAGCCTGGTGAAGAGGGTCAGGATCGCAAGCTGCGGCTGGAACTGAAGCTGATGGCGGAAGTGGGGCTGCTGGGTCTGCCCAACGCCGGCAAGTCATCGCTGATCAGCAAGATTTCCGCGGCCCGTCCCAAGATAGCCGATTACCCCTTTACAACCATCAAACCCTCCCTGGGGGTGGTGCCCTACAAGAACGGACGCTCCTTTGTCATGGCCGACATACCGGGCATCATCGAGGGCGCCCATGAGGGGGCCGGACTGGGGCACCGTTTTCTGAAACACCTGGAGCGTTCCGGAATACTGCTGCACCTGGTGGACATCTCCTGGATGCCGGAGCGCGATCCGCTGGCCGAGTACGAGGCTGTCACCCGCGAGTTGACCCTGTTCAGCCCCGAGTTGGCGGTTAAGGAACAGGTGGTGGTGATCACCAAACTGGACCTGCCCCAGACCCGTGAACATCTGCCGGACATCAAGGCCTGGTTCGAGGGACGCGGTATCAAGGTCTTTCCACTTTCCTCAGCCACTGGCGAGGGTGTCCCCGATCTGCTGGATGAGATCGCCCGACGTTTGTGGGGCAAGCTTGAAGAGGAGTGGTAATGCGTCGGGAGCTTTTCAAAAAAATCAAGCGGGTGGTGGTCAAGATCGGCAGCCGGGTGCTGACCGATGACGACGGCGCCCTGGATATGCGGGTCATCGGACGGATCTGTGACGACATCGCCGTGCTGCGGCGGCAGGGGCGGCAGGTGGTGGTGGTTTCCTCCGGCGCCATAGCCGCCGGACGCAGCGAGCTGGGGATGACGGAAAAGCCGAAGACCATACCGCACAAGCAGGCGGCGGCCGCCATCGGCCAGACGCGGCTGATGCGGGCCTACGAAGAAGCCCTGGCCGTCCATGGCCTCAAGGTGGCCCAGGTGCTGCTGACCAGCGAAGACCTGACCAGCCGCCAGCGCTTCCTGAATGCCCGCGCCACCCTGGATGCCCTGCTGGGGTTCGGCATCATCCCGGTCATCAATGAGAACGATACGGTTGTGGTGGAAGAGATCAAGTTCGGTGACAATGATAACCTGTCGGCCCTGGTGACCAACGTGGCGGAAGCGGGATTGCTGGTGATCCTGACCGACATTGAGGGCTTCTACAGCTCCGACCCGCGCAGCAATCCGGATGCGGTGCTGATTCCGCTGGTCAGGGGCATCACCCGCGAGGTGGAGCGCGCCGCGGGTGGTTCCGGTTCCACCGTCGGCACCGGCGGCATGGCCACCAAGGTGGCGGCGGCCAAAAAAGCCGGCAAGAACGGTGTCCCGACCATCATCGTGCCGGGCAAGCATGAGGGGGTTATCACAGCACTGATGCGTGGCGAGGAGGTCGGCACCCTGTTTCTCCCGGCCGACGCCGGTCTGAACCGCCGCAAGCACTGGATCGCCTATACCCTCAAGCCAGCCGGCCGGATCTTCGTGGATGACGGCGCCCGCGAGGTGCTGCTGAAAAAGGGAAAAAGCCTGCTGCCTTCCGGTGTGGTGCGGGTGGAGGGGCGTTTCGAGCGGGGCTCCAGCGTGCGGATCTGCGGAGCGGACGAACTGGAATTTGCCCGGGGGCTGTCGGATTATTCAAGCAGCGAAATAACCCGCCTGGCTGGTCACAAGAGCAGCCAGATCGAGGATGTGCTCGGCTACCGCTATGCCGATGTGATTGTTCACCGGGATAACCTGGTTGTTCTGTAACGATATATTTTGTCTGTTTCAACGGAAAATGGCCTGCTTTTGCAGGCCATTTTCCGTTTCAGGGTAGCATATGGAAGTCCCGGTCTGATCGGTAACCTCTCAACTATTTTTTGCGATGGATGGCAAACGGTCCCCAGGCTTGATCCACGGACATCAGTTCCAGCGTATTGATGTTGACATGTTCGGGACGGTTGACCACCCAGTGGATAGTTTCGGCGATATCCTCGGCCGTCAGCGCTTCGGTCCCGCTGTAGACCTGTGCCGCCTTTTTGTCATCACCCTTGAACCTGACCTTGGAGAACTCGGTCTCGGCCATGCCGGGCTGGATACAGGTCACCCGCACCCTGGTTCCCAGCAGGTCGCAGCGCAGGTTGAGTGAGAACTGTTCCACAAAGGCCTTGGTGCCGCCATAGGCGTTACCCCCGGGATAGGGCCAGGAGCCGGCCACCGAACCCAGGTTGATGATGTGGCCGCGGTTGCGCTCCACCATGCCGGGAAGGATCAGGCGGGTGCAATACATCAGCCCCTTGATGTTGGTGTCCACCATGGTTTCCCAGTCATCCAGGTCAACCTTGTGGGCCGGTTCCAGCCCCAGGGCCAGGCCGGCGTTGTTGATCAGCACGTCGATATCGCGGAACGGCGCAGGCAGGGATTCCACCGCCCGGGCTACCGCCTGGCGGTCGCGCACATCCAGCGACATAACGTGGACTTCTGCCTTTTCCGCCAGTTCCCGTTGCAGTGCCAGCAGCGGGTCGCTGCGGCGGGCTGTCAAAACCAGGCGGTTTCCCGTTTCGGCAAAGATGCTGGCGCAGGCAGCGCCGAAACCGGCCGAAGCGCCGGTGATAAAGAACGTTTTTCCCTTCATTCTGTTTCCCCCTTGTTGTGTTCTTCCGCGATCAGGCCCAGAGCAGCCAGAAGCGAGTCTGTCCGGATACCTCCCCGTTCGCAGAGCGTCAGCAGTTCCCCCGATAAGGGCGCGCAGACCACCAGTCGTTCCCCGTTCGGCATGATCAGGGCGGTTTTGAAGGAGTGCAATGCAAACCCGGCCAGTTCCCCGATCTCGTCGCCGCCGTAGCGCCGGTCCCCCAGCACCGGATGACCGATCATCTCCAGGTGTCGCCTGATCTGGTGCATGCGGCCACTGAGCGGAATAACCTCCAGAAGAGAACAGCCTGAACCCTCAGTTAGGATCCGGTAGCGGGTCTCCGATTCCTTGCCATCCAGGGCCGCGTTGATCACACCGCTTCCATCGGGCCGTCCGGCCACCAGCGCCAGGTAGAGTTTGTCCAGCCCGGTCTCCTTAACCTGTCTGCCAAACATGCCGGCTGCGGAGGAGCTCTTGGCCATGATTACCGCGCCGGAGGTGCCGCGATCAAGCCGGTTGACCGGATAGAGTTTGCAGGTGGTTTTGCGCCAAGCCATGAACTCCATGCCCCGTTCCACCAGGTTGGTCTCCAGTTCGGCGGTACGATGCATGGCCAGACCGGATGGTTTGTTGACGATGACGATACTGTCGTCTTCGTAGAGGATATCCAGGTTGAGAGCGGCGTCGGAGAGCAGCGCTGTCAACGCGGAGCTTTCCTTGACGGTCACCTGATCATTGATGAACAGCAGGCTATCGGGTGTGGCGTCGGCGTTGTTGAGCTTGACCGCACCGTTTTTGATCAGCTTGCGGGGGTAGGCAAAGGAGGCCGACGGCAGGAGGGCGCGCAGAAAACTCTCCAGGCGGCGGCAGTGGTCATGGGGTGTGATGGAAAAGTTCAGCATGGTTTCCCGGATGTGGTGTCATGTCTACGAGATCTTGCGGTCGCGCATCAGGTTGGACAGGGAGCGGTCGTAGCTTTTCTCGCCAGCCGGCGTGAACATGCAGCCGGTGGCTTCGCCCCGTTCGCGGTGATAGGCGACGCACTTGCAGCAGTTGCCGCGGTTGGAACAGGCCGGTGTATAGGTGCAACGGCAGCCGGCTCCGGTTGGTACGCATTCCATGGTCGATCTCCTTGGAGTATTCTTCATTAAGCCATAGCAGTCTATCCCATTTCCCCTGTCAGCTCCAGCTCAAAAAACGTCAGGTTCCCAATGGTGCTACTTTCCGAAGATCCGCTCCAATCCCCGATCCAGCAGCTGCTGTTCAGGCTTTTGCGTCCCCTGCTGTCCCTGTTTCCCTTTAAAGATGCGGTTGCCCAGCTCTTCCCGCAGCTTGTCCTTCAGGTGTGCTCCAGCCAGAGCTGCGTCGAGGGAAAAGGTGGGGGAAGCGATAGTGCCGCTGACCTTGAGTGGGATAACCCCCCAGCCCTGGCTGTCGGTCAGAAAACGCCCCAGCTCTCCCCGGGCGGCCTGACTGGTGATCGCCGGTGACATCCGCGTATCCAGGGACATGTTGAGGCGCTTCTCAAAATCGACGGTTCCGGAGCTCTTGATGCGGGCATCGCTCCCGTTCAGCTCCGAGTTCACAGACACAACGGCCCCCTTGATCCCAAAGGTGCCGTTGTAGCGGCTGAAACGAAGTACCCGCAGCTGATCCGCTTTCAGGAACCCTGCCAGCCCTTGCATGAACCCACTGCCGGTCAGCTTGCCATCGCTGATGGCAAAATTGCCCTGTCCGCTCAGGTTGCGTTTGATCGACTCGGGCAACGTTCCGCTCCCCTGGAACTGGGCCGTGAACCCCAGACTGCCGAAAACCGAACCGGTAGCCTTGGGTGCCAAGGCGGACACCAACTGGTCTGCCTGGACACCCTGGGCGCTGAGCTGGCTGCTGTAACCGTACCCCTTGACCCCCAGATTGACCCTGGCGCTTTCACTGAAGCTGCCGCCGGCCAGATTACCTTTCAGGCTGTCAAGGGTAAAGACATTATCAGCCAGCTTCCAGGCCATGGACAGGTTATTGAAGGTCAGGGTGCGGTAGAGCACACTGTTCACTCTGACCGTACCACTGGCTGTCAGGGGCAGATTCATGGGGTCCGGTTCCGCCTTTGCCGCAGACGCCGGGATTGCCGGTGCGGCAGACTTTGCCGTGGACGGGGGCAGCAGCTGGTTCAGATCCAGTTTGTCTCCCTGAATCGCCAGGGACAGCACGGCCGGTTTGCCCAGCAGGTTGGTACCCTTCAGGCCGATACCGAGCTGTTGCCCGGCGATGGTGGCCTTCAGCTCCTTTGATTCGATGCTGTCTTTGCCAAGGATCAAAAGACCGGAGAGGGATGGTCGTGTCCCGCCGGCGGTCAACTGGATGCTGTTCAGCTTGATCTCTCCACTCTGCAAGAGCTGTTTGGGCGTTTTTGTCTCACCAGCCACTTTCAGGCGCAGTTCCAAACCACCGGCAAGGGCCAGCGTACGCGTCTTTTCCGTTACCGCGGTTGGCAATCCGGCCACCAGCTTGGCAAGGTCTTTGGCGATCAAGGTCGTTGTCAGTACGATGGAGGGCGCACTACCCACCCTGGCGGCTGTGCCGGCAATGTCGATGGTTGCGCCACCCGGCAGGTTGGCCTGCAGGGAAACCGGGAAATCACCATTCATTGAAATGTTCTTGGCAGCCATCTGCAGGTTGTTGATCTCGGTTACATACGGCTTGCCCCCCAGCCCTTGGCGGTCATCAAAGATCATCGTGCCGTTGGTTAGGGTGAACTGGGAAACAGCCAGATCGATGGGGCTCTTGACCGTCGGCGTTGGCTGCTCCTTCTTGGCCGTCAGGTCGCTGAAGTTGAAGCTTCCGTCAGTATAGCGGACGACCCGCAGCAGAGGCGACTCAAGACGGATCTCCGTTATCTCGACCCGTTTGCGCAGCAGGGGCCAGAAGCGGTACTCAAGCCGCAGGGCGCCCGCCTTCACAAACGGCTGAGTGCCCTCCCTGTCCTGGATAACCAGGTCATGGAGCCGGATACCGGAAAAGATACTTACCGATACATCTCCCAGGCTGACCTGACGGTTCATGGCCGCGGAAATCCTGGGCAGGATGGTTTTTTTTACCTGTTCGGGCGAAATCACCACCCTGATCAGGATGCTCAAGGCAACCAGCAGAACAATCACGATCCCTGCGCAAATGGTGGTTATTTTGAGGAGCTTTTGACGATTCATGCAATTCTCCTTGCTATGTAAAAACTACTGTTGGTGTGACCTGCGAGGATTCCAAAACTTCGCAGGTCACGCAAAAAATGACCGTTTGAATGCAATCTGGAATTACTTAACCGCGCAATGGTTGATACTGCTATCGCAAGTGCATATCCCCTGGTAATTTCCGATCTCAACATTCTTGGGCCGAACGCCACGCTTCTTTTTTTCCGTAAATGGGCTGAGGGGCGTTTTGCCCGTATCTCATTTAACTTGCTAAAATATCACAGAACTATACGCATTCCCCGATGAACTGTAAAATAATTTCAACGAACGGGTTGAAATATCGGTTTGTCATTGATTTCGCGGGTGCAATTGGCATTCACCCTGTCCCTGTTGAAATAAAAAACCCCTCCCAACCGTAAAACGGTCGGGAGGGGTATGGGGTAAGAAATTGTCCCGGATATTCAGGAAAAATTAGAGCTCCAGCAGACTTCGGATCTGTTGCAGCAGCCTGCCCTCTTTTGAATCAATGCCATCTGCCTCAAGCACTCGTTTGATTCTGTCAAAGCATACTTTCTTTGATTCAGCATCCGGGAACTGTGAACATTGGACCGTGAGAAATTGAAGCTTTGTTTCTTCTGCGGCAAGCGCTTTTCTGACATCAGCAGTTGCACCCTGCAGAAACAGATCGGGATCGGTGGAATCCCACGGCAATGCTTGCAACTGTTTCTGGAATTCGTCTTCTTCCTGCAAGGTCAGCTTGCAATCTTCAAATCGAGCAGCCAACATGAGCCTCACAAGCGCCTCACTCTGTTTCAGTCTGTCTGTACTCATTTTCAAGCCTCCATTTGTCATAAAAGTTGAAAGAAGTGGATCGACGCTTTTCAAGGCACGCTATGCCTGCAGACTCAGATGATTTTGCTGAGCGGGTACTCGATGATCCCCTCGGCCCCCAGTTTGATCAGCTCGGGGATAATGCGGCGCACATCCTTCTCGGACATGACGCTCTCGATGGAGAGCCAGTCGGAGTTGTAGAGGTGGGAGACGGTGGCGTTTTTCAGGCTTGGCAGCACGCTGGTGATGGCCTCGACCCGGTCGCCGGGTGCATTCATCTTGAGACCGACCATGTTTTCAGCTGCCAGGGATGACTTGAGCAGGGTGGCGATCTGTTCGATCTTCTCCCGTTTCCAGGGATCAGCCCAGGAAGCCTTGTTGGCGATCAGCACCGGCACCGATTCCATCAACTCGCAGACGATACGCAGGCCATTGGCTTTGATGGTGGAGCCGGTTTCGGTGACTTCCACGATGGCGTCGCACAGGCCATCCACCACCTTGGCTTCGGTGGCGCCCCAGGAAAATTCCACATTGACCGGAATGTTGCGCTCGGCAAAGTAGCGTTTGGTGAAACCGACCAGTTCGGTGGAGATGGTGGCGCCGGCCAGATCCTCAGGCCCCTTGACCGTTGAATCGCCGTTGACCACAAGCACCCAGCGGGCCGGGCGGCGCGAAACCT
The DNA here is from genome assembly GCA_013377095.1 of Desulfuromonadales bacterium. Taxonomy (GTDB): domain Bacteria; phylum Desulfobacterota; class Desulfuromonadia; order Geobacterales; family Pseudopelobacteraceae; genus Pseudopelobacter. Next base: position 32,505 of record JACAAY010000026.1, read on the forward strand.
TGGAATAGACCATCTCGCACACTTCGACCACGTCGGACTCGTTTTCACGGACCCAGTCGCGGCCGGCGATGCCGGCGTCAATGGTGGCGCGTTCCACATAGCGTCCCATCTCCTGGGGGCGGATCAGTTTGCAGTTCATCTCATCATCGTCAATTCCGGGAAAATAGCTGCGTGACGAGATGCTTACCTGCCAGCCGGATTTCTTGAACAGCTCAACGGTGGCGTTTTCAAGGCTCCCCTTGGGGATGCCGAATTTCAATAGGTTGCTCATTGTCTCTCCCTTACTTCTTATAGACCTGGGCCGGATCGAACAGGGGGTTGGAGTGCTCCACCCACTGGCCGTCTTCCCATTTCACATAGAAACAGCTGCGGTTGCCGGTATGACAGGCAGCCGGGCCATTCTGTTTGACCTTGATCACCACGGTGTCGGCATCGCAATCGGTCAAGACCTCCACAACCTCCTGGGTGTTGCCCGACTCCTCACCCTTCATCCAGTACTTGTTGCGGGTGCGGCTGAAGAACCAGGTCTTTCCGGTTTCCAGGGTCAGGTTGAGGGTCTTCTCGTCCATATAGGCCACCATCAATACTTCGCCGCTCTGATGGTCCTGGATGACGGCCGGAATCAGCCCACCCATCTTGTTGAAATCGATCTGAATCACATTCGTCTCCTTGCTGAATAGGTGTTACGGAAACGGCAAGTATAGGTAGTGCGGGAGAAAAATGCAAGAACGTCGGTGCCGGTTGGTAACAATTATCACGGAACGCGCCGTACGTTCAGCAGCCTTCCCAGTACAATTGCTGCCAGCGCACATCCGGCGCTGAGCAGTGCTCCCATTTTGGCAGCTCCCTGGATTGCCGGATCCGAAAAGGCCTCGCCTGCGACGAACAGGGCCACGGTCATGCCGATTCCCGCAATCAAACCTACCAGCAGCAGCTCTTTAGCCCTGACCCTTGCGGGCAAGGGAAAACCCAGGAGCTGGCCTAACCGCCCCATGGCAAAGATTCCGCCGGTTTTTCCGATGACGAGAGCTGCCAGCACCAGCCAGGTGGCATCTCCGATCGAGGTGAAACGAACACCGGCATTGGCAAGCCCAAACATGAACAGGCCGAAATCAGCCACCACCTTCCACTCGTGTTCAAAGCGGGACATGGTGGTATGATCCGCCGGGTTACCCTCGAAGATATGCTTGGTTTCCCTGCGGGGGTGGGGAAGGAAGGGCACGATGAACGCCAGCGACAGGGCCGGATGCAGGTGAGCCCTGAACAGACCGATCCAGCTGAGGAGACCGCCTGCCAGCAGGTAGGGCCAGTAGCTCTGTACCCTGAAACGGCGCAGCGCAAAGGCGATCCCCATACCTCCGGCAGTCAGCAGCAGCCAGAGTGGTTGGGCCGGATGGGCCGGGTCGGGATAGAAGATGGCAATGATGGCCAGGCCTACGGCGTCATCGGCAATGGCCAGCAGCAGCAGAAAGGAGATAGCCGGGTGGCTGGCGCCGAAGACGATGCGGGCCGCGAGCCAGGCCAGGGCGATGTCGGTGGCTGTGGGAATACCCCAGCCCCTGTCGAGCGACGGGTCGCCGATCAGGGCATTTAGCCCGAGGTAGACCAGCACCGGTCCAATCACGCCTCCCAACGTAGCCAGCAGCGGGTTGATGGCCCGGTTGAGCGGGTGGAGATCACCACCCGGCAGACAGCTCTGGGTGATTTCGGCGGCGGCGATACCGAAAAACAGCACCATGAAGATATCGTTGGTCAGGAAGTGGAAACTGAGAGAGCCGATCAGCGGATCATGGTTGAAGTGATGGTAGCTGGCGGGAAAAAAGTTGGACCAGACCAGCGCCACCACGATCCCGCTGATCAGTGGGATGGAAAACTCTCGTAACATGTTAATTCGTTGACGCACGGCTCTTCTCTCCGGCGATGACCTGTTAAAGCAGGTTATGATAATTGCAGTCCCGCGGTTATTGTACGATCCGTCTGCCCAATACCCTTGAGGCATTCTCCAGTGTCTCCAGGTTGGAAAGGTTCTGATATCCCGATTTTTTCAGGAAACCCACGGCCAGCGCCGTTCTTCTGCCGGTTCGGCAGTAGAGATAGATGGCTGCCTTTTTATCAACAACTACCTTTGAAATGCCGGTCTCTATCCGGTCATGGGGGATCAGTATGGCGCCTTCCAGATGTCCCGCGTTCCACTCCGCCTCTGTTCGAACATCTATAATGAACGTGTCCGCTGAACTGACGCTGTTTGCTGCGATCGCGGACGTGATCGGCAAAACAAGCAAAAGCAGCTGAATCAAAATTTTCTTTGTTGCGTTGAACATTGGAGTAACCTCGACTCTTCCTGGTCTGATGGTGATGTGTGATTTCAGTTGCCAGACTCATGGAAACAGTGCAACCGTTGCTTTGATTGCCATCGGCAATGTGCTACCATGCCATCGCGTGAGCCTAACGGTAATTCCGGATGCGTACAGTGACAATTTTACGCCCGGTGTAATGCTGGCTCATGTCTAGGCCAGTGTACCGTTCATGGAGGAAATAATGAAGAAAGATATCGTGGAAAAGGGCGCCATCCTGCAGCGGGATCGCGAGACCTATGCCATTGCGCCGCATATCCCCGGCGGGCTTACCGATACCGCGACCCTTCGCAAGCTCTGCGATGTTGCGGACAAATACCGGTTGCAGCTGAAATTGACCTCGGCCCAGCGGATTATGCTGATCGGGGTTAAAGAACAGGATCTGGATACCATCTGGGCCGAACTGGCCCAAAAGCCCGGCGCGGCCATCGGGCTGTGCGTGCGCAGTATCAAGATCTGTCCCGGAACGACCTACTGCAAGCGGGGCGTGCAGGACTCCATCTCCCTGGGACTGAAACTGGATGCGCGCTATCACGCCATGGTCCTGCCCAACAAGATGAAAATGGGGGTCTCCGGTTGCATGGTTTCCTGCGCCGAATCGGGACTGAAGGATATCGGTGTGATTGCAACCGCTAAAGGGTGGCGGATTCTGGTGGGAGGCAACGCCGGGGCGCGGCCGCGCCTGGCGGACACGCTGATTGATGTTACGTCCGATGAGGATCAGGTGCTGGTCATCATTGATAAAATAGTAACCTGGTACCGAAACTCGGGCCGCGAGGTGCGCCTGGGGAAGCTTGTGGAGGAGATGGGTATCGACAACTTCCGGGAAGAGATTCTTGCTTAAACCGATGGTGGTCTGCTTACTCTGCATGTGAGCAGACCACTACCTCAGTAGTCATCGGACGATCCGCCGCCGTCAAAACCGCCACCCCCTCCGGAAAAGCCGCCGTCATCACCCGACGAACCACCGCCCCCGCCTCCGAAGAAGCCGCCCCCCCAGCCGCCACCGTAATACCCGCCTCCGCCTCCCCCAAACATGCCGGAAAAGAGCAGGCTGAGCAGCAACCCACCCGCGAAACCAGCAAGGGCGAGTATCAGCAGCAGCATCACTCCGGCGCCGGGAAAGGCAAGGTAGGTTGCCAGGGGCAGGCCCGCCGCGCCGGCCATGCCACCCAGGTAGCGCGAAAAGGAACCCAGAATGACGGCTGCAACAGCCGTCAGCAAAAAGAAGGTAGCAGGCGATGTTGATTTTCGGTGAGTTTTTCTGTTCGCATCCTGGGGGGAGGCTTTGAATTCACCCCTGGTGGCGGCCATGATACCATCCACCCCGGCGGCTATACCTCGGTCAAAATCACCCGCTTTCAGGTGGGGGCGCATCAGCTCCCGAATGATCCTGCTGGCAGTAATGTCCGGTAGAACCCCCTGCAGCCCCATGCCGACCTCGATGCGCACCTTGCGTTCGTCCCTGGCCAGGATCAGCAGCACACCGTTGTCCTTGCCCTTCTGGCCTATTTTCCAGGCATCTGCCACCCGGATCGAAAACTGATCGATGTCGTCACCCTGTAGGGTGGGAATAGTCAACACGACGATCTGGGTTGACTGGTCGCGCTCGAATCCGGCCAGTTTCTGTTCCAGCGCGGTCACCGCTCCGGGTGTGAGCAGGCCGGCGCGGTCATTGACACGCCCGCTCAGCTGGGGCACGTCCAATGCATGCAGTGGTAGCGGTAACAGCGTCAGGAACAGCAGCAGAAACAGGCCTTTCATGTGCTGGAAGTGATTCATGGCGAGTCTTTCAGAACTTTATCTTGGGCGCCACCTTGGCGCCTTCCTCGGCCTTGAAGGCTTCCTTGCGCTGCAGATGCAGCAGCAGTGAGTTGGTCAGGGAGTTGGGGAAGGTGCGGATGCTGGTATTGAAGGTTTGTACCGTGCCATTGTACCGTTCGCGGGCGACATTGATGCGGTTCTCCGTACCTTCAAGCTGTTTCTGCAGATCCATGAAATTCTGGTTGGCCTTCAGGTCGGGGTATTTTTCAACCACCACCATCAAACGGGAGAGGGCTCCGGAGAGCTGGCCCTGGGCCTGTTGGAACTTGTTCAGGCTTTCAGGGTTGTTGAGGATGTCTTTCGAAACCTGCATGGAACCGACCTTGGCACGGGCTTCGGTTACAGCTATGAGTGTGTCTGACTCGTGTTTGGCGTAGCCTTTGACCACTTCAACCAGGTTGGGAACCAGATCGGCCCGGCGCTGGTAGGACGATTCCACATTGCCCCAGGCCGCAATCACCGCCTCCTCATTGGCCTGCATACTGTTGTAGCCGCAGCCGGACATGAGAGCGAGCGTGAGCAGGAGCGATATTCGTGTGACAAATCTTTTCATGGGTAAGCCTCCATTTTGTGGAATATGTGGTTACGTCGCCGTCATCAGGCGGAACTTCTGTCAAAATACAGTTTCATGCCGACCAGCAGGATGTTGCAGAGCAGCGGAATAATATTGGCCAGTATCAGCGGCTGGTCGTGGATAAGGATACCGTAAACCATCCAGAGCGCAACCCCGATGGCGAGCAGCAGCGGTTGCCAGATGGAGATGTCCCTGGCATGGCGGGTCCGCAGGGTTTTTATGACCTGGGGAATCGCGGCGATACTGGTGATGCTGCCCGCCACCAAGCCGATGGTAGTCGGATTCAAGGTCGTTTCCTGCCGTCGAAATCTGAGCTGGCCCAATCGATCTGGGTCAGCATGCCTCTCAGGATGGCAACTTCACGGTTATCCAGTTCCGAGCGGAAGAAGAGCCGGCGCAGTGACCGCATGATATGCCCCGGGTTCTGTTCGTTGAGAAAACCGATTTTTTGCAGACAGGTGTCCATCTGGGAAAAGAGCGACTCCATCTCAAGCGACGTTGCCAACTGCTCGATTCTGCCTCCGCCGGGAGAGTCCGTTGCCTTGCCCAGTTCATAGCAGAAAATCAGGACGGCCTGGGACAGATTAAGCGAACCGTATTCGGTTGACGAAGGAATGGTGGCGTGCCAGCGGCAGAGTGAGAGCTCATCGGTGGTCAGGCCATTGTCTTCACGGCCGAAGACGATGGCGGCATGGCAACCGGGTGCGGCGTGCGACTTGAGGAGCGTGGCTACTTCCGGCGGGGAGAGGATTTCCTGACGGTACTTACCGTGGCGCCGGGTGGTCCCCACGGTCAGGGTGCAATCTGACAGGGCAGAGGGAAGGTCGTCAAACAGTTCGGCGCGCTCCAACAGGTCTTTGGCCGAGACGGCGAATTTGAGCGATTCGGGGTGAAAGCGATCGCACCCCTTGACCAGCCTCAAGCGGGACAGGCCCATGTTCTTCATGGCGCGGCAGACCATACCGATGTTGCCGGGCGACTGGGGTTCAACCATGACAATGGAGATGTTGTCAACTGCTCTATTCATTGTTGTAAGCTCCGCGCGGCCCGTAATGCGCGTATTCTGGCAAGACGGTCACGAGCCGGTTTTTTTGTATTCCAGGCATGATACAGGTGGACCAGCCAGGCGGTCATGACGAATCCCATCAGAACCAGCATCAGAGTCCGTTCGTACTTGCCCACATCTTCAAGAAAGAGCGAAGCGCTTTTGCCGAACAGGTAGCCAGCCAGCGAGAATGTCACAGCCCATGAAAGGGCGCTGGCCATGTTTATCCAGAGAAACGTTCGCGGCGGGAGGGAGGTTACGCCAAGTATTATGGGAAGTACGATACGTAGCCCGTACGTGTAGCGTGAAAAAAAAGCCACCAGTGCGCCGTACTTTTCAATCAGACGCAGGGCTTGACGAAATTTGCGTGCGATGGGGTGAAATCGACGCAACAGGGATTTCCCTCTGAAATATCCGAGATAATAAAAGAACTGGTCACCGAGAAATGAGCCGGCACATGCCGTCACAATGATGCCTGCAAGGTCAAGATAGCCTTGAAAGGCGAGAAAACCCGCCATGATCAGGACCGCTTCTCCTTCGAGAAAGGTGCCGATGAACAGCACCCAGTAACCGTAAAGCTGCAGGTACTCCCTGAGATAGTGCTGGAGATGCATGTGATGTAAACCCCACCGTTTCAGCTCATATCTGAGGAGGGTAACCCTAGTTCATTTTACGGGTCGTGTCAAAAACAATCAAAACCAGTGATACCACCAGGAAAAACACTAATAGAGCCGCCTTATTATGCTTGACATATCTTACATGTTACGATTATTTTTGTAGCTGTTTTAATGGATCAGCAGTTTTAATGCGTTTGAGGTGCCCTGTAGTGGAAAGGATCGGATAGCAGTGAGTTCAAAGAAGGATAAACTCATAGAAGACGCTCAGCGGTTTGCACTCCGTGGCCAGTTGGATAAGGCCATCAAGTCCTACCAGCAGGTGATTGCGCTTGACCCCTCTGCCATCAATCAGCGCCAGAGACTGGCCGAACTTCTTGTCAAGGCAGGCCGTATTGAGGATGCCCGGAGTGAATTCGAGGCCATCGGGAAATACTACTCCTCCAATGGATACTACCTTAAAGCGATTGCCGTTTATAAAAAGTTGCAGGTCATGTCCCCCGGCGGCATTGACATAACACTGACCCTGGCTGAATTAAATGAAAAACATGGTCTTGCGGCAAATGCTCTGGCTGAATACAAACAGGTTTACGACTACTATGAGAAAAACGCGGAGAGCGAAGAGGCGCTGAAAATACTTGAAAAAATGCACGCAGTTGATCAGCAGAATGTCGGAATCAAGCTGAAACTGGCCGAAGCCTATTTTCAGGCCGACAGGAAAGATGAATCATACTCGCTTTTTGGCCGCCTGGCTTCGATGCTCCAGGAGCGTGGCGACGGTATGGGGCTCAGTAAACTCAATAGCCGTATGCAGCAGCTTTTTCCCGATAAAACCGAGTTCATGCTTGATGTATTGGCGGAACAGGTCCGGGGGGACGCTGGCAGTACCCTCAATGCGGTCAGTGGTATTCAGGCTCTGCTGAGAAATAATCCCCAGGACAAGCGTGTCTGGGATCTTATAATCGAAGCCTATCAACGGCTTAATCAACCGCAACGTGTCAAACTCGCCTATCAGCACTACCTCAAGTTTTTTCAGGACGATCTGTCGGCTCAGAAGGGTTTGATTGAATGCGTGATTGCCGAGAGGGACGTGACGGGCGCTCTTCAGCTGCTTGATCAGTATGAACAGCAATTTATCGCTAACTCCGCAGCCGATGAACTCCTCAGGATATATCAATCACTGGATCTTGTTGACCCAATAAATATTCGAGTATTGCAGGGTCTCAAACGATCATTTGAATTGATTGGCGACGAGGAAGCTGTCGTTGCCATGGGGCATAAAATTGAATCGCTGCAATCGTTTTCGGGAAAATATGCCGTGCAGCCGGATATTCCCGCTGCCGATAGTGATTTCGGGCAGCAGAGCGAATCCCTATCCGGTATCGAATGCGATCAAAGGGAACTCGGCGCGGCAGAGGAAGCGGAAAATACCCAGTTTGAAGACGTTATCATTCCTGAAAAACCAGCTGCTTTTGATTTTTCGGAGCCGGAAGAATTCGAGATCGAAATCGAGCTTGATGACGATGAAGCCAGTCCTTTTGCCACAATGCCCCAGGATGGCACTGCGGATGGGGCGGCTGCGGATGCCTGGCTCAATTCGGTTGATGATGTTTTTGATTCCACCGCGACATCACCACGAAGTGTAAAGTTTGGTGATGATGTGGATATATCGGATGCCCAGTCCCATTATGATCTTGGAGTTGCTTTTAAAGAAATGGGGCTCTTCGATGAGGCAATCAGTGAGCTTCGTCAGGCTGCCGATGATCCGGCGCGGAGGATGGCGTGCCTGATTCTGCAGGGAACCTGCCTTTGCGAAAAAGGGACCCCGGAAGCGGCTGAACATTTATTGCGATCTCTGTTGAGATCTGGTCTGGGGAGTGAGGATAGCTGTTTGGTGAAATATGAATTGGCGCTTATCTGTGAAGCAACTGGCAAGAGCGGAGAAGCGGCCGGGTTGCTGGCCGAGATAGATGCCGAAAACCCTGGTTTTCGTGATGTTCGAACTCGCCTTAATTCTTCCTCCGGGGAGACGGCGACCCTTGATTTTTCAGATGAAGAGTTGAAGGGCTTTGATCTGAAATAACCCACGTGCCCCAAACACGCCGCACGCCCAACAAAATCCTCTAACTGTTGCAAACCTTCTGGCGTGGGAAGCGTTGCTCACGCTCCGCATTCCTCACCGGTCACCCTGTCCACCGCCGAACTCCCCCGGATGCTCAAATGCTGTCTCCACCTGATTTCGGGCACGTACCAATTCCCATATTTTCTGTGTGTCGATTATTTCAAGCAGATCTATTTCCATGACAGCCTCTTCTCCCTGGTTTGCAAAGAGATCAACCCTGGCGCCGGGGAGAGATGCGATCCGCTGGGACTCACTGGCGCTGGTTTCCATGTCGAAAGAGCCGTCATGGAAGAACCCGAGCGGGTTGCCATCATTGTAGAAGATCAGCGACGACCTGTCATCGGTGTAGGCGCGCAGGCAGCCGCTGATCCGGTCTTCCTTGATTTTTTCCAATAGCGACCGCATGTTGAGCGCCTTCAGTTCCTCCCCCCGATACAGGGCTTCGCCGCGGAGAAGTGCACGGACACGGGCGCAGAGTTCCTTGGAAAGTTTGTAGGCGCTCATGGTGTTGTTGTCCGATGACTGCATCCGTCCGGCAAGTGTAATCAGTGCGTCAAGACTTGCCAGACATACGCCACTCTGCTCTTCAAGGCGAACCAGCAGTAGTTGGCCTGTTTCAAATACCATCAGGGTTGTGAACGAAGTAAACACGAAAATGGCATAGCCGGTAAAATCCGTTGAGCCCAGTTTGTCGAGAATATCCGGCAGCCTCCGTTTTGAAACGTCGATATTTTCAAAAAGGGGCGTTCCTTTGGGAAGAAAAAACATCGCTGCCTCCATGGTCAAATGGCTTCGTTACAATCAACGGCATTAGCATGCAACGCCCAGCTTAGCTATACTAAAAGCTGAACCACGTTACATCTTGTGACACCTGGCGCAGTCGTCCTGCACCGGAAAGGCATCCTTGCCCTTGTTGTGACAAGCGCCACAGGATTTGCCCTGTTCCATCTCCGCCATGGAGGTCTTCTGTACTCCAGTCTTATAGGGGAACAGCTTTGTGTGGCAGTCGCCGCATTTGTAGTTTTGCACGTGGTTCTCATGACTGAAGGTCGCATCGCCGGCTTCCGTTTTGAAAGTGATGCCGGGAGGCTTAAACCCCCGGTGACATTTTTCGCACTCCCCGGAAGAAGAAAAAACATCAGTACCGTTATGGCAGGCGCCACAGGATTTGCCCTTGGCCATGTCGTTCATGGTGGTTTTGCCAACCACAACCTGATAGGGGAACAGCTTTGTGTGGCACTCCTTGCAGGTAAATGATTGGGTGTGGATAGAATGACCAAAGGTTGCCGGAGCGACTCCCTTCAGCTTGAAGCTGATATCTCCGGGTTTCATCCCCTTGTGGCAGCGATCGCAGTTGGCGGAGACGGTGAAGGTGGCTTTGCCGTTATGGCAAGCACCGCATCTTTGCCCCTTCTCCATTTCAGCCATGGTCACGGCTTTGCCTTTGCCGGTTATGACCGTGCCGTTGTGGCAGCTTTTGCAGGCTCCTTTTGTAGCGATAAGATGGTTGGCATGGCTGAAGACGGTTTCGCCTGTCCCCTTAATTTTGTAGGTTACGTTGCGGACCTTGCCCCTGTGGCAGAGAACACAATCCTTTTCCGAAGCGACGCTGAAGGCTTTGACCCCACTGTGGCAGGCTCCGCAGGATTTTGTCTTTTCCATCTCGGCCATGGTGTAGTGGCGCCGTTCCCTGAGGTTGAAGATTGCATCGTGGCATAATTTGCAGTTGTTATTGTACTGACTGAGATGGGAGGCATGGCTGAAGACGACAGGGGCTGCATGCTTGAAGCTGAAACGGATATCTTTTATATCAGCTGCAATGACTTGGACAACCACCAGTAATAGAATCGTAACGGTCAGGAGGGGAATCCTCTGTACCATGTTGGCGCTCCCTTGTGACGATGGAATCTTCATCAAAAGAAAATTACAATATCAGCACCGCTTGTCAAAGGTCAAATTTAATCTGCCCTGGACTGCGATGCTGTTCCATGTACTGGTTTTGCGGTTGATACACCCCCTCTCCTGTGGTATACAGGGACACATTTCGACACCAGGCGGACAACATGCTGACACTTGACCGAATTATCGACGCTGCCCTGCGCGAAGACATCCATACGGGTGATATCACCACCCAGGCCCTGAGTTTGGGGAAACGATCTGCTATTGCTCGCCTGGTTGCCAAGGAAGATTTTGTTCTGGCTGGCATCTGTGTTGCCGAGCGAGTTTTTCATTACCTCAACCCCGGAACAACCTTTACTGCCTGTAGCACCGACGGTTCTCGCGTCACGAAGGGGAGTGTGATTGCCACTGTGCAGGGAGATGCGGCCGACCTGCTCATGGGTGAACGGGTCGCTCTCAACCTGTTGCAGCGACTTTCGGGGATTGCAACTGTCACCGCTTGCTTTGTTGAAACGGTACGGGGAACAAAGGCGCGCATTGTGGATACCCGCAAAACCACACCGGGGCTGCGGGAGCTGGAAAAATACGCAGTCAGGGTCGGTGGTGGCAGGAACCATCGCACCGGTCTGTACGACGGTGTTCTCATTAAGGAAAATCATATCGCTGCTGCCGGCGGTATTGCCGAGGCGGTCAGCAGGACCAGGGCCTATATTCCCCACACGTTAAAAATAGAAGTTGAGACCGAGACATTGGCGCAGGTTGAGGAGGCGCTGGCCAGCGGGGCCGATGTTATCATGCTGGATAACATGAGCCTGGCCGAGATGCGCACGGCTGTGGCGCTCGTATCCGGTCGTGTTCCGCTGGAGGCGTCGGGAGGAGTCAATTTGGAAACGGTGCGAGCCATCGCCGAAACAGGGGTTGACATTATCTCGGTCGGCGCTCTAACGCATTCACCGAGAGCCATGGATATATCGATGTTGCTTGAATAGCCCGGATAGTCGTACAAGCCGGGCTTATTTTATGTTCAGGGAGATCAGGTCGTGACCACCGCATCCGGCGCCATACTCCGTCTGTTTCGTGAACAGGATGGCTTTGTCTCGGGTGAGACGATCAGCCGGGAGTTGCACGTATCCCGCACCGCCATCTGGAAACAGATCAATGGTCTGCGCAAGCTTGGCTATGTGATCGAGGCGGTTCCGTCTCGTGGCTATTATCTGAAGTCGGCTCCGGATGTGCTGAGCGTAGAGGAAATTGCGGCTCATCTAAATGCAGCGACTATCGGCAAGCATATTATTTGTCTTGGGGAAGCTGCCTCAACCAACAGTGATGCCTTTCGTCTGGCGGAACAGGGCGCGGATGAGGGCACAGTGGTTCTGGCCGACAGCCAGCGTAGTGGTAAGGGGCGCATGGGGCGGGTCTGGTCGTCCCCGGCCGGGGTTAATCTGTACTGTTCGATCATCCTGCGGCCGGGTGGCATGCCCAACGAGGCGCCACAGCTGACCTTTCTCTCCGCGGTTGCCGTAGCGCGGGCGATAGAGCAGGTCAGTGGTCTCAATCCGGAGATAAAGTGGCCCAATGACGTTTTGATAAATGGCAACAAGGTGGCCGGATTGCTGAACGAGATGAGCGCTGAGACCGATGGTATCAATTTTGTGATTCTCGGCATCGGTGTGAACTTGAATATGACCGTCGAACAGTTTCCGGCAGATCTGCGCAATCCGGCCACATCGCTGTTGCTGGAGACGGGGCGACCGGTCAGTCGGGCCGCTTTCACCGCGGTCATGCTGAACGAACTGGACCGGCTTTACAGAGATTTTATCAGCCATGGCTTTGCTCCGGTGCGAGAGGAGTGGCAGCGGCGCTGTAACGCACATGGTCGCCAACTTACGGTGAGTGACGGCGGAACGGAGATCGCCAGGGGAATATTCGCCGGTATTGATGGATCCGGCGCCCTGCTGGTTCAGGAAACTGATGGGACCATCAACAGAATTCTCAGCGGAGATGTGAGGGTACTTTGAAATGCTTCTGGTAATCGATGTCGGCAACAGCAATATTGTTCTGGGAACCTACGATGGAGCGCAGCTTATCCGCAACTGGCGTCTTTCCACCGACAAGTCACGCACCTCCGACGAATACGCGGTGCTTCTGCACAGCCTGTTTGCCGCGGCCGGGCTCGCTTTTGACACCATCCACGCCGCCATTATCTCCTCGGTTGTCCCGCCGCTCACCGGTGTGATGGAGGCCATCGCCCGTGATTTTTTCAATCTGACCCCCTATGTGGTCGGGCCGGGCATCAAGACCGGTATGCCGATCCATTACGACAACCCCCGTGAAGTCGGGGCCGACCGCATCGTCAACGCGGTGGCCGGGTTTGAAAAACATAAATGTTCCCTGGTTATCGTTGATTTCGGAACCGCCACAACCTTTGATTACGTCAACGCAAAAGGTGAGTACTGTGGCGGAGCCATTGCACCTGGTGTGGCCATCTCGTTGGAGGCGTTGTTCCAGCGCGCCAGCAAACTCCCGCGGGTGGATATTGCCAAACCACCCCAGATTATTGCCCGCAATACGGTCAATTCCATGCAAGCCGGGATTTTCTACGGCTATGTGGGACTGGTTGATGAGATCGTCAACCGCATCAAGGCCGAGAGTAAGGATACACCCAAGGTTATTGCAACCGGAGGGCTTGCCAAACTGATTGCCCCCGAATCGCGCACCATTGTCGAGGTAGATGATTTTCTGACCCTGGACGGTTTGCGGATTTTGTATGAGAGGAACCGGTAAGGATTTTTCGAGAGCGGCACCGAGTCGTGTTGGGTTAATGCGGTTGCGACAGGGTGTCATTCCCGTGGAAACGTTGGTGCACCGATTTTATTTCATTCCAAAGGAGGAATCTTAATGGGACGGTATGACACGAGCAAGATCCGCAATCTGGGCATCATTGCGCATGGTGGCGCCGGCAAGACTTCGCTGGCTGAGGCAATTCTCTTTGACACAAAGATGATCGACCGGTTGGGGAGGGTTGACGATGGCACGGCAACCATGGATTTCGAACCGGAGGAAATCAAACGCAAAATTTCCATAACATCGGCTTTGGACCATTGCGAGTGGAATGGCCATTCCATTCACATCGTGGATACCCCCGGTTATGGCAATTTCATCGCTGACACCCGCGCCTGCATGCGTGCTCTGGATTGCGCAGTGGTGATCCTTTCCGCCATCTCCGGTGTCAAAGCCCAGACCGAAGAAGTCTGGAACTGGGCCAATGAATTTGAAATCCCTCGCATAGCCTTTGTAAACAAGATGGACCGGGAACGAGCCAGCTTCCTGCGCGCCATCGATGACATGGAGAAGGCCCTGGGAGCCCGGGGAGTGCCCATTCAGATGCCGATCGGCGCCGAGGCGGATTTCGAGGGCGTCATCGACCTGATTGCCATGAAAGCCTACTTCTATGCCAAGGATGGCTCGGGGAGCTTCAACGAGGGAGAGATCCCCGTCGACTGTCTTGATGAGGCCAATCGCCTGCGGGAGCACCTGGTTGAAACGGTGGCTGAGGCCTATGACGCCCTGACGGAAAAATATCTGGAAGCCGGGGAGTTGACCGAGGAGGAGATCGTGGACGGCCTGCGGGTCGGCACCATGAGAAACACCTTCACTGCCGTGCTGTGCGGTTCCGCCACCTCAAATATCGGTGTGGCTCATCTTCTGGATGCCATCTGCGCCTATCTTCCCTCTCCGTTGGACCGCACCAAAGCGGTGGGCACAAGCCCAAAGAGCGGTGAAGTCATCGAACGCAGCCCCGATGAGACGGAGCCTTTTTCTGCGCTGGTCTTCAAAACTACGTCTGATCCCTACACCGGCAAGATAACCATCCTGCGGGTCTATTCCGGTGTGCTCAATTCCGACTCGACGATCTACAACTCCAGCAAGGATGTGGATGAACGCATTGGTCAGCTGTATGAGCTTGAGGGGAAGAAACAGCATCCCATCAAGCAAGCAGTGGCCGGCGATATCGTGGCGGTTGCCAAGCTGAAGGAAACCGTTACCGGTGATACGCTCTGCGCATCTGCCAAGCCAATCATCTACGAACCGGCCAAACAATTGCTTCCGGTAATTTCCTACGCCATCGAGCCGAAAACAAAGGCTGACGAGGACAAAATCCACAGCGCCCTGCACCGTATGATTGAGGAAGAACCCACCCTGCAGTCGCACCGTGACGCTAAGACCCATGAAATGATAGTTTCCGGCATGGGCCAGGTACACCTCGAAGTAATTGTTGAGAAACTGAAGCGCAAATTTGGCGTGGACGTGGTTCTCAAAACTCCCAAGGTCCCCTATCTGGAAACCATACGCGGCTCGGCCAAGGTGCAGGGCAAGTACAAGAAACAGTCCGGTGGCCGTGGACAGTACGGTGATTGCTGGATTGAAATGTCACCAACGGCTCGCGGCGAGGGCTATATCTTCGAAGACAAGATCGTGGGCGGAGTCATTCCGCGCCAGTACATCCCTGCCGTTGACAAAGGTATCGCTGATGCCTCACAGGAAGGGTTTTTGGCGGGATATCCGGTTATTGACTTCAGGGTTGCGCTCTATGACGGCTCTTTCCACACGGTGGATTCCTCCGAGATGGCCTTCAAAGTGGCCGGTTCCATGGCCTTCAAGAAGGCGATGGAGGTTTGCAAGCCGGTACTGCTTGAGCCGATCATGAATCTCAAGGTGACCGTGCCGGACGAAAACATGGGGGATGTGATCGGCGACCTGAACTCCCGTCGCGGCAAGGTCGTGGGCGTTGAACCCAAGGCCAACTCCCAGATTATACGGGCGGTGGTGCCCATGTCTGAAGTGCTGGCCTACTCCAATGACCTGAAATCCATGACCAGCGACCGGGGCATGTTCAGTGTTGAGTTTTCCCACTATGAAGAGTTGCCGACGCATCTGGCCCAGAAGGTTGTCGCGGATGCAAATGCGGCAAAATAAATCGAATCGCCCGGCGATGTAGTACCAATCCGGCAGAGCTGAAAAGCTGCCGGATTGGTATGAATGAATACTGGAGGTTTTATATGTGTATCAGGCGCGTTTCAGGTGGCACAGGTTGGCTGGCACTCTCTTCGAATAGGCGCGGACATGCTCCATTTGCCATGATCTTTTTGTGTCTATTGCTGATGACGGGAGTATGCTCCTGCGATCTGTATAAACCGCAGCAGGAGCAGAAACCTGCTGAACAACCTACTCAGCAGGTAAAAAAGCTGCCGCTGCCGCAACGTGGCGCTCAAACCCCGAGCGAGAGTTCCGCAGTCCCTGTGGATAAAAAAGAAGCAACTCCGGCTGCTGCCGTGGCAGCCAAACCTGATCAATCCACTGCGCCCGTAGCTCCGGTTGCAAAGCCTGCCCCCAAACCGACGGAGACGATCAAAAAAGCATCTACCCCGCCATCCGCTGAAAAAATGGCCTTGCCAGCCCATACTGGAGCCAAGGAGCAAAAAGCTGTTGCTGCAAAGGGCGAGTTGAAGGGCATTCCGCAGGTGAAAAAAGATCAACCACCAGCCGCAGATAAAAAACCCCTGCCTGTCAACGGAACACCAAAAACGGCAGCAGTTATCAAAAAACAGGATCAAAAAGTAAAGTCAGCTGCGGTGCCTGAAAAGCAAAAAACTCTGCCGGCATCTACCCGCAACTGGACTGTCGTTGCAGGTCCGTATCTGCTGGAAGAAACACTTGCCAATGACCTGGCCAAGGTCAAAAAAGCTGGAATTACCGCTACTGTCCAGCAGGGCAGTCGCAGGAAGAGTGCCATGCACCGCCTGTTTCTGGCCCAGTTCGATGACCGGGCAGCGGCTCAGGGTGAGCTGGATAAGCTCAACAAGCTTACTTCGGATGCGTTTATCCTCGAGCATGGCGGAAAACACACCGTCTATGCCGGTTCGTATCTCCTGGACAGCCGCGCCGCATCTGAAAAAGAACGTTTGGCAGCGGCCGGTTTTGCTCTGACCATCAAAAAAGCCGATGTGGCGATCCCTTCCAAGCGGTTATGTGCCGGTATCTACCATGATAAGTCTGCGGCGGATGCAGCAGCAAAAAAACTGAAAAACGCGGGAATCAAGGATGTTCTGGTGCATCAGTAAGATTGTATGTCAGGCAAGATAAAGCTGAGAATTTCTCCTGGTGTGGCGGCATTTGTCAAGCCGGGAGTGCCGAACGATGAAAAACTGCGCGGACTTGAAATCGCCGGTTCCATGATACCGGTTGATCAGGTGACGCTTCTGTTCTGTTTGATGCGGGACCCGGTCAGCCTTGTCAAAGATGCTGCCGCTGTTGCGTTTGGCCTGTTGTCTGCAGAAAGCCTGTTGACCTGTCTGGCTACGCCTGAATTGCATCCGTCACTTCTCGACGCCATTGCACGTGTCCACTATACGACTCCGGTTGTTATTGCAGCACTTCTGAGGTGTCCGGAGCTTTCTCCGGCTGCTGGCGAGTTCCTCAGAAGTGTTGCTGGCGTGGGAGATGCTCCGGATCTTGGCGAGGTTGATGACCGGCAGAGTAGTGGTGAGATCGGGACATGCGATGAACCGGATGGGGTTGATAGCGAAGGTCTGGAAGAAACCCCTGTTGATGGCGATGATGAGTACCTCAGTAAGTATCAGATGATACAGACGATGGGGATTAGCGAAAAGATAAAAATGGCGCTTACCGGTGACAAGGAGTGGCGTTCCATTCTGATCAATGACAATAACAAGCTGGTATCGGGCAGTGTTATCAAAAATCCCCGCATAACCGATGGCGAAATCCTTAAGATCCTCAAGGTTGGTGTGCAGAATGATGAAATAGTCCGCTTGATCTGCGCCAACAAGGAATGGGTCAAAAACTACACTATCCGTAAGGCGTTGGTGGATTGCCCCAAAACCCCACTACCGCTCGCCCTCCGCTTTCTTTCATCCCTCAATGAAAAGGAAATTGCCGGATACGCCAAGAGTAAGAATATTTCGTCGGTAATTTCAACCCAGGCCAAGCGAATCATTCTGGCGAGAAAACGATAATCTGCCCAGGAGTCGGGATGCCGCTTGTCAATCACGTCAAGAAGGAAATACATGCGAAAATTGTCTACTACGGCCCGGAAGGGGTAGGGAAGTCCACGTCGCTGCGCTATGTTTTCAGCAGGATTAGGCCGCATCTGCGTGGAGAACTGAAGAGCGTGCCCGCCACTGGGTCCTCATCATTGTTTTTCGATTTCAGTCCCTTTGAACAACCACTTTTTGGTGGCTACCGTCTCCGCCTTCACCTCTATACTCTCCAGGGGCGGGTAGTCAACCCTGCTGCCTGGAAGATGATTCTCAAGGGGATTGATGGCCTGATGATCGTTTCAGATGCCTCACCGGGAGGGATTCTCTCGGATCAGCAAAGTCTGACACAGTTGCGGGATCTGATCGGCAGCTATGGTGTTAGTTTGGATGGCATCCCCACCGTGCTCCAGCTTAATAAATACGATCTTCCAGCCCGGATTTCCGTCGAAAACGCGGCCAGGGAACTGGGGTTGGAGAGTTGTCGAGCCTGCTCGACATCAGCTTTAAACGGAAAAGGTGTGTTGGAAACGCTGACAGCCCTTTCACATCTTGTTATTGGGAGAATTGCAGAACGGGATGATGTCCCGCGAGATCGCACTGCAGATGCCGACGTCAGGACGGGGGAGACAGCTTTGGAAGATGTCCCTACGCCCGTCGCAGGGAGTAATGACGAAGTATTCTGGAATGTGTCCCGGGGGGACAAGCATCATCAATCGGTTTCGTCAGAAGATTCGTTCAGATCCACTACCGGTGAGGTTAGCGTTGCAGACGATGGCGTGCGTGTTGAGGGGGGAACGGTGATGATACCGTTGGATATACTCACTCCCTCTGGGGGGCGGCAGCGTTTTGTGGTGACGGTTGTGGTTGCTCTGGACGAGAAGCGCTGAAAGCAATCCATTTGATTTTGCAGCACAGGCGACGAGCGAATGAAAATATCAAAGATTGTGAAGCGGAGAATGGATGTTGCGCAGTATTCCGGAACGGACTCATCACGTTTTGAGGCGCAGCCGTGTAGCATTACAAACTTGTAAGCTCAACCGCTACGTGGTATATAGCGCAGCAATGTAGTGTAATCATGCAGGGAGGGTTGTTTTATGGCGATCATCACAATATCACGGCAAATGGGAACCGGGGCTTATCAAATAGCCACTGAAGTTGCCAAAAAACTAAAGTTTACGTTTGTTGATGGCGAACTTATCGGCTCCTGCGCTGCTAAATACGGTCTTACCCCTGAAATGCTCCAGATGGTGGATGAGAAGCCCCCTTCATACAACACATCAGAGGATCGCAAGCGAGCCGCGGCCCTCAATACTCTTGAACTGATACTTCTTGATTTTGCCCGCAAGGGAAACGTAATTCTGTACGGCCGTGGCTGTCAATACCTGCTGAAGGAGTGTGGCAATGTGCTGCGGCTGAGAATTATTGCTGATTTTAATGACCGGGTGGAGCGCTTTGCCGAACGGGAATGGATCGACCCCGATCTGGCGCGCTCCATGACACGCCGTAGCGACCACCAACGGGAAGGTTTTATTCATTTTTATTTCAATCGTTCCTGGGACGACCCACTTGGCTATGATATTACTTTCAACACTTCGCGACTTTCTCCTGAATCCGTTGTGGAGAGCATCGTGGTCGCGGCCAAGGACCCCTATCTGAAAGAGGCTGAGCCGGGTGTTACCCGGTTGATCGATAATGCCATTCTGACAAATAAAATAAAAATTGCCTTGCTGAATACCGACGAGCTTGATTACCGCCCTTTTAAAATTGTTGTCAAAAATGGGAATATTCATCTGAGCGGTTATATTACCTCAGATGAAGAGAAGAATAAGGCCCTGAGAATCGTAAAGTCAGTTACAGGGGTAAAGAG
>JACAAY010000027.1 GCA_013377095.1 Desulfuromonadales bacterium
ATACAGGGGTAAAGAGCGTGGAGGAAAATATACAGGTGGTTAACTATGACGCCTACAGGGACAAAAGTTAGCAGTTAGATAATGATGCCCGATTACGATTGTATTCCCGGTCGTACTTCCGTCGTTCAGATAAGCGTTCCCTGATGGGGGACAGGAGGCTGGCGCTAAAGCGTATTCCTCCTCGTCCCCTGCCCAATTCAAGCCCCGCTTCAATCCCGTGAAAATCTGATCCACCAGTGAGAAGTAACCCCGCTTCCCCAGCCCGACGCTTCAGAAATTCCATGTCGTCTGCCAGGGCCAGGTTGTTAAACGCCTCAATGCCGTCCAACCCGATTTCAGCCAACTCGGTTATGATCCGCCACAATTCCTGGTGGTCAGATGTGATCGTCGTGGGATGGGCCAAGACGGCGAGGCCACCAAGATGCCTGATTTCCGAGATGGCTTCGGCCACCGGCCAGTAATGCTTGGGGACATTGCAAGGGACCAGATAACGTCGAAAAGCGTCTTCAACACTTTTTACATAGCCATGCTCCAATAGCGCCCGGGCAATATGGGGTCGACCGATGACACCTTTGGCATACACGAGCACATGGCTGAGTTCAATTCTCGCTCGACCTTCATGGGCAAGCCGTTCATTGACCCTGGCAAGGACCTCTTCATTACGGTGTTCTCTTTTCTCCCTCAGTAAGTCCAGTTTTTCACAAAACCCCCTGTCGGTATGGTCAAAGCCGTATCCCAGCAGATGCACATCCTGAAACGATTTGTACTGAACGGAAAGTTCCACGGCCGGGATATTTTCAATTCCCGCCAGATTTGCAGCGGCTATCCCCGTTGCTACACTTGCCACGGAGTCATGATCCGCAATTGCAATTGTTGTCAACTCCTGAACAATTGCCTGATCAACCAGTTCGGTAGCCGAGAATGCGCCGTCAGAGCAGTTTGAATGAATATGGAGGTCGATAAATCCTTGCAGGGTAGGTGTCATGCTGCCCATAGTAGCCGCTCCGCTGTTAAATGTAAAACCATGTATTGCACTGCCACCGGTATTCGTTTAGCATGCTTGCCATGGAAGCGCACGAAATTCATAGCATCATCGTTCTGTTGCGTGAGGAATATCGCACATGGCAGACACCCGCCGTCACGATTATTTCCCAATGCGATCACAGCCCCTTCAAAGTTCTGATTTCCTGTATCATCTCACTGCGAACCAAGGACGAGGTAACCGCCACTGCGTCGGCGCGTTTGTTCGCCCGGGCTGGTACCGCGGAAAGCATGCAGTATGTGACAGCTGATGAGATTGCCGGACTGATTTATCCTGCCGGCTTCTACCGGAACAAAGCCCGCCAGATCAGGGAAATTGCGCAACGCCTGGTGGCGGATTATGGCGGAAATGTGCCTGACAGTATTGAAGAGTTGTTGCGGTTTAATGGGGTGGGGCGTAAAACAGCCAATCTCGTGGTGACCCTGGGATTCGGGCAACCGGGTATCTGCGTTGATACCCATGTACACAGGATCTGTAATCGTTTGGGCTATGTGTCAACAAAAACTCCGCAAGACACTGAAATGGTTCTGCGTGCAAAGTTGCCACCTGAATACTGGATTGAAATCAATGACCTGCTGGTTGCTTTTGGACAGAATCACTGTTTTCCCCAATCCCCACGCTGTACAATCTGCCGGATTTCATCGTTCTGCCCACGTATCGGAGTAGAGAGGTTTCGCTGAACACATGGTTTCGGGTCGGTCTACGGGAGGGAACGTTCGATCATGGTGGGTGAGGTCGCGATATGGCGCAAATCGTTGCCCCGCACCCGTGTTTGGAGAAGCGCCATTGCTATGCCTGCATTTCCAGGCTGAAGTTTTTTACCTCTATCAGCGTGTCTTCCAATTCCTCTACAATTTCAATGAGTTGCTGCTCGGACAGCTTGAGAACGTCCCAGGCGGTTTGTTGAATTTGGGGAACAAAGCCGTCACCACTATCTCCAAAGCCGCTGGCTTTGATGAGCACATCGGCAACATGCACAACCGCTGTTTTTACCCGGTGATTTACCGCCAGGTCAACGTCGTGATGAAAAGCGATCGGTTCGCTCAATTTGTCTGGCAAAAACCAGCATTTTGACAGCCAGGCACCGACTTCGGCATGGTCGGTGTCAATGACCTCCAGTTCAGCCTGCCGTATGTAAACCTTCTTTTCGCGGACTAGGGAACGGATCTCAATTTCTGCTTCCTTGCATTTGAGAGAAACAACCACCTTACCGATATCATGCAGCAACCCGGCTGTTGCAATCTCCTCGCATTCCGGTAGCCCAAGTTTGCGGGCAATCAGGTTTGCAGCAACGCCGACTCCGAGGGAGTGCTCCCACAGTCCAATACTGTCCTTTTCCATGATCTCGAAAAAAGAGGAGGAGAGCGCCAGGCTTTTTACCACATTGACACCCAGAAGGATCATGGCATTGGAAATGGTCGAAACCCGGTAAAAGCCGTAAGAGGGAGAGTTGGCCAAACGCAGTATTCTGGCAGCAAGAACCTGGTCAGAGGTGACGATTCTGGCCATTTCCTGCACTGAAGCCTTGTTACTCTCCGAGAGCTCGTTGAGACGTAGGATGACTCCCGGCAGGGTCGGCAGTGTCTTGGTATCCATGATGATTCTTTTAATGTCACTCCGTCTGTCGACCACTGTCATCTCCCATGGAACGCTTGTAAAAGTCAGCGTAAATGTCGTGCAGTTTGGCCATCAGGGGGTCCTGTCTCACCTTTGTAAAACGCTGGTCGAGGTCACCTAACATATCCTCGAGTGAACGGTCGCCGTCATCCCATAGCGGATGTCCTTCAACATAGATTGAGGAAATATCCATATTCTCAAAACGGGAAATGAGGGTTTCTGTCAGAACCGTTGTTTTTCCGCAGACAGGGAAACCGACGGTATTGCCGTTTCGGAAAACATCCCGAGCAAGCACCATTCCTGCGGTGGCAAGCTTCAAAGGAATTTTTTGCATTGCTCGAGCTCCCGCTTTTTGCGTTGATTTTTACGATTCCTAACATTAGTGAAGTACTCATGCAAAGTCAATGAATTGAGCAAGCATTTTTGTTTCATGTTTCTTCATCCAGATAAACATTCGATTATGGTTATGAGGCGTAACGTAGTTGACAGGGTTGCTGCCCTTAAGAATGATCGGTATGCGATTTTTGACCGTAAAGAGCTCAATGCACGGGTTTGCTTCCAAATGAAGACATATTCACAGCTCCCGCAGCCGAAACAGATCTCACTCCAGCACGCACGGTTCCTTGATCGATCTGCGAATGCCTCCCCGTAGCGGTTCCTTCCTTAAGGTGGGAGTGGATGGTTTTTTCGGGAAACGGGCAGTGCTCCTTGCAAATGTTACAATCTGTTTTTGGGCAAAGGGGAGACAAAGGTTTGTCAACGACCGCTTTACCGATTGCTTCCCGTCTCTTTGTCTGCACCTGAAGCAGTGGAATAGCACCGGTGAGGCAGACTTGGACACAGATGTATGCAGTCAGGCGTGAGTCTCATGGGGTGTTACCTGGTGTGACAACAAACAACAATTGTTTCAGTTACGCCAGACAATCGTAAGCGGATTACGTTTTGGAGGTCTCCGATACGTAAATTGAGGATAGCCCAACATCATAGCGTGGATCAACAGGTGGTCATTGGGCAGATCCAATGCTTCAGCGAGCGGTTTCCACTGAGAGGCCGCAAGTTGAAAAAAACCAGCCCAACAGGCTCCGAGACCGAGAGAAGGCGCAAATATCTCCAGATGTGACAGGGCAATAATGCCGTCTGTACGCGCGGCAGCAGCCTCCCTGTGGGCATATGCCATCACCAGGTGTGGCGCCTTGCGACAGACCGGGTCATCGCCCCTGTCCCAGGCCTGGATGATTCCCCCAAAATCGAAGTGCCTGGAAAGCGCGGTTTCAGCGGCGGCCACGGAGATCATCCAGTCAACTGCCAGGGCTGTCAGCCGCCGCAGTTCAGACGTGTTGTAAATAATCAACCAGCGTACTGCCTGGTTGTTGGAGCTGCTGGGCGCATAGCGTACGGTATCCATCAGGCGATCTATGAGAGAACGTTCAACCGGTAGATCGCGATAGTTTCTGATTGATCGCCTCTGGCGCAGATAGGCTGCAAGTTGATCCGGATCCATTTCGGCATTGACCTGTTCGGGTGCGGGGGTGACAAGATGGGGGGCCATGAGGGTGAGTGCGCCATTCGGACAGACAGATTCACAGTGGCCACAGGATATACAGCGGGTGGTGCCATTATCCACAAAGCGCGGATTGAGCCCATCCTGGAGCTTGATAATCCCCGTCGGACAGGCTTTTATACAGAGTCCGCACCGTGTGCAGATAGTATCTTTTACGAAAAGTTCGGGCATCGCGCCGCTCTCACTTGTACGGGGTAGTTTTATTTCTAAATTCCGGTCCCTCAACTGTTTGCGACTTATTGTACCTTCACTGATCCCATGGTTTGAAAAAAGTTCTCCTATCCATACAATTCTCCCCTATTCGGAACCTGACCGAGCATCATTGCTGCGGCGCCCAGGATGCCGGCGTCATCTCCGAGTGTGCCGGAAATGATGGAAAAGTCAGCAGCAATCTGGGGAAAACAACGGGTTGCAATTTCATGTTGCAGAGCAGGCTGCATCAGGTCGAGACTGGCAGATACTCCTCCGCATAAGACGGCTGCCTGCAGGTTGAGGGTATTTGTCAGTGATGCCAGGGCTATTCCCAGATAGCGACCAGCGTCTGCAAACGCGGCTAGAGCAGACACATGACCCTGGCGCGCTAAGAGTGCAATCTGTCGTGCGTCCATCGGTGAGGAAGGCGTGTCAAGCTGCTCGCGGTTGAGGCGATTTAACAAGAAACGAACAACTGCACCTGCTGAAACATACTGCTCCAGACAGCCTCTGTTGCCGCAGGGGCAGGGCAGGCCCTCGGGTTCAACCGTCACATGTCCGAATTCAGCGGCAAACCCTCCAGCTCCCCCCCAGAGCTGTCTATTCAATACCAGCCCACTTCCCAAGCCTGTACCTATCGTAATTACAATAAATGAATCCAATCCCCGCGCTGCTCCAAATACGTGCTCTCCCCGCGCGATCAGGGTGGCATCGTTGCAGCAGGCCGATGGGAGACCAGTTTGCTGCTCAAGGTACGCGGACAGATTGAAGCCGTCCAGTGGTCGCATGTTGACAGAGGATCGGATCACACCTTCCTTGTCAACAAGACCTGGCACACCGGCTCCAACCCCGATAACCGTTGCACAACAGTCGTCGGAAGCCGCTTTTATTTCGGTAATTCCATCTAGCAGACGCCTGCAGAAAGCATCACGTCCCTGTCCAATTTGACTGACAGTCCGGATGCGATGTCGTATACGGCCAGACGCGTCAACGAGAGCAAAGCGTAGATTGGTACCGCCAATATCTATCCCGATGGCGAGGGGCTCAATCATATCTGGGTTGATTTGTTTTTCTCAAGAGCCAACCGAAGGCGATCATAGGACTCGAGCAATCCGTCCGGAATAACCCGTACGTCAGCACTGGCCGACATGAAACTGGTATCGCCGTTCCAACGTGGAACGACGTGAATATGCAGGTGCCCCTCTATTGCGGCCCCAGCAGCCTTGCCCAAATTTATTCCGATATTGAAACCATCTGGTCGGGAAACCTCCCGCAGCAGAGCCCGTGCATGACGTATGCAGCGCATGAGATCCAATTGCTCAACGTCTGAAAAGTCATCCAGTTCAGCCGAGTGTCTCCCGGCAACAACCATCAGATGACCGCATGTGTATGGATAACGGTTCAACATGATGAGTGAATGATCGGTCCGGGTTAGAACAAGTCGTTCACGGTCCTCATGATGAGCGTCTTTGGCCTGACAGAATACACACCCATCATCATGTATCGCACCGCTGAGATAAGCCATGCGCCATGGCGCCCAAATTCTCTGCATATATGTTAACCTCCTGGTAACTATTCAGATTAAGATTGTATCAGTACATGTGGTCAAGACAAATAAAATACGAAAGCAGTACTAAAAATCAGGTGAACACGCATATCAATCTCTATGGTAACTACCGTTTTGTTCCATGATGCGGTGAAGCGATCAGCTTAAAGAAGAAACTACCTTGATTTTATAGAGCTTTGTTGGTAGAGTGTTAGCAGTCGAGTGGCTAGAGTGCTAATTTACATGACGTTTTACACGGAAAAAGGAGATAAGGTTATGGTGGCAAATCTTCCGGTGGTTGCGGATAGTCTGTCGCTCTATCTTGCTGAAATAAGGAAGTTTTCGGTGTTGAGTGAGGAAGATGAACACCGGGTAGCGGTGAGATTTTTCGAGAAGAAAGACCTGGAAGCTGCACACACGCTGATTACTTCAAATCTGCGTTTTGTGGTAAAGGTTGCTTTTGAATACCGACACTACGGTCTCAAGATGCTTGACTTGATTCAGGAAGGCAATATAGGCCTGATGATGGCAGTAAGAAAATATAACCCCTTTAAAGGGGTCCGGTTGATTTCATATGCTGTCTGGTGGATACGGGCATATATCCAGAACCATATCATTTCAGCGTGGAGTCTCCTCAAGATTGGAACGACTCAGGCTCAACGAAAATTGTTTTTTAAGCTGCGTGAAGCAAAAGACGCAATTCGGAGGCTTAATGGTGGTGATGATGACTTGCATTCAACAGCCTTGTCGCTAAATGTTTCGGATGGTGAGGTTGTCGAAATGGAGCAGCGCATGCGCGGTGAATGCTCACTTGACGCCGAGTTGCCAGGTAGTGATGGCAGTACTGTTTTAGACGGATTAGTTGATGATCGGCTGAATCAGGAAGAATTGTTCTCTAAGCTGCAGTTGCATCATAAGCTTCAACAGGAAGTTGCGCAGGCGGTTGATCGCCTCAATGAAAAAGAACGTTTTGTTATCGAGCGCCGAGTGACTGCCGATGAGCCACTGACACTTCAGGAAATTGCCAGCCACTTTTCCATCTCCCGCGAGCGTGTTCGACAAATTGAAGAGGCGGCCTTGAAAAAAATTAAACAGCTGCTAGTACCCCACCTGACGGCCGCTTAACAGCGTGTGCGTGCGTGTTTGCTGGTTACAATGCCCCTTGGCTTTTTGATGTTAGTTGCTCTCAAAATAAAATAAAACTTGACATGTTGAGCCATTTTCTTTAAATCAGTAATTTCTGTTTGGCTTTGATGACTCAAGCGCTGGCGTAGCTCAATTGGCAGAGCAGCTGACTTGTAATCAGCAGGTTGCGGGTTCGAGTCCCATCGCCAGCTCCAAAACAAATGCAATTCATCCCTGGAGGGATTCCCGAGCGGCCAAAGGGAACAGACTGTAAATCTGTCGTCGTAGACTTCGGAGGTTCGAATCCTCCTCCCTCCACCACATATCACCGAAAACGGTTGGAACTGTCTGATCCCAGGAGACGCAAGTCGCACACTGGTAAGGGGAGGCTGATTGGTTTTCAAAAAATCTTCGTCTGGATTATGCGGGAGTAGCTCAGTTGGCTAGAGCGTCAGCCTTCCAAGCTGAGGGTCGCGGGTTCGAGTCCCGTTTCCCGCTCCAGAATTTAAGCCCACATAGCTCAGGAGGTAGAGCACTTCCTTGGTAAGGAAGAGGTCTCCGGTTCGAGTCCGGATGTGGGCTCCATATCATTCAAAGCTTGCCGTAACAGGCAACACAACTCAGATTAAAAGATATTCGAAGGAGGGCCTGCTATCATGGCGAAGGCTAAATTTGAGCGCAACAAACCGCATGTAAACATTGGCACGATTGGTCACGTTGACCACGGCAAGACCACATTGACTGCTGCAATAACCAAGGTACTGGCAGGCAAGGGTCAGGCTGAATTCAAAGCCTTCGACCAGATCGATAATGCGCCGGAAGAACGTGAGCGCGGCATCACCATTGCCACTGCCCACGTTGAATATGAAACTGACAATCGTCACTACGCCCATGTGGACTGTCCGGGTCATGCTGATTACGTCAAGAACATGATCACAGGTGCTGCACAGATGGACGGTGCGATACTTGTCGTATCGGCAGCCGATGGCCCGATGCCCCAGACCCGCGAGCACATCCTGCTTGCCCGTCAGGTAGGCGTTCCCTACATGGTTGTGTACCTGAACAAAGCCGACATGGTTGATGATGAAGAGCTTCTTGAGCTTGTCGAGCTTGAAATTCGCGAACTTCTATCGTCCTACGATTTTCCGGGCGACGATATTCCAATCATCAAGGGCTCTGCACTTAAAGCCCTTGAGGGTGAAAAAAGTGAGCTTGGCGAAGACTCCATCAACAAACTTATGGACGCGGTCGACAGTTACATACCGAATCCGGAACGCGCCATTGACAAACCCTTCCTGATGCCGGTAGAAGACGTATTCTCCATCTCAGGACGCGGAACTGTTGCAACCGGTCGTGTTGAGCGCGGTATCATAAAAGTCGGTGAAGAAGTCGAGGTTGTCGGTATCAAAGCAACCGCCAAAACCACCGTCACCGGTGTCGAAATGTTCCGTAAGCTTCTCGATGAAGGACGTGCTGGCGACAACATCGGCGCACTTCTCCGCGGAATCAAGCGTGAGGAGATCGAGCGTGGTCAAGTTCTTGCCAAACCCGGCTCAATCACTCCGCACACGAAATTTAAGGCTGAGGCGTACATACTCAGTAAAGAGGAGGGTGGTCGTCATACACCGTTCTTCAACGGATATCGCCCCCAGTTTTACTTCCGTACAACAGACGTTACCGGTATTGTTGACCTGCCAGCCGGCACAGAGATGGTCATGCCTGGAGACAATGTTGCTGTCACCGTAAACCTGATCACTCCGATCGCCATGGATGAAGGTCTGCGCTTTGCCATCCGTGAAGGCGGCCGTACCGTTGGCGCCGGCGTCGTCAGCTCGATTATTGAATAGACACGGCGTGGTGAGCTTTTTTTAGGCTTTCCAGCGGTAACGTTTAAAGGACAATTTCTATGAGAGACATAATTACCCTTGGTTGCACAGAGTGCAAACACAAAAACTATACAACCACAAAAAACAAGAAGACTACACCTGCAAAACTGGAATTCAGCAAATATTGCCGATTCTGCCGCAAGCACACTCCTCATAAGGAAACCAAGTAAATTCTTTTGATTGCGTCAAGGCATGCAGGCCAGTAGCTCTAACGGCTAGAGCACCGGTCTCCAAAACCGGGTGTTGTGGGTTCGAATCCCTCCTGGCCTGCCAATATTCTGACGAAGTTAAAAGCATCAGCACGTAAACACAATAACACATATTGATGTGTGTTGCTGTACTTGACCCGGGAGATTAACGTGCAAAAAGTCAAGACCTTTCTTGAATCTGTAAAGATAGAACTTTCCAAGGTCACCTGGCCAACACGCAAAGAGACAATGGCCACGACAGGTGTGGTTGTTTTTATTATTTTCCTGATCTCTATCTTCTTGGGTGTCTGCGATGTTGTCCTTGCTAAACTGATGCGGATGATACTGGGGTAAAGGAATTTACGATATGTCCAAAAAGTGGTACGGCGTTCATACATATTCCGGTTTCGAAAATAAAGTCAGACTTAATCTGTTTGAACGAATAAAGAATGAAAAGATGGAGATGTGCTTCGATGAGATTTTAATTCCATCAGAGACTGTGGTTGAACTGAAAAAAGGAGAGAAAAGAACCTCATCGCGAAAATTCTTTCCCGGCTACATACTTATCAAAATGGAACTGAATGACGAAACCTGGCATATTGTAAAGGAAACATCAAAAGTAACTGGTTTTGTGGGTGGCAACGCACCCTTTCCTATTCCTGATGAAGAAGTGAGTAAAATCACCCGCAGGATGGAAGAAGGGGCTGAAAAGCCGCGTCCAAAGGTTTTGTTTGAAGTCGGAGAAACAGTACGAGTGGTTGATGGCCCTTTTCTTAATTTTTCCGGCATTGTTGAAGATGTGAAGCCTGACAAGGGAAAACTGCGCGTCACCGTAACTATTTTTGGAAGAGCTACGCCTGTGGAACTGGAATTTATGCAGGTTGAGAAAAACTGATTTCTTTTACTGAGCTGCCAGATAAAGTTTGGATACAAAGGAGCACCATAATGGCTAAAAAAATAACTGGTTATATTAAATTACAGGTACCCGCCGGCAAAGCAAATCCCTCGCCTCCGATCGGCCCTGCATTGGGGCAGCATGGTGTAAACATCATGGAGTTTTGCAAGGCCTTCAACGCCAAAACTCAGGCGGATGAGGGAACCATAACTCCGGTTGTTATCACGGTCTATGCTGACCGTTCATTCACGTTCATAACCAAAACACCACCTGTACCGGTATTGATAAAAAAAGCTGTCGGTATTGCAAGCGGTTCGCCTATTCCCAATAAAACAAAAGTTGGCAAGCTGACTAAGGCACAGGTTGAAGAAATAGCCAAAACAAAGATGCCTGATCTGAATGCTGCCTCTCTCGAAGCAGCCATGCGGACTGTTGAGGGTACGGCTCGCTCCATGGGCGTTGATATCGTCTAGATAAAAATATTTACGATACGAAGAGAGGTTGCACCATGTCTAAGACTGCAAAAAAACATTCCGCGGCATCCGCAAAGATTGACAGGTCAAAAGTTTATCCTGTAGCGACAGCCATTGACGTTGTTAAGCAGGCGGCTTATGCCAAGTTTGATGAGACGGTTGATGTGGCGGTACGCCTTGGGGTTGATCCTCGACACGCAGACCAGATGGTGCGCGGCGCAGTTGTTCTTCCCCATGGTTTGGGAAAGGACGTTCGTGTACTTGTGTTTGCAAAAGGTGAAAAAGAGAAGGAAGCCCGCGATGCAGGTGCCGATTATGTGGGCGCTGAGGACCTGGTTGCCAAGATTCAGGAAGGGTGGTTTGAGTTTGATACTGCGATCGCTACTCCTGATATGATGGGTGTTGTTGGTAAGATCGGCAAGCTTCTCGGACCCCGTGGACTAATGCCCAATCCAAAAGTTGGTACGGTCACATTTGAAGTAAGCAGGGCTGTAAAAGAGTCAAAGGCCGGCAAGGTTGAGTTCCGCGTTGAAAAGGCAGGTATTGTCCATGCCCCGCTTGGAAAGATATCTTTCGATGCCGAATTGTTGAAGGGGAACTTGCTTGCGCTGGTTGAGGCACTTGTAAAGGCCAAGCCATCAGCTGCAAAGGGCGTGTACCTCAAAAAAATCTCGGTTTCATCAACCATGGGGCCTGGAATCAATCTTGATATCAGCGATGTTACATCGCAGCTCTGATTTCAATTTTAAATACAGTTCGAGCCAAAGTTAAAGACAGCAGGCGTATAGATAGACTTAATCCGGCTCCTGCCGGGCCTGCCGAGACTTGGGTTTGTCGCGATAATCGTATCGCGCTTCCTAGCTTTGGCCGGGGCTTTGCCCCATATACCAAAAGAAAGGAGGAGGTCTCTTGAACAAAGATAACAAGCAGGAACTCGTCACACAGATGCATGACAAGCTCATGCGAGCAAAGGCTATTTTTCTCGCTGATTTTCGCGGCATGAATGTCGGTCAGGCTACAACGCTCCGCAATGAATTACGAAACGCATCTGTTGAGTACAAAGTTTTTAAAAACACACTTCTAGATCTGGCAGCCAAGGGTACTGATGTTGAGTGTTTGTCACCCTACCTGGCTGGCCCTACATCGATCGCAATTTCGTATGACGACCCGGTCAGTGCCGCCAAAGTACTCAGTAAGTTTGCTAAGGACCCTGCGGGCAAGTTTGTGCTAAAAGTAGGTGTTCTGTCCGGTAAGTTGATAGATGTAAAACAGATTCAGGCGCTGGCTGATCTTCCGTCACGTGAAGTTCTGCTTGCCAAAATGTTGGGCTCCATGCAGGCTCCCGCAACCAATTTTGTTGGCGTTCTTGCTGCACTCCCAGGGTCACTTGTGCGTGTCCTGGATGCAATCAGAGTAAAAAAAGCTGAATGCTAAAAAATAACCATCAAACACAATTCGACTTGGGAGGAATAAAATTATGTCAGAAATCACCAAACAGGATGTAATCAGCTTTATCGAAAAAATGACTGTTCTTGATCTTGCTGAACTCGTGAAGGAACTCGAAGACAAATTCGGCGTTTCTGCCGCTGCTCCGGTTGCAGTCGCTGCTGCCGGACCTGCTGCTGCTGCGGAACCAGCAGAGGAGCAAACCGAGTTTGATGTAATTCTTAAAGCTTGTGGACCTAATAAAATTAACGTCATTAAGGTCGTTCGCGCCCTTACCAGCCTCGGCCTGAAGGAAGCAAAAGATCTGGTTGACGGTGCTCCAGGTGCTGTCAAGCAGGGCGTTTCCAAGCAGGAAGCTGAAGATGCTCAGAAACAGCTTGTCGAAGCTGGCGCTGAAGTAGAAGTTAAATAGCAGTCTATCTTGCTGCGATGTTGAGAGCCAAGGTCGCCAGGTGCGGCCTTGGCTTGTCCTATTTGGGCAGTGCCCCCCACCTTCTCGAGTCATTAATTCCTGCCGGTAAACCCTTTTCGGCCGGATGTCGTCACGATAATCGCCAAAGGAGAAGCTATGGCTTATTCGATCGCCAATAACCACCTGCTGCGTAAAAACTTCGCTAAAATTAAAAATATAATCGATATCCCCAACCTCATTGACATACAGAAAAATTCTTACCGACGCTTTCTCCAGCAGGAGGTCGATTCCGAATCCCGCGCTAACATAGGGCTTGAAGCCGTTTTCAGGAGTGTTTTTCCCATTAAGGACTTTAGCGAAAGTGCGTCGTTGGAGTATGTCTCCTACTCACTCAGCAAACCGAAGTATGATGTCGTAGAGTGTCATCAGCGCGGTATGACTTTTGCTGCACCCATGAAAGTCAAGGTTCGCCTCGTTGTTTGGGATTCTGGAAAAGAGAGCGGTGTCAGAGCAATCAAGGATATCAAGGAACAGGAAGTCTATTTTGGCGAAATTCCGCTGATGACTGATAACGGTACATTCATCATCAACGGTACTGAAAGGGTAATTGTCAGCCAGCTCCACCGTTCGCCGGGTGTGTTCTATGATCATGATAAAGGGAAAACACACTCCAGCGGCAAGGTCCTGTATTCTGCAAGGGTTATACCTTATCGCGGTTCCTGGCTTGATTTCGAATTTGATCACAAGGACATTCTTTATGTTCGCATTGATCGTCGACGGAAAATGCCTGCCACAGTCCTGCTTAAGGCACTTGGGTACTCAGCCGAGCAGTTACTGAATTATTACTATAAGAGTGAAGAATTTTATGTGCATGACGAAACCCTTGCCAAGAGTATCGATACAGAACTGTTGACCCTTCAGAAGTCAGCCGTCGATGTTGTCGCTCCCAAAACGGGCGAAGTTATCATAAAAGCCAATCGTAAGTACACAAAGGCTTCTATCAAAAAGATGATAGAACATGGCATCAAAACAGTACCGGTTACCCTTGATGGAATAATTGGTCGCTATGCAGCGACGGATGTTATTGATCCTGCCACTGGCGAAGTTCTGTTGGAGTGCAATGACGAAGTTACCTCGGATAAGTTTGATGAAATCAGGGCGCGAGGAGTTGAGAGTATAAAGCTTCTCTTTATTGACAATCTTCATATTACGTCATCGTTCCGCGATACT
Organism: Desulfuromonadales bacterium; assembly: GCA_013377095.1. Lineage (GTDB taxonomy): Bacteria > Desulfobacterota > Desulfuromonadia > Geobacterales > Pseudopelobacteraceae > Pseudopelobacter. The sequence goes on from JACAAY010000027.1 coordinate 13,614, forward strand.
CTGCTTATGGATAAAATCAATACAACCGATGAAGCGCTTATAGAAATCTATCGTCGTCTCAGGCCGGGGGATCCACCCACATTAAAAAGTTCGCAATCTCTGTTCGAAAATTTGTTCTTCAACCCTGAACGGTACGATCTGTCCGCCGTTGGTCGTTTAAAGTTGAATTTCAAACTCGGACTTAAAGTGTGGCCAGAGTGTACGGTGCTGAATGCTCCATGCATGTTTTCCGGGTATGATGTTGCGAGCTTTGAAGAGCTTGTGAAGGCGCTGACCTCGACAGAAAACCGTTTTTCCCAGCATGTGATGACGCGTTTACCTGCAGAATTCGCAAAAGTTCTGATCAAGCACGACCCTGCCCAACCGGTTTCAGAGAAGTTAAAAGACCAGCTGTTGAAAGAAATCAATAATCTGCTTTTAGATGTGGATTTTTATCAAAAAGAAACTTTTTCGAATTTTGGATTGAGCGATGAGACAATAAAACTGTCTGATGCTATCGATCTTGGCGTATTCGATGAAAACCGTCGTGCGATTGAAGCGCTTCGCCGAAACAGAATGCTTTTTGAAGATCTGTTTGAATCAGTGATTTTGAAGAATCCTAAAAATGATATTCTCGAAATTGTTCGTTATCTGATAGACCTTAAAAACGGACGTGGCTCCATTGATGATATCGATCATCTTGGTAATCGCCGTGTACGTGCTGTTGGTGAGTTGCTTGAAAACCAGTATCGCATCGGCCTTGTGCGCATGGAGCGAGCTATCAAGGAGAGAATGAGTCTGCAGGAAGTAGAAAATTTGATGCCGCACGATCTCATAAATTCAAAACCGGTCTCTGCGGTTGTCAAGGAATTCTTTGGTTCATCACAGCTGTCGCAGTTCATGGATCAGACCAACCCACTCTCTGAGGTAACACATAAACGCCGTCTTTCCGCTCTTGGACCAGGTGGTTTGACACGTGAGCGTGCGGGGTTTGAGGTCCGAGATGTTCACCCTACCCATTATGGCAGGGTTTGTCCGATTGAAACCCCTGAAGGACCCAATATCGGCTTGATTGCGTCACTTTCAACCTATGCTCGAATCAATGAACATGGTTTTGTGGAAACTCCGTATCGTATCGTGCATGAAGGCCGGCTTACAACTGAGGTTCGCTTCTTTTCTGCTCTTGAAGAGGAGGGACATGCCATTGCCCAGGCAAATGCGGAAGTGGATGGAGATGGTCGTTTTGTGAACGATTATGTGTCTGCTCGAAAAAGCGGTGAATTCATTCTTGTTCACCGTGACGAAATAGAGTTGATGGATGTTGCGCCAAAACAGCTTGTATCAGTTGCTGCATCCCTAATTCCTTTCCTGGAAAATGATGACGCAAACCGAGCTTTGATGGGGTCCAACATGCAGCGTCAGGCCGTTCCACTGTTGAGAGCCGATTCACCGCTTGTGGGCACCGGCATGGAGCGTATTGTTGCAAAGGATTCCGGCGTGTCCGTTATAGCTCGCCATGACGGTGTCGTGGAATCAGTTGATGCCTCCCGTATCGTTATCAAGATTGATGAGTCAGAACGCGATGAAACCGGCACCGGCGTTGATATTTATAATTTGACCAAATTCGCTCGCTCGAATCAAAATACCTGCATAAACAACAAACCAGTTGTCAAGGTTGGTGATGTGGTTAAGCGCAGTGATGTTATTGCTGACGGCCCCTCTACTGAAATGGGTGAACTGGCTCTTGGTCAAAATATTGTCGTGGCATTTATGCCGTGGGGTGGGTACAACTTTGAGGACTCGATCCTGGTATCAGAAAAACTTGTCAAAGACGACCGCTATACGTCGATTCACATCGAAGAGTTTGAGTGTGTTGCACGCGACACAAAGCTCGGTAAGGAAGAGATTACAGCTGACATACCCAATCTGGGAGAAGAAACGCTCAAGGATCTTGATGAGTCAGGTATAATTCGTATTGGCGCCGAGGTAAAACCCCAAGACATTTTGGTTGGAAAGATTACGCCAAAAGGCGAAACTCAACTTTCACCGGAAGAAAAATTATTGCGTGCAATTTTTGGTGAAAAAGCAGGAGACGTGAGAGACACTTCTCTTACGGTGCCGCCAGGTGTTGAGGGAACGGTAATTGGAGCTAAGGTGTTTTCTCGTAAGGGATCCGATAAGGACTCCCGTACTGAGTTGATTGAGAAAGCCGAAGAGGAAAAGTTGCGCAAGGATGAGCAGGATGAGATTAGAATCATCCGCTCTTCAGCTGAAACCAAATTACACCGCCTGCTGGTCGGAAAGACATTGGCTGTAAAACTCGAGGGGCGCGATGCTACGGTTATTCAGCCAAAGGGAACGGAAATTACGGAAGAAGTCCTGAAAACCCTGTCAGTTGAGGAGTTGAGAAATATTTCCGTTCTTGATGAAGGTGAAACGGAAGAAAAAATTAGTCAGGTGATAGATACACTCAATCGTCAGATTGAGTTGATCCAAACTGTTTTTGAAGACAAAATCCAGAAGCTCCGCCGTGGTGATGACCTTCCTCCCGGTGTTATAAAAATGGTTAAAGTCTACATTGCCATCAAACGTAAGCTGCAGGTTGGTGACAAGATGGCCGGACGCCACGGAAACAAGGGTGTCGTCTCACGTATTCTTCCTGAAGAAGACATGCCCTACATGGAAGATGGGCGTCCGGTTGAGATTGTGCTTAACCCGCTGGGTGTTCCTTCACGTATGAATGTGGGGCAAATTCTTGAAACACATCTTGGATGGGCAGCTAAAGGTATCGGTTGGCGGATTGAGGAGATGCTTCAGAAACACTCTTCTGAGGACAACCTGAAGAAATATCTGAAAGACGTCTATGGCGATGAGGAAGTGGGAGCATTTATTGACGCGCTTGGACAGGAAGAGCTTTTACAGGTATGCCGACGCCTCCAGCGCGGTGTGCCAATGGCTTCACCTGTTTTTGAAGGGGCGTCCGAAGACAAGATCAAAGGAATGCTGGGAAAAGCTGGTTTCCATTCATCAGGTCAGGTAACGCTGTTCGATGGTCGATCAGGTGATCCGTTCAAGCATAAGGTTACAGTCGGTGTAATGTACGTGCTCAAGCTACACCATCTGGTTGATGACAAGATCCATGCTCGATCAATCGGCCCCTACAGCCTCGTAACTCAGCAGCCTCTGGGTGGCAAGGCCCAGTTTGGTGGTCAGCGACTGGGCGAGATGGAGGTGTGGGCTATGGAAGCATACGGCGCAGCCTATGCTCTGCAGGAGTTCCTCACGGTCAAGTCTGATGATGTTTCCGGTCGTACCAGGATGTATGAAGCCATTGTGAAAGGCAAACATACTCTGGAACCTGGTTTGCCTGAATCATTTAACGTTCTCATCAAGGAATTGCAGTCTCTCTGTCTTGATGTAGAGTTGCTTGAGAGTGAAGAAGAATAAAGCCGTGCGTGTAGGGAATTGCACGCACCCCATTCCTGCGCTACCAGCCGTACCCGGTTTTAAGGCGTAGCTTCAGATATATACGGAGGAGAGCATCGTGGAAGATTATTTCAGTTTTTTTGATAAACCCAAAGATCCGCTCCATTTTTCTGCAATACGGATATCCGTTTCATCACCGGAAAAGATTCGAGAGCGTTCACACGGAGAAGTTAAAAAGCCGGAGACCATTAATTATCGTACGTTCAAACCTGAGCGTGATGGTTTATTTTGTGCCAAAATTTTTGGGCCCACAAAAGATTACGAGTGTAACTGCGGTAAATACAAACGCATGAAGCACCGCGGTATAATCTGCGAGAAATGCGGTGTAGAAGTCATTCCCTCTAAAGTTCGCCGTGAACGCCTGGGACATATTGATTTGGCTACGCCGGTTGCACATATCTGGTTTCTCAAGTCACTGCCGTCTCGAATTGGAAACCTGCTTGATATAACTTTAAAGGACCTCGAGAAAGTTCTTTATTTTGAAGCATTTGTAATTAGTAATCCCAAAAATACGCCTCTGCAGTTTTGCGAGGTGATGTCCGAGGAAAAATTCCTTAAAGCGCAGCAGGAGTTCGGCACAGATGCATTCGATGGTGGTATGGGAGCGGAAGCCATCAGGGAGTGTCTGAAGTCGATTAATCTTGACGAACTGTCTGGTCTATTGCGCACTGAAATGATGGAGTCCACCAGTGAGGCAAAACGCAAAAAAACTGCAAAGCGTCTTAAAGTACTGGAGGCATTCAAGTCTTCCGGCAACAAGCCAGAGTGGATGATTCTTGAATGTATACCGGTGTTGCCCCCGGAACTGAGACCCTTGGTACCGTTGGATGGTGGACGTTTTGCAACGTCAGATCTAAATGATCTCTACCGAAGGGTTATTAACCGTAACAACCGCTTGAAGCGGCTGGTGGAGTTGCAAGCGCCTGAAGTGATCATACGAAATGAAAAGCGTATGCTACAGGAAGCAGTGGATGCATTGTTTGATAATGGCCGTCGCGGAAGGGCGATTGCTGGGCCGAACAAGCGTCCCTTGAAATCCCTCTCCGACATGTTGAAGGGTAAATCAGGGCGCTTTAGACAAAATCTGCTTGGTAAGCGAGTTGACTATTCCGGGCGCTCCGTTATCGTCGTTGGCCCGGAACTCAAACTCCATCAATGTGGTCTCCCTAAAAAAATGGCCTTGGAGCTGTTTAAGCCATTTATTTACAATAAGCTTGAGGAGCGTGGCTACGTAACAACCATCAAGAGCGCAAAAAAGATGGTAGAGAAGGAGCGCCCCGAAGTCTGGGATGTCCTTGAAGAGGTTATTAAGGAGCATCCGGTTATGTTGAACCGCGCTCCGACCCTGCATCGTCTCGGTATTCAGGCCTTTGAACCTGTGCTGATTGAAGGCAAGGCCATTCAGCTTCATCCACTGGTTTGTACTGCTTTCAATGCCGACTTTGACGGTGACCAGATGGCTGTACATCTGCCGCTTTCCGTGGAAAGCCAGGTAGAAGCCCGTGTCCTGATGATGTCAACCAACAATATCCTCTCACCTGCACATGGAAAACCTATTATTGTGCCATCGCAGGATATGGTTCTGGGCGCGTACTACATGACCCGTGACAGACTCTATGAACCCGAGCTGGACGAAGAAACCGGTAAGGAAAAGCTAGATGCCGGAAGCGGCATGCCTCTATACCGGAAAGTCAAGGGAACCGGTAAAATATTCTCCGGCCCGGATGAGGTTCGTATCGCATTTGACGCTGGTGAAGTCGATATGCAGGCTACGATCAAGGTTCGCATGAAGAACCTTGTTACCGATGAAAAATCCCAGCTGATTGACACTACGGCTGGTCGTATCATTCTGAGGGAAATTCTGCCCGATTCTGTTCCTTTTAGTGCTGTCAATAAGGTGATGAACAAGAAGGAATTATCCAACCTTGTCGATACCTGTTATCGAATGGCTGACAACAAAGAAACCGTAATTCTTGCAGACAAATTGAAAGACATCGGATTCCGCTATGCCAATCTGGCAGGAATCTCAATCTGTCTTGATGATATGGTTATCCCTGAAGGTAAAACCGCCATTCTCGCAAAGGCTGAGGAAGAGGTTAAAGAAATTCAGAATCAGTATACCGAGGGTCTTATCACCGACGGGGAGCGCTATAACAAGGTAATCGATATTTGGGCGAAGGCTACCGAGGATATCGCAAAAGATATGCTTGATAATCTTTCGAAGGAAAAGTTTTATGTGGAAGGTTTGGGTGTTTGTGAAGAATCATCTTTCAACGCCATTCACATGATGGCGGATTCCGGAGCAAGGGGCTCTGCCCAGCAGATTCGTCAGTTGGCGGGTATGCGTGGTTTGATGGCCAAGCCGTCGGGTGAAATTATTGAAACCCCTATTACCGCCAATTTCCGTGAGGGCTTAACAGTCCTACAATACTTTATCTCAACCCATGGCGCACGTAAGGGCTTGGCTGATACTGCACTCAAAACTGCAAACTCCGGTTATCTGACCCGCCGTCTGGTTGACGTTGCCCAAGATGCAATCATTGCAGAAGACGATTGTGGAACATTGGATGGGTTGATTGTCTCGTCGTTAACAGAGGGTGGCGAAATAATTGAACACATCGGCGATAGAATCCTCGGTCGTGTAGCTCTTGACGATATTCTTGACCCGATAACCGACGAGATACTGGTGGCGGCAAATGAGGAAATCGATGAGTCATTGGTTAAGCGGATTGAAGACTCAGGACTAGAAAAAGTAAAGATTCGTTCCGTATTAACCTGTCAAAGTCGTCGTGGCATCTGCTCCAAGTGCTATGGCCGCGACTTGGCGCGTGGGCATAGTGTCAATTTGGGTGAGGCTGTCGGAGTCATTGCAGCACAGTCGATTGGAGAACCTGGTACACAGCTCACGATGCGTACATTCCACATCGGTGGAACGGCATCCCGACGTGCAGAACAGACGTCACTTGAGTCGCGTACCGATGGTATTCTCAAGTTTATCAACCTGAATACGGTTGTTAACGCTGAAGGACACCACATCGTTATGAACCGCAATGGCGAAATTGCCGTGGTAGATGAAACCGGCCGTGAACGCGAAAAGTATGTTGTTGTGTATGGTGCAAAAATAAAGATAGCCCCCGGTGGCAAGGTTACGCAGGGCGGAATTCTGGCAGAATGGGATCCGTATACCATGCCGATTCTCACTGAATTTGCCGGTAAGGTTAAGTTTGGTGATATCATTGAGGGTGTAACGATGGAGGAGCAGCTCGATGAAGTTACCGGCCTCTCTCGTAAAGTTATTATTGAATCAAAAGATAGTGACAAGAGACCTCGCATCGCCATTAAAAGTATTGCCGGCGACTCACCTGATGCGACAAGTAGCACCATCGGGCGTTATTTCCTGCCCGTAGGTGCCAATATAGCAGTTCATGATGATGCAGCAATCAGTGCTGGTGATATCATTGCCAAAATCCCCCGTGAAACAACAAAAACCAAGGATATCACAGGTGGTTTGCCACGGGTTGCAGAACTGTTTGAGGCTCGCAAGCCTAAGGATTTTGCTGTCATAACTGAAATAGACGGACGTGTTTCGTACGGTAAAGATGCCAAGGGAAAACGTAAAGTAATTGTCACGCCGGAAATGGGTGAGCCAAAAGAATATCTGATCCCCAAAGGGAAACACATCAGTGTTCATGAGGGCGACCACGTACGTGCCGGTGAACCGTTAATGGATGGCTCATCCAATCCACATGATATTCTTCGAGTGCTTGGTGTTAAGGAGCTTGCCAAATATCTCGTTGATGAAGTGCAGGAGGTTTATCGTTTACAAGGCGTAAAAATCAACGATAAACACATAGAGGTTATAGTGCGTCAGATGCTCAGGCGCGTACGAATCAAAGACGTTGGGGATACCGGTTTGTTGGTCGATGACCAGGTTGAACGTTGGGTATTTGAATCAGAGAACCAAAAAGCATTTAACGATAATAAGCGGCCTGCTATTGCTGAACCGTTACTGCTGGGTATTACCAAGGCGTCACTTTCAACAGAATCGTTTATTTCCGCGGCCTCATTCCAGGAGACAACGAAGGTGCTGACACAGGCAGCCATTGAGGGAAAAATCGATCATCTCAGGGGACTTAAAGAAAATGTGATCATGGGGAGACTGATTCCTGCGGGTACCGGTCTTGCCACATACAGGAATGTGCGCATGCTAACGGACGTTTCCGAGCCAGAGAATATTATTTCAAGCATTACCCAGGAAGAGGCGCTGGAAGCCGCTTAGTAGGGGTTTTTGAGCAGGTCGATAGGGGGGAATTCCCTCTGTCGGCCTGTTTTTTTATGTCTGTTGTGTGAATCGCAAACATGCTCAATGCCTTTTGAGGCTTAACGTATTATTTTTTCAAGCGTGCGATTTAAATGTTGACAGGTGTATTTTAATCCCGTATATATATTGTCTCTTTAAGGTCTGGTGCCCAAGACTAAGTATGTCTTGAATCTGAATGGAGATGCCGTTTTTTTGCGGTCTACACCTATTCCATTCCCCACCAAGCATGCGAGTGGTATTCGCATAATGGCACAGATCTTAAGCAATTGTTGATTTATACTTTTTGTTTTGCCCTTGTGACAAGATCAATGTTTCTGCTTCGAGTGTATCTGTCGTCGGGGTTCTGGTTGTTGAGAAATGCCTTGACATTGTGCTGGGCGATTGTTAGTTTCACTGTCCGCTCAGTTGGGCGGTAAGCTTATTTTTGCTGGGAGAGTTTATTAATTATGCCAACGATTAATCAGTTGATTCGTATCGGCAGGGAAAGCAAGCGTGATAAGTCGACCGCGCCTGCTCTCAAGTGCTGTCCTCAAAAACGAGGTGTTTGTACCAGAGTGTATACAACGACACCCAAAAAACCTAACTCTGCACTCCGCAAGGTTGCCAGGGTGCGCCTGACAAATGGCATCGAAGTAACGTCATATATACCGGGCGTCGGCCACAATCTTCAAGAGCATTCGGTGGTTTTGATCCGGGGTGGCAGGGTAAAAGACCTTCCTGGGGTTCGTTACCATATTGTTCGCGGTACACTTGATTCCGTGGGCGTGAAAGACCGCAAAAAAAGTCGTTCGAAGTACGGCGCTAAGCGGCCAAAATAATTACTCGCTTTTTAAATCAAGGGGTTTTGTATGCCTAGAAGAAGAGAAGTTCCTAAAAGAAATATACTGCCTGACCCAAAGTTCCATGACAAAACGGTTGCAAAGTTGATCAACGTCTTGATGCTTGCTGGAAAAAAAAGCATTGCTGAATCAATCTTATATGGTGCTCTGGAGATTGTAGCTCAGAAATCAAATGAAGAGGCCGTAAAGGTTCTTAAGAAGGGTCTTGATAATATAAAACCGGCTCTGGAAGTCAAGTCGCGCAGGGTTGGCGGTTCCACCTATCAGGTCCCTATCGAGGTTAGGCCGGATCGTCGTGTCTCATTGGCAATGCGCTGGTTGATAAAGTACTCCACGGCTCGTAGTGAAAAGACCATGAAAGATAAGTTGGCCGGCGAAATACTCGATGCCTTTAATAACCGCGGCGCAGCAGTCAAGAAGCGTGAAGATGTTCATAAGATGGCAGAGGCAAACCGTGCTTTTGCCCACTATCGCTGGTGATCAGTAATATTATCCGGAGGAATCTGTGCCCCGTTTAGCACCACTTGAAAAATATAGAAACATCGGAATTATGGCTCATATTGACGCTGGTAAAACAACGACAACCGAGCGTATTCTTTACTATACTGGAGTTTCACATAAAATTGGTGAGGTTCATGACGGTACAGCCACCATGGACTGGATGGAGCAGGAGCAGGAAAGAGGGATTACTATAACCTCTGCAGCAACTACCTGCTCTTGGCGCGATCATCTGATAAACATAATTGATACGCCAGGCCATGTTGATTTTACCATAGAAGTTGAGCGATCCCTTCGTGTTTTGGATGGTGCTGTTGCAGTCTTTTGTTCTGTTGGTGGAGTTGAGCCACAGTCGGAAACCGTATGGAGGCAAGCTGATAAGTACGGTGTGCCGAGGATTGCATTTATAAATAAGATGGATCGCGTTGGTGCAGATTTCTACCGCGGTGTACAGATGATCAAGGATCGTCTGAAAGCAAATCCGCTTCCAATTCAAATTCCCATTGGAAAAGAAGAAAACTTTAAGGGTGTTATCGATCTTGTGCGCATGAAAGCTGTAATCTGGGAAGATGAGGCTTTGGGCGCAAATTATCATGAAGAAGATATCCCTTCAGATTTGTTGGAAGAAGCAAAAGAATACCGCGAAAAAATGATAGAAGAGATTTCCAGTCACGATGATGCTCTCATGGATAAGTACTTGAGTGGCGAACAGTTGACTGACGAAGAAATAATGTTGGCAATTCGCACGTGTACCATAAACATAAAAATATATCCGGTAATCTGTGGTACTGCGTTTAAAAATAAGGGCGTACAAAATTTACTTGACGCAGTTGTTGACTATATGCCATCGCCACTTGACATACCGGCAATAAAGGGCATCGACGCTGACAGTGGCGAAGAGGTTGAACGTATTGCTTCTGACAGTGCACCGTTTTCTGCACTTGGTTTTAAAATTATGACCGACCCTTTTGTCGGGCAACTTACCTTTTTTAGGGTGTATTCTGGAGTCGTGAATTCAGGGTCGTACATTTACAACTCGACGAAGGGCAAGAAAGAGCGTATTGGCCGAATACTAAAAATGCACGCAAATAAGCGTGAGGAAATAAAAGAAGTATATGCGGGTGATATAGCTGCTGCTGTTGGTCTGAAGTACACAACGACTGGTGACACGCTTTGCAATGAAGAAAACGCGGTTATTTTGGAATCGATAGATTTTCCCGAACCGGTAATCTCTATTGCTATTGAACCTAAAACAAAAGCTGATCAGGAAAAATTAGGACTCAGCCTCCAAAAACTTGCCAGTGAAGATCCATCTTTTCGTGTAAAAACAGACGAAGAAACTGGGCAAACAATCATTTCAGGCATGGGTGAGTTACACCTTGAAATTATCGTTGACCGACTGATGCGCGAATTCAAAGTTCAGGCAAATGTTGGAAAACCACAGGTTGCCTATCGCGAAACTATCTCTAAAAAAGTAAAAGTAGAAGGTAAATTTGTTAGACAATCAGGTGGCCGTGGTCAATATGGCCATGTTTGGCTTGAAGTTGAACCGCAAGAAGCAGGTAAGGGTTTTGAATTTGTTGATGCCATCAAGGGTGGTGTGGTGCCGCGTGAGTATATTCCCGCAGTTGGTAAGGGAATTCTTGAAGCAACTGAGAATGGTGTTCTTGCGGGATTTCCTGTAGTTGATGTAAAAGTAACACTAATAGACGGCTCTTATCACGAAGTTGACTCATCCGAGATGGCATTTAAAATTGCCGGCTCAATGGGTTTTAAAGAAGGGTGCCAAAAAGCGTCCCCCATAATTCTTGAACCTATAGTATCTGTTGAAGTTGTCGTCTCTGAGGAGTACATGGGAGACGTTATCGGCGACTTGAACTCAAGACGCGGTCGCATCATGGGTATGGATACGCGCGCTGGGGCACAAATAATTAGTGCGATGGTGCCAATGGCATCCATGTTTGGATATTCAACTGATTTACGTTCAGCAACTCAAGGGCGTGCAACATATTCAATGACATTTGACCACTATGAGCCGGTACCGAAATCGGTAGCCGAAGAAATAGTTGCAAAAGCAAAAGGCTAGAAAACAGAAATAAGGAGGGCCCGTTATCATGGCGAAGGCTAAATTTGAGCGCAACAAACCGCATGTAAACATTGGCACGATTGGTCACGTTGACCACGGCAAGACCACATTGACTGCTGCAATAACCAAGGTACTGGCAGGCAAGGGTCAGGCTGAATTCAAAGCCTTCGACCAGATCGATAATGCGCCGGAAGAACGTGAGCGCGGCATCACCATTGCCACTGCCCACGTTGAATATGAAACTGACAATCGTCACTACGCCCATGTGGACTGTCCGGGTCATGCTGATTACGTCAAGAACATGATCACAGGTGCTGCACAGATGGACGGTGCGATACTTGTCGTATCGGCAGCCGATGGCCCGATGCCCCAGACCCGCGAGCACATCCTGCTTGCCCGTCAGGTAGGCGTTCCCTACATGGTTGTGTACCTGAACAAAGCCGACATGGTTGATGATGAAGAGCTTCTTGAGCTTGTCGAGCTTGAAATTCGCGAACTTCTATCGTCCTACGATTTTCCGGGCGACGATATTCCAATCATCAAGGGCTCTGCACTTAAAGCCCTTGAGGGTGAAAAAAGTGAGCTTGGCGAAGACTCCATCAACAAACTTATGGACGCGGTCGACAGTTACATACCGAATCCGGAACGCGCCATTGACAAACCCTTCCTGATGCCGGTAGAAGACGTATTCTCCATCTCAGGACGCGGAACTGTTGCAACCGGTCGTGTTGAGCGCGGTATCATAAAAGTCGGTGAAGAAGTCGAGGTTGTCGGTATCAAAGCAACCGCCAAAACCACCGTCACCGGTGTCGAAATGTTCCGTAAGCTTCTCGATGAAGGACGTGCTGGCGACAACATCGGCGCACTTCTCCGCGGAATCAAGCGTGAGGAGATCGAGCGTGGTCAAGTTCTTGCCAAACCCGGCTCAATCACTCCGCACACGAAATTTAAGGCTGAGGCGTACATACTCAGTAAAGAGGAGGGTGGTCGTCATACACCGTTCTTCAACGGATATCGCCCCCAGTTTTACTTCCGTACAACAGACGTTACCGGTATTGTTGACCTGCCAGCCGGCACAGAGATGGTCATGCCTGGAGACAATGTTGCTGTCACCGTAAACCTGATCACTCCGATCGCCATGGATGAAGGTCTGCGCTTTGCCATCCGTGAAGGCGGCCGTACCGTTGGCGCCGGCGTCGTCAGCTCGATTATTGAATAAAAACGTAACGAGGATATCAATGCAGAGCCAGAAAATCAGAATTCGCCTTAAGGCATATGACCATAAGTTGCTTGATGTATCCGTAACAGAGATTGTTGATACTGCAAAAAGAACAGGTGCTCGTGTTGCGGGCCCGATTCCTCTTCCGACGGTAATCAATAAATATTGTGTGCTTCGTGGTCCACATGTAGATAAGAAATCCAGGGATCAGTTTGAAATACGGACTCATAAAAGGCTTATTGATATACTTGACCCTACCCAACAGACGGTAGATGCCCTTATGAAGTTGGATTTGGCTGCTGGCGTTGATGTAGAAATTAAATTGTAGAGTACTTTTTTCGAATAGGACATGACATGAAAAAAGGTATTATTGGAATAAAGTTGGGGATGACCCAACTATTTTTAGAAGACGGTACTTGCATACCTGTAACTGTCGTGCAGGCTGGCCCTTGTGTTGTTACTCAGAAAAAAACCGTTTCTTCAGATGGTTATGACTCAGTTCAAGTTGGCTTTGAATCTATTGCTGCCTCGACTGTTACAAAGCCTAAGTTAGGGCATTGTGCGAAAACGGGGCAGGGAGCATTCAGGTATTTAAAAGAACTCAAATTTGATGAGCGACCGGAGTTGAATCTTGGCGACGTGCTGACAGTTGAACAATTTGAGCCTGGTGACTTTGTAGATGTTTCAGGCACAAGCATCGGAAAAGGCTTTCAGGGTGTTATTAAACGCTATAACTTTAGGGGTGGGCGTGCCTCACACGGTTCGCGCTTTCATCGGGCACCTGGTTCCATAGGTGCTTCAGCGACTCCTTCGAGAGTGTTTAAAAATAAGAAAATGCCTGGACAGCTTGGAAATGAGCAGGTAACTATCCAGCGTCTTCAAATTGTACGTGTTGAAACCGCTGATAATCTCCTCATGATTAAAGGTGCAATACCTGGCCATCGTAACAACGTTGTTCTTATTAAGAACAGCGTAAAAGCTTAAGCAGGAGTACTTGGTATGCCTTCGATTGCAGTTTACAACATGAATAAAGAGCAAGTCGGCGAAATTCAACTGTCTGATTTGATCTTTAACACAGAGGTTAAGGAACATTTAATGCATCTGGCGCTTCGTATTCAGCTTGCAAACAGGCGAGCAGGTACGGTTAAAACCAAGACGCGTTCTGAAGTTGCGGGCAGCGGTAAAAAGCCTTTTAAACAAAAAGGAACGGGTGGCGCGCGTCAGGGATGTGTAAGAGCCCCGCAGTATCCGGGGGGCGGAGTTGCGTTTGGCCCCAGGCCAAAAGTATACAATCTCAGTATGAATAAAAAAGCTCGGAAAGCTGCTATTTGCTCTGCTCTTTCCTATCAGTATAAAAATAGTCGTATAACTGTTATGGATATGTTGGATTTTAAATCAATATCCACAAAAGACTTTGTGGGATTTATGAAGCGATTCGAAATGGATCGGTTTCTATTGATTACTGATGATGTTTCAAATAATTTGCACCTCTCATGTCGGAATGTACCACATGTAAAGCTTCTGAAGCATGATGCACTTAACATCCATGATCTCCTGAAGTATAAAAATCTTATTATTACTCAGGGAGCACTCCAATCTGTAGAAGGAGCTCTGCATATATGAACATTTATTCAGTCATAAAGAAACCGCACGTGACCGAAAAAACATCTTTGGGTGGTGAAGCAACAAATACGGTTGCCATTGTGGTTGATAGAGAAGCAAATAAAATTGAGATTAAGAATGCTGTTGAGACTTTATTCAAAGTTAAAGTAGACAATGTCAGAACTGTCAATGTTGCGGGTAAAGTAAAACGATTTGGTCGAAATTATGGAAAACACTCAAACTGGAAAAAAGCCTATGTGACCCTCCAACAGGGTCAGTCTTTAGATTTTTTTGAGGTTTAATCAACATTTTCGGGGTTCACAATGGGAATCAAGATTTATAAGCCAACATCGCCAGGCCGTAGACATCAGACCTGCTCGACGTTTGAAGAGATTACAACATCCACGCCTGAAAAATCTCTTCTGATTAGTTTGAAGAAATCAGGCGGTAGAAATGCACTCGGCCGAATAACCTCGCGACACCAAGGTGGAGGCCATAAACAGAAGTATCGAATAATTGACTTTCGTCGTGATAAATTGAGTATCCCAGCAAAGGTTGCAAGCATAGAGTACGATCCTTGTCGCAGTGCTCGTATCGCCTTACTGCACTATGCTGATGGCGAGAAGCGGTACATTTTGTCTCCTTTAGACCTCAAGGTTGGAGATACGGTAATTAGTGGTCCGGATGCAGACATTAAGCCGGGTAATGCACTTCCGTTAAAGGCAATCCCGCTGGGCACCATAATTCATAATGTTGAACTTAAGCTTGGTAAGGGTGCCCAACTTGCTAGGAGCGCAGGTACTTTCGCTCAGCTCATGGCAAAAGAAGGCAGGTATTCACAGGTTAAGCTGCCATCTGGAGAAGTGCGTATGGTTCTTCAGGACTGTTACGCAACAATAGGACAGGTTGGCAATCTTGATCACGAAAAAGTAAGTATTGGTAAAGCTGGTCGCTCACGATGGCTTGGCAAGAGACCCAAAGTGCGCGGCGTGGCAATGAACCCGGTTGACCATCCACATGGTGGTGGTGAAGGCCGCACATCCGGTGGACGTCATCCTGTAACTCCGTGGGGTATTCCGACCAAAGGTTATAAAACAAGGTCAAATAAATCAACTGATCGCTTTATTGTTAAGAAGCGAAACAAATAGTGTGAGGACTTAAAATGGCACGCTCAATAAAAAAAGGACCATTTGTTGATGAGCATCTTTATAAAAAAGTGCTTGCTGAAGGTCCAAGCTCCAAAAAAATAATTAAGACATGGTCACGAAGATCTACGATTACTCCTGATTTTATCGGCATCAGTTTTGCGGTACACAACGGGAAAAAATTTGTTCCTGTGTATGTGACGGAAAATATGGTGGGTCATAAGCTGGGTGAATTTTCTCCCACGAGGACCTTTCATGGTCATGCAGCTGACAGAAAGAGCAAAGTTAAGAAGTAGCAAAGGAGTTTTAAATGGAATCCAGTGCAAAACTGACATCAGTTCGACTTTCTCCACGTAAAACCAGGCTGGTTGTCGATCTCGTCAGAGGCAAAGTAATTCAAGAGGCACTTAATAATTTAAGGTTCCTTCCACAGCCTTCAGCAAAGCTTATTTCCAAATTATTAAAGTCGGCCGTTGCAAATGCAGAGCAAAAAGGTGTGTCAGATGTGGATAGATTATATGTAAAGTCCATTTATGTTGATGGCGGTGCAGTTTTAAAGCGGTTTTTGCCTCGTGCTATGGGACGTGCAAGTAAGATCCGCAAGGCAACTAGCCATATAAACGTAACGCTGTCAGATTCGAAATAGTTTCATTTTCGCGGAGGTGTAGTTTGGGACAAAAAGTAAATCCGATAGGTTTCAGACTTGGAGTAATCAAAACGTGGGACTCCAAATGGTACGCTGAGGCTGATTATGCAAAGCTTTTGCATGAGGATCTTAAGATTCGTGCATTTTTAAAAAAGCGTCTGTATAGCTCTGGTATTTCAAAAATTGAAATAGAGCGGGCTGCAAATAAGACAAAAATCAATATTTATACGGCACGTCCAGGTCTGATTATCGGTAAAAAGGGCTCTGAGGTTGAAACTATTAAAAAAGAGCTTTCAAATCTCACCTCCAAAGAAATTTTTATCAATATTATTGAGGTTCGTAAGCCGGAATTGGATGCGCAACTGGTTGCTGAAAATGTTGCCCTTCAGTTGGAGCGTCGAATCGCATTTCGAAGAGCTATGAAGAAAAGTGTAACATCTTCACTTAAGTTTGGTGCTAAAGGAATTCGTATCACCTGCTCTGGACGACTTGGTGGTGCCGAAATGTCGCGTACTGAATGGTACCGTGAGGGACGTGTGCCTTTACATACTCTACGCGCTGACATTGATTATGGTTTTGCTGAAGCGAAGACGACATACGGACTTATTGGCGTAAAGGTTCTTATTTTTAAAGGTGAAGTTCTTCCAAGTCATTAAATTATACTTTGTAGAACAGGAGTAAGTTTCAATGTTATTACCGAAACGGGTTAAACATAGAAAACAGATGAAAGGTCGTATGTCGGGTAAACCCTGTCGCGGTATTACCTTGTCCTTTGGTGAATTTGGTATACAAGCTACTGAATGTGGTTGGCTTGATTCGAGACAGATCGAAGCTGCGCGTATTGCCATGACACGTTATATTAAAAGGGGTGGCAAAATTTGGATTAGAATTTTCCCTGATAAACCTCTGACTGCGAAACCTGCAGAGACGAGGATGGGTAAGGGAAAAGGGTCTCCAGATTCCTGGGTTGCTGTAATTAAGCCAGGCACCATTCTTTATGAGATGGAGGGTGTTACTGAGGAGATTGCTCGCGAAGCCCTTCGATTAGCAGCACACAAACTGCCGATCTCGACAAAGTTTATTGCCAGGAGCGAAAACAATGAAACCTAAGGATTTGCGTAATATGTCTATTGAAGATCTTAAGTCTAAAAAAGGTGAACTCGTTCAGGAACTATTCAATCTTAAATTTCAGTTGCATACAGGTCGCCTTGAAAATACAGCAAAGCTGAAAACAATCCGTCAAGGTATCGCACAGGTTAATACGATCCTTACTGAGAATAGGGCATAGGGAGCTTCACATGAGCGAGCGTGGTCACAGAAGGACTCAAATAGGAGTTGTCGTTAGTGATAAGATGGATAAGACTGTTGTTGTCAAGGTTGACAGACTTATCAAGCATTCTGTGTATAATAAATATATTAAACGTAGTGCTACTTATAAAGTGCATGATGAAAACAACAGTTGTAAAGTTGGTGACCATGTACAGATCATTGAATGTAGGCCTTTGAGTAAAGATAAACGTTGGAATTTAAAACAAATAAGCGAATAATGCATCTCTTAAGACAGGGGTACTGAGTAATGATACAGATGCAAACAATACTAGACGTTGCAGATAATTCCGGTGCCAAGAAGCTGTTTTGCATTAAGGTTCTCGGTGGTTCTAAACGTAAGTATGCGGGAATTGGTGACATCATAGTCGCTTCAGTTCGCGAAGCCTTACCTAATTCAAAAGTTAAAAAGGGTGACGTTGTTAAAGCTGTTATTGTGCGTACAGCAAAAGAGTTAGGTCGCCCAGATGGTTCCTACATCCGTTTTGATGATAATTCAGGTGTTGTCATCAATAATCAGAAAGAGCCAATCGGTACACGTATATTCGGCCCCGTTGCCAGAGAATTGCGTGCAAAAAAATTCATGAAAATAATTTCTCTTGCGCCGGAAGTACTCTAATTTAATCGGAGAAACATAGATGCAAGCCACAAAATCACATGTTATTAAAGGCGAGACCGTGATGGTTATTGCCGGTAAAGATAAAAACAAGACCGGCAAAGTCATTCAATTTATGCCAAAGAAGAATTGTATTATTGTCGAAGGCCTTAACATTGTTAAACGACACGTTAAGGCACGTGGTAATGAGCCAGGTGGTATAAAGGAAAAAGAGGCAGCTCTGCATATTTCAAATGTGATGCCCTTCTGTTCCAAATGTGCCAAGCCGGTACGAGCCAAAAAAACGGTTCTCGAAAATGGCGATAAGATGAGAATTTGTGGCAAGTGTGGCAATTCTCTCGAGAAAGAATAGGAGGATTTATCTGATGGCTCGATTGAAAGACTTTTATAAAGATGAAATAATTCCAAAATTACGTACAGATTTTGGTTATGCAAATATAATGCAAGTTCCCAAAATCCTCAAAGTTGTTGTTAATATGGGACTTGGCGAAGCAATACAGAATGTAAAAATTCTCGACTCGGCTGCATCCGAGATCAGTGCCATAACTGGCCAGAAGCCCATAATAACAAAGGCAAAGAAATCCATTGCTACGTTCAAACTCCGCGAGGGCATGCCGATTGGTTGTATGGTGACGTTGCGACGTGACACAATGTATGAATTTCTTGACCGACTTATGAATGTGTCTCTTCCTAGGGTTCGGGATTTCAAAGGCGTTTCAGGAAAGGCCTTTGATGGAAAAGGTAACTATACGCTCGGTATTAAAGAACAGCTTATATTCCCTGAGATTAATTACGACACAGTTGATAAAATTAAGGGTATGAATATAACCATCGTGACGAGTGCAAAAACTGATGAAGAAGGAAGAGCGCTGCTTAAGTACCTGGGCATGCCGTTCAGGAACTAAGATATCTGGAGGAATCCGTGGCAAAAGTTTCAATGATCATAAAATCGCAACGCAAACCTAAGTTCAAAGTTCAACAGCATAGCAGATGTGAGGTTTGTGGAAGACCGAAGGCATTTTATCGCAAATTCAAAATGTGCAGAATTTGTCTTCGTAAGTATGCATCCATGGGACAGATTCCAGGCGTGATAAAATCGAGCTGGTAATCCATAATAATTGAAGAAATGATAGGAGCACATGCACAATGTCGATGACAGACCCTATTGCCGATATGCTAACCAGAATTAGAAATGCCAATATGGTTAAGCACCAAAAAGTTGACATTCCTTCTTCTGCTATAAAAGTCAATATTGCTACAGTTCTTAAACAAGAAGGTTATATAAAAAACTACAAAGTTATATCTGATAACCTCCAAGGGGTCTTGCGGATTTATCTTAAGTATATTGACGAAAAAGATAGCGTTATCAACGAAATTAAACGCATCAGTAAGCCGGGCGGTAGAGTTTATGTCAAGTCTGACGAAATACCAGCAGTAAAATGTGGGCTTGGTATTGTGATTCTATCAACTTCTAAGGGTGTTGTTACCGATAGTACTGCACGCAAAGCAGGCCTTGGTGGTGAAATCATTTGTACTGTTTGGTAATCACGAATTCAAGGAGTATGAAGCGATGTCGAGAATAGGGAAGCTTCCCATAGAAATATCAAAGGACGTTAAACTTAATTTTGACGATTCTATTTTAAGTGTACAGGGACCGATGGGAACGCTTTCACGTCGGATAATGCCCAGTGTAACCCTGAACATGACTGAAAGTTGCATAACAGTAACTTGCAATAGCACTGATACGTCTGCACGTGCAGCTCATGGTTTGACCCGCACATTGATCAATAATATGGTTACCGGTGTTACTAAAGGTTTTCAAAAAGGTCTCGAAATTAATGGAGTTGGCTATCGCGCTGAAATCAAGGGAAAAGAACTTGTTCTAAGCCTTGGCTATTCACATCAAATAATGTTTGACATACCAGATGGTATTTCTATTGAAGTTGAAAAAATGACGAAACTTCTGGTAAAAGGTTTTGATAAAGAACTTGTTGGTCAAACAGCTGCAAAAATCAGATCATTCCGACCGCCTGAGCCATATAAAGGCAAAGGGATTAAATATGCTGACGAGACTATATTAAGAAAAGCTGGTAAGACCGGCAAGAAGTAGTCTTTATAAGGAGATTCCTGTGGCAAAAACAGCAATTAAAACTATTACAAGGTTAAAAAGGCAAGTACGTGTTCGTAAGAAAGTACGTGGAACATCGGAAAAACCTAGATTGAACGTATTTAAAAGCTCTCGACATATATATGCACAGCTTATCGATGATTCAAAAGGTGTTACTTTAGGTGCTTGTTCAACATTGTCACAAAGTGCCGCAGAATTAACCAGCTCGGGAAATGTTGATGCAGCAAGTCACGTAGGTAAAGAAATTGCTCGAATTGCGTTAGAAAACAATATTAAAACGGTTGTTTATGATCGCAATGGTTTTCTATACCACGGAAGAATTAAAGCATTGGCTGATGCAGCTCGCGAGTCAGGTCTTCTTTTCTAACACGTTTCAGGAGGTTTCAATTGAGCAGAATTAATCCAGCGGATCTTAACTTGACTGACCGCGTTGTTCATATCAGCCGGGTTGCCAAGGTAGTCAAAGGCGGCAGGCGCTTCAGTTTCTCTGCACTC
Source organism: Desulfuromonadales bacterium (assembly GCA_013377095.1). GTDB lineage: Bacteria > Desulfobacterota > Desulfuromonadia > Geobacterales > Pseudopelobacteraceae > Pseudopelobacter. Next base: position 34,000 of record JACAAY010000027.1, read on the forward strand.
ATTGTTGTTGGCGATGGAAGTGGTCATGTTGGATATGGACTTGGTAAAGCTAATGAGGTTCCTGAGGCAATACGTAAGGGAGTCGAACAGGCCAAAAAAAACCTGATCAAAGTTCCTGTAAACCAGTACCAAACTATACCTTTTGAAATTGAAGGAAAATTTGGTGCAGGGCGGATGCTTATGAAACCTGCATCCGCTGGTACGGGAGTAATTGCCGGTGGAGCTGCACGTGCAATTTTTGAAGCTGCCGGCATAAATAATATTCTGTCAAAATGCCTTGGTTCAAATAATCCACATAATGTAGTCAAAGCAGCTTTTGCTGGTTTGCAGAGACTTAAATCACCTGAAGAAATGGCCGCACGACGTGGCTTACTCGAATAAATTGAGGTAACATCTTATGACTTCAAAATTAAGAATTACGCTTATTAAAAGTACAATTGGTAAGCCGCAGAAACATTGCTCAATTGTCGCAGGACTCGGTTTGAGACGTGTCAATGCCACTGTTGAACTTAATGATACACCTGAAGTTAGAGGTATGATTTCAAAAATTAGTCACATGCTGCATGTTGTGTAGCTAAAGGTGGATAGAATGGATTTGAATACTTTAAAACCGGCTCTTGGTTCCACAAAACAAGGTAAACGTATAGGTCGTGGTCCGGGGTCAGGTCATGGTAAAACTGCAACAAAAGGTCACAAAGGACAGAAGGCGCGCTCAGGTGGTAGCATCAAGGCTGGATTTGAAGGTGGCCAGATGCCGCTCCAGCGTCGCTTGCCAAAGCGCGGCTTTACACCTTTAACTCGTGTTGAGTACTCTCTGGTAAACCTGAGCCAGCTTGATGTGTTTGATTCGGGTGCGTCGATAACTCCCGATGAGTTAGCTGCAAAAGGTTTGATAAAGAGTGCGCGATCCAATGTTAAAATACTTGGAAATGGGGCGCTTACAAAACCTTTAAATATCTCTGCTACAAAGTTCAGTCAGTCAGCTAAAGAAAAAATTGTTGCAGCTGGTGGAATTGCTGAGGAGAAGTGTAGTGCTTGATGCACTAAATAATATCTTCAAAATACCTGAACTAAAAAAGCGAGTTTTGTTTTCGCTTGCTATGCTTATTGTATATAGAATTGGTTGCCACATACCAACTCCAGGTATTGATCGTATTGCGCTGTCTCTTTTCTTTAAACAGGCACAGGGGACTCTCTTGGGTCTCTTTGATATGTTTTCTGGCGGTGCTCTTGAGCGGTTGACTGTTTTTGCTCTTGGAATCATGCCGTACATTTCTTCATCGATTATTTTCCAACTGCTAACGGTTGTTGTCCCTGCTATTGAGAAATTATCAAAAGAGGGTGAGTCCGGCAGAAAAAAAATCATACAATATACTCGCTATGGAACAATTGTTTTAAGCGTTGTTCAGGGTCTTGGTATTGCCATAGGATTAGAGAGTATGCGGGGGGCCGCTGGAGAACTTGTTGTGCCAGTTCAAGGCTGGTCTTTTCGTCTTATGACAGTCCTCACGTTGACTGCCGGCACTGCGTTCATTATGTGGTTGGGTGAACAAATGTCTGAGAAAGGTATTGGCAACGGTATTTCATTGATAATTTTTGCTGGAATTGTTGTGCGTATTCCAACTGCACTTGTTAACACCGGGAAGTTGTTGAGTGCCGGACAATTGTCATTATTTGTTCTCATTTTTGTTCTTGCGCTTATGTTTGTTGTTATTGCCGGAATTGTTTTTGTTGAGCGAGGACAACGTCGGTTGCCAATTCACTATGCAAAGCGAGTAGTTGGCCTTAAAACATATAATGCGCAATCGTCTCATTTACCGCTTAAGGTTAATATGGCCGGAGTGATTCCCCCGATATTTGCCTCTTCAATTATTATGTTTCCTGCAACGATCGCGAACTTTATCAATGTGCCTTGGGTTCAGCAAATTGCAAAAAATCTGACCCCTGGTCATTGGGCATATAATATTTTATTTGTTGCCTTTATTGTCTTTTTTTGCTATTTCTATACGGCTGTGACTTTTAATCCGGTTGATGTCGCTGAAAATATAAAAAAACATGGTGGATATATACCTGGTATAAGACCAGGTAAGGAAACATCTGAATTTATGGATACAGTTTTAACTCGCCTGACATTTGCAGGTGCTATCTATATCTCAGTCGTTTGTGTTCTCCCTTCAATTCTAATTGGTAAATTTAATTTGCCTTTCTATTTTGGTGGTACTGCTTTACTGATTGCAATCGGTGTCGGCATGGATACGGTTGCACAGATCGAGTCACACCTTATTACGCGAAACTATGAGGGTTTCTTGAAAGGTGTTCGTATCAGGGGGAGGAAGTAATGAATCTGATACTGTTTGGTCCTCCGGGTGCAGGCAAGGGTACACAAGCTCAATTTATTGTAGATCAGTATCGCATACCTCAAATCTCTACCGGTGATATGCTTCGTTCGGCTGTAAAGGCACAGACACCACTTGGTGTCAGGGCAAAAGCTGTGATGGATGCAGGTGAACTTGTTTCAGATGATATTGTTCTTGGTCTCGTAGGTGAAAGGCTCTCGTCACCTGATTGTGAAAACGGTTTTATTCTTGATGGCTTTCCTCGAACGATACCACAGGCCAAGTCTTTGATGGTTATTTTAGAAGGTTTAGGGCGCACGATTAATCATGTTATTTCGCTCGATGTTGCCAATGAAGTCCTTGTGCAACGCTTGTCTGGGCGCAGAACTTGTCCAGAATGTGGAAAAGGATTTCATGTCGTCTTTGCTCCGCCAAAGCTAGAGGGGTTGTGTGATGCATGTGGTGGAAAGCTACTGCAGCGCGACGACGATCTAAGAGAAACTGTTTTAAATCGCTTGTCTGTATACGATCAGCAAACATTGCCTTTAAAGAATTATTTTATTGAACGTGGCGTGTTAAGGCATATTGATGGTACTCTACCGATCTCAGATATTCAGCAGCAAATAAGAGCTTTGTTAGGGGTTGGATCTGGTGATTGTCCTTAAGTCTCCTCGTGAGATCGAGCGGATGCGGACATCATGCAACATAGTTGCAGAAATTCTTGCTCTTCTTGCTGACCGTGTCAAACCGGGTGTTACAACTCTTGAACTTGAAGAGATTGCACTCAGGGAAACAACAAAGTTTAAAGCAAAAGCTGCTTTCAAGGGTTATTGTAACTATCCGAATGCGCTTTGTTGCTCACCAAATCAACAGGTTGTTCACGGAATCCCTAATAGAGAGCCCCTGAAATCTGGAGATATATTGAGCTTGGATTACGGTGTTCTTTATGACGGTTATTATGGCGATGCTGCCGTAACCCTAGCGGTTGGGACTGTTGAAGAAAAAGTTGCAAGATTGCTTTCTGTAACTGAAGAGTCTCTTTATAATGGTATTGAGAAGGCTATCCCTGGGAACAGACTTTTTGATATCTCTTATGCTATTCAATCCCATGTCGAAAAACATGGGTTCTCAGTGGTTCGCGATTTTGTTGGGCATGGTATCGGAAAACGATTGCACGAGGACCCTCAGATACCGAATTACGGAACACCAGGTCAGGGCGTTCTGTTGAAGTCAGGTATGGTTTTTGCGATTGAGCCGATGATCAATGAAAAATCTCACGATGTAAAAATATTAGCTGATGGCTGGACAGTTGAAACTGTTGATGGATTTTTGTCAGCACATTTTGAGCATACTGTAGCAATAACAGAAAATGGTCCTGATATATTAACACGTCTTGCTGGTGCGTGAAGGGGAGTAAATATGAAAGTGCGTGCTTCTGTAAAAAAGATTTGCGTAAAATGTAAAATCATTAAGCGTAAGGGTATTGTCCGCGTTATTTGCGATATTCCAAAACATTCCCAACGTCAGGGTTGAGTAATTAAAGGAGGATGATCAATTGGCACGAATTGCTGGTATTGACTTACCTAAGAACAAACGGATTGTGGTTGCCCTGACCTATATCTTTGGAATTGGCATCTCAACAGCGGAATCAATTGTTGCCGCTACTAAGATTGATCCGAATACTCGTACAGACAAGTTAACGGAATCAGATGTTTCTCGTCTGCGTGATGAGATAGACCGCAATATCAAAGTCGAGGGTGACTTGCGTCGTGAAGTTTCCATGAATATCAAGCGTCTTATGGACCTTGGGTGTTACCGTGGCCTCCGACATAGGAAGGGACTCCCCGTAAGGGGCCAGCGTACTAAAACAAATGCTCGTACGAGAAAAGGCCCTGCTCGTACTGTTGCCGGTAAGAAGAAATAATTTTATTTAGCCCTGGAGAACAGAATGGCAAGTCCAGCTAAGAAAGTGGTTCGTAAGAAAAAAGAACGTAAGAATATTACAAACGGCGTAGCTCATATTCATGCTACCTTTAATAATACTATGATTACCATCGCTGATACTGCAGGTAATGTAGTTGCGTGGTCGACAGCAGGAGCAAAAGGTTTCAAAGGATCTCGAAAGAGCACCCCATTTGCTGCTCAAATAGCGGCTGAAGATTGCGCAAAAAAAGCCCAAGAACATGGCCTGAGAAATGTTGAAGTCTATGTCAAGGGTCCGGGGTCTGGACGAGAGTCAGCTCTCAGAGCGCTTCAGGCAGCCGGTTTTAACATCAGTTTTATTAAAGACGTTACTCCGATTCCGCATAATGGTTGCCGTCCGCCGAAAAGAAGACGAGTTTAATACTGCGTCAATAAATTTAGGAGGTTTTCATTGGCTCGATATACAGGACCTTCCTGCCGTCTGTGCAGAAGAGAAAATATGGAACTGTTTTTGAAGGGAGATCGCTGTTACACGGATAAATGTGCAATCAAGCGCCGTAATTATGCTCCTGGTCAACATGGACAGGGACGTTCAAAGAACTCAGCTTATGGAATTCAGCTGCGAGAAAAGCAAAAAGTCCGCCGTATCTACGGAATCCTTGAGAAACAGTTCCGTGGGTATTTTGCAGAAGCTGACCGCTTGAAGGGTGTTACTGGTGAAAATCTTCTTTCGCTTCTTGAGAGGAGACTGGATAATGTCGTATATCGCCTCGGTTTCGCGTCATCTCGCTCTGAATCCCGTCAACTTGTTCGGCATGGTCATTTTGTCTTAAATGGAAAGAAAGTAAATATTCCGTCCATTCAAACAAAAATTGGTGATGTCATAGAACTCCGTGAAAAAAGCAGGAAAATTACTGCTATTAACGATGCACTCGATGCAGTTACGAGACGCGGAGTACCGCAATGGCTTGAACTTGATCGAGATGCTTGTAAAGGTAATCTTAAAGCATTGCCAATCCGTGAAGACGTAACAACACCTATTCAAGAACAGTTGGTCGTCGAGCTCTACTCCAAGTAAGTATACGGTATGTCGGTTCGTAACATCCAGCACCGGACTGTCTCTTCCGGAGGAGGTTGTAATGTATAAAAACTGGCGCGATCTGATCAAGCCTAAGCAGTTACAGTTTGAGAAAGAGTCGCTTTCAGATACATATGGCAAATTTTATGCTGAACCTTTTGAACGTGGCTTTGGTACAACTCTTGGTAATTCACTTAGAAGGATATTACTGTCGTCTTTACAGGGCTCTGCAATTGCATCTGTGCGCATTAAAGGTGTTTTACATGAGTTTTCTGCTATACAGGGTGTTACTGAAGATGTAACTGACATTATCCTTAATCTTAAAGGTGTGCGTCTCAAGCTGCATTCAGTGGTTCAAGCATCAATACGTGTTGTTCATAAGGGTGAAGGTGCTGTTAGGGCGGGTGATTTTATAGTAGGTCACAATGTTGAAATTATGAATCCAGAACATTTGATTGCAACCTGTGGAAAAGACGCTCATTTTGAAATGGATATGATCGTAAAAATGGGTAAGGGGTATGTGTCTGCAGACAGGAACCGCGATGAAAAGGCACCTGTCGGTACGATCCCAATTGATGCAATTTATTCTCCAATTAAGAAGGTTAATTTTACCGTTTCAAATGCACGTGTTGGCCAGATGACTGACTATGATAAGCTTACACTTGAAATATGGACTAACGGGAGTGTTAAGCCTGAAGATGCTCTTGCTTATTCAGCAAAGATTATGAAAGAACAGTTGTCAATCTTCATAAACTTTGATGAAGAGACTGAGCCTATGCTCCTCGAAGAATCACAAGAAGAGATCGACAAGATAAATGAGAATTTGTATCGTACTGTCGAAGAGCTTGAGTTGTCTGTCCGATCGGCTAATTGCCTGAAAAACGCTGGGATTAAATTAATAGGTGAATTGGTCTCAAAAACAGAGGCCGAAATGTTGAAAACTCAGAACTTTGGTCGGAAATCACTAAATGAAATAAAAGATATTCTAAGTGATATGGGTCTTACATTCGGTATGAAGCTAGACGAGTTTCCGGATCCTGAGATGTTACGTCGTTTGCGCGGAGAACAGACCGAAGAAGAGTAAAGCCATAAACGTTAGCTGTCTCAGAAAGGAAATTACTTATGCGTCATAACAAATCCGGCAGACGCCTTGGACGAAAGACAAGTCATCGTGAAGCTATGTTTAGAAACATGGTTACTTCACTGTTAGCACATGAAAAAATAACGACCACTGATGCCAAGGCAAAAGAAATTCGATCGGTTGCAGAAAAGATGATAACGCTTGGTAAGCGTGGTGATCTTCACTCTGTCCGATTGGCGGCTTCATTCATTCGTGAAAAATCTGTTGTATCAAAACTTTTTACAAGCATTGCACCTCGCTACAAAGAGAGACCTGGTGGTTATACTCGAATAATAAAGTTAGGCACCCGTAATGGTGATGCTGCGCCACTTTCCATGATTGAGCTTGTAGAAGAGGAATTCACACCCAAAGCTGTATAACGTTGATTTTTTTACCCATAATTTAAAATGCGCTTTACTATTCTTCAGGCAGACTTCATAGTCTGCCTGTTTTTTTTCATGTTATTAAGTTCACAACCAACCCTTTAATGCCGATAACTTTTTCAACTATTGCCATGCGATTACGCTGTTCGTTTAAAACCAATTTATAGAGGTGGTCAGCTTCTGAATTTATTATACGTATTATTTCAAAGTAACGCGGATTTTGGGGAGTGCCCCCAATTTTTTCTAGACGGTACGCTTCAGTACTGATGAGCTTTGCCATCTGACTTAACAACTCGCGAAATTTTTTGAAATTTTCGAGGTTTGGATCTTTCTCGAGATTATCACCAGCCGTTTCAATATCGCTCCTTAAGACGGTTATTCCCTGTGCGTAACAATCCATGTCTGATTGCTTATTGTTAAGCGATACAGCAAATGATGAACCACTTTCAAAGTTTTTTGAGGTGGTTTTTGAGCTTTTATTGTCAACAGTATGGGTTGTAAGAAGATCCTTAATACGCATGGAAGTACCTTTTTTTAAATATTTGTATTGATCTGTAATTATTGGCTGTTAAAGGTGATGCAAAAATGCAACAATCACGTTTGTTTGTACTGGTATATATGCTATACTGTAAAAAAATTGTTGAAATGGTTTCCTTCTGATCTTCAGTCGAGAGTTTAGCGCATACCTTGACGTATAAAAAAATCTTAAAATAATAATGGATCCTAAATTACCTGAAAAAGAGCGCAACAAGCGAACTCGCGAAGCAATTATTATCATTGTGGCATCGCTGCTAATTGTTTTTCTTACTTCAGCTGAAATTCGTTTGACTCAGTTAAGTGCTGAAACGACACTTGGTAGCAATATCATCATATTTGGTGTCATCAATATTGTAATTTTATTGGTGATACTTTTGGTCTATCTTGTCAGTCGCAATGTGGTGAAGCTTTTGCTTGAAAACCGGTCGAATCCGGTTGCTACTCGATTACGAACCAAACTGGTGTTTTCTTTTGTTGGCTTGTCTCTCGTTCCCACCTTTCTGTTGTTTTTTGTGGCTGCAGGCTTCATCAATAACACGGTTCATAATTGGTTCAACAGCCAGGTGGAATTATCGTTAAATGAGTCTCTTGAAGTCGCACAAACATATTATAAAAATTCTGCATCAAATACACTCTACTATGGTCGACAGATCAGTGGCTTCATAAAAACAGACAAACTCTTGAATCAGGAAAATCTTCCTCATTTAGAGAAATTGATACGCCAAAAACAGAAAGAATACAATCTTGGTATTGTCGAAGTCTACTCAGCACAACGTGAGGAGCTTGTGCGAGCGACAAATCCTGCCGTTCCCAAAGGGGAGTTTACTAACCCATCTTCTGATGACATTGCCCGTGGTTTGACTGGAATGGAACTGACTCGAGTTAATCCAGTCGGTAAGGCTGACCTTATTCGAGGTATTGTGCCTATTTATTCAACATGGAATGAGCGAGACGTTGTCGGTGCAGTTGTTGTGAATTATTATGTTCCCTACTCCTTGGTAAACAAGATGAAGGAGATTACCTCCTCATACCACGAATTCAGGCAGCTTAAAATATTAAGAAAGCCTATCCGTACAGGGTATATACTTACTCTTTTCCTGATTACACTGGTACTCGTCTTTTTTGCATACTGGATGGGAGTGTATCTTGCCAACAGTATATCAAAGCCGGTGCAGGAATTGCTTGAAGCGACCAGATTGGTGGCCGATGGAAAGCTTGATATTCAGATAGAAAACAGTTCTGTCGATGAAATCGGAGAGCTTGTGCAGTCTTTCAACCAAATGACAAGTGATCTGCGTACCAAGCAATATGCTTTGAATTCAGCTAACTGTGAACTGACAAGAATAAATCAGGAGATTGAGCAGAGACGACAATATATGGAGACTGTGCTGCGAAATGTTGCTGCAGGGGTCATTTCTGTTGATAAGAATGGATGTATTACCAGTATAAATAAGTCTGCAGAAAAACTACTCAATATTAATACCGGCTCTTTACTTGGTCGAAACTTCCGTGAATTGCTTCATGATTCACGTTTGGATACGGTAAAGGATATTTTGCGCGACTTACTTGCTGCCAAACATGACTCCATCAACCGGCAGATATTCCTTGATGTGCGAGGTACACGTCTTGCCCTGCATCTGAATATTACCATGCTACGAGACGAATTAGGCAAATTTGTAGGTACTGTGTTGGTAGTGGATGATCTTACGCAAGTTATAAAAGCACAGCGTATGGCTGCTTGGCGTGAGGTTGCACGCCGCATTGCTCATGAGATTAAAAATCCGCTTACTCCAATTCAGCTCTCTGCCCAACGTCTTCGAAAACGTTATCTTGCACGATTTAATGATGACGAGAAAGTCTTTGATGAATGCACTGAAATGATAATTAAATCAGTGGATGATCTCAAAAACCTTGTTAATGAATTTTCAAATTTTGCGCGCATGCCGTCCATTCAACCTGAACCAAACGATCTTAACGAGATAATACGTGAGACCTTAACACTCTATCAGCAGGCTCACCGTGGTGTTCAATTTGATTTTGTGCCAGATCAATTGTTGCCTCAGCTGAAAGTTGACAGAAGCCAGATAAGGCGTGTTGTAATAAATCTTCTTGAGAATGCCGTGGCTGCCTTGGAGGAACAGGGTGTAGTCAGTATTAATACTCAATATGATGCTGAATTGAAACTTGCATCTTTTGCCATTGCTGACAATGGTCCCGGTATCACGCCTGAAGATAAACCACGTCTGTTTGAACCTTATTTCTCGACAAAAAAATCCGGCACCGGACTCGGTCTTGCAATAGTTAACAGCATTATTACAGACCACAACGGTTTTGTTCGAGTTCGGGATAATCAACCATGCGGCGCGTGTTTTGTCGTTGAATTGCCTGCGGGGTAGGGCACCATGCATATTCAGTGAAAAAAGTCTGACTCGGTTGTGTCGTTTAATCTTTTTGGTGGATAGAAACAGGAAGAGAGGTTTCAAATGTCAAAAACAATTCTCGTGGTTGATGATGAAAAAGATATCAGGACATCATTAACCGGAATTCTTGAAGATGAAGGATACCAAGTGTCGACTGCGGCCAACGGTGTCGAGGCGTTGGAAAGTGTGTGCCAGGATCTCCCTGACCTAGTTCTGCTGGATATCTGGATGCCTGGTTTAGATGGTCTTGAAACACTTGAAAAACTTAAAACATTATTTTCGAACCTCACCGTTATCATGATATCAGGGCATGGAACGATAGAAACAGCGGTCCGTTCAACCAAACTGGGGGCATTTGATTTTATTGAAAAACCTCTTTCCCTGGATAAAGTATTGATAACCGTAAGTAATGCTCTTCAGATGTGCGATCTAAAAGTTGAAAACGAAGAACTTAAGCGTGTGGCTGGTTATGAATATGAATTGATTGGAGATGGTCCCTCCATGGTTGCACTTCGCGAACAGGTTATGCGTGTCGCCCCAACACACGCATCGGTTCTAATTACTGGAGAAAATGGAACAGGTAAGGAATTGGTGGCGAGATCGATTCACAATTACAGCCAGCGTCGCAATAAGCCCTTTATTGCCGTCAATTGCGCAGCCATTCCAGAGGAACTTATTGAAAACGAGTTATTTGGCTACGAAAAGGGGGCATTTGCCGGAGCATTGACCCAGAAAAAGGGAAAGTTTGATCTTGCAGATGGAGGCACACTGTTTCTGGACGAAATTGGAGATATTTCTTTGGCAACTCAGGCCAAAGTTTTGCGGTTCCTCAAAGAGAGTTGCTTTGAACGTCTAGGCGGAGTTCGACTTGTAAATGCGGATGTACGGGTCGTTGCAGCAACAGATACTGTGCTTGAGGATAAAGTCACGAGTGGACGTTTCCGCGAGGATCTTTTCTATCTTCTTAACGTGATTCCGATTACTGTTCCGCCTTTACGGGAACACAAGGAGGACATTACGGTTCTTGTAGCCCATTTTGTCAGCCAGTTTTATCGACGCGAGGGGCGAGAGCCTAAGTTGCTGTTACCTGAAGCACTCGAGTTGCTTCTGCAACATGATTGGCCGGGGAATGTTCGGGAGCTTAAGAACATTGTTGAACGAATAATAATTATGACGCCAGCCAAGATGATATCGGCAGTTGATATAGCAGACATCTTTGGTGACAGGAACGGTGTGAGTTCATCACCTTCTTCTCATGACCATCTGGGGGCAGTGGGAACACTTCGGGGAGCGCGGGAAGAGTTTGAAAGAGATTTTATCATCCAGAAGCTGGAAGAAAATGACTGGAATATCTCGAGAACCGCAGAGATTATCGAATTGGAGCGAAGCAACCTGCATCGAAAAATAAAGAGCTATCGCATTGATGTAAAAAAATAACGGCCGTTTATATAAAACGGCTCTATTGGGGAGAACAGTTGTGAACATGGATGATATGCAAAAAGAAATGGTATTGCTTGAGGATGCGGCAGTGGAACTTTCAACCACAGGAATGAGACTTTTAATGCTGATCAGGGAGGGGACGTTGGCAGGAAGTGAAGCAGATGGAGAATGGAGCATCAGCAGGGAATCCTTGGAACGCCTTAAATGTACCGGCCTTACTCCTCCTGAAACGAAAGGGTGTGCAAAAGCATGCTCAGCAACAAAATGTGGACAACACTGATGAAGTGTTATGCATCTAGACTGTCACGTGCCGTTTCCACCAGGTAGGTGTACGTTTCTTCGCGGGTATATATAAAGCGCGGCATCACATTGAGAATATCCTCCAGCATGTCCAGGATATTTCCATCGACGCTTCCCAGGGTATTCATTACTGCTTCCATCATGGGTAGGACTTCATAGAGGTCGTCGCGGTTGAAAGGCGCTGGGTCAGGTATGGCTGAAAATTTTGGGGCTTCTCGATTGGGAATATCTTTTGGGTATTTGAACTTCAAGTCCGATGGTTTGATGGTTATTCCCATGGTGTATGGCTCCTTTTGACAAACAATTCAGTAACCCTGCAACTCCCTCAGTTTTGAAGCGATGTCGTTTTCACGCATCAAGGACTCACCGATCAGAAAAGCAGACGCCCCATCTGTCGTCAACCGTTCAATGTCATCACGGGTGGAAATGCCGCTCTCGGCAACAAGCAAGCGGTCAGGAGACACCATTCTGGCCAGGCGACGGGTGGTGTCAAGGTCGGTGACAAAAGTCCTCAGGTTGCGATTGTTAACGCCTATCAGGGTGCAGTCTGTGCGCAGGGCGGTTTCCATTTCACTCTCATCATGTACTTCCAACAGAATATCCAGTGACAGTCCCCGCGCTAGTGCAATAAAGTCGATAATTTGATGCAGATCAAGCATGGAGGCAATCAGTAGGATCGCATCGGCGCCTGCGCAGCGGGCCTCATAAACTTGATAATCGTCGAGAATGAAATCTTTGCGCAGAAGTGGAAGGGTGAGTTCCCTTCGAATCAGGTTCAGATAGTCGAGATGCCCCATGAAAAAATGTTCGTCGGTCAAAACCGAAAGACAGATTGCTCCGTTTGTTGCATAGATCTGTGCAATGGTAAGCGGGTCGAAGTCAGCACGAATGAGTCCTTTGCTGGGCGATCCTTTTTTAACTTCGGCAATAATGGCGGTCTTGCCGGTTGCAGCAGCACTTCGCAGTGCCGCTTCGAAACCTCGAGTTGGCGGACTGTTTTCGATTATCCGTCGGAGCTCACGTAGTGGAATACGCGCCTTGCAGGCCAGCAGTTCTTCACGCTTGTGTGCAACAATCTTTTTCAGTATATCCGGGGTTGTGTCGGTTTTATCCATGGTGCGAATCAATCCTTTGTAAACGCAACAAGTTTGTCCAGTTGTGCTCTGGCCCTGCCACTGTCCATAGCCTCGGCGGCCATCGCCAGGCCTTGCTGGGCGGTTGCAGCTCTGCCGGCAGCCAGCAAACCGTATGCTGAATTGATCAGCACGATGTCTCTTCGCGGACCGGTTTCACCTCCCAATACGGCGCGGATGATGGCAGCGTTTGCTGCTGCGTCGCCTCCACGCAGATCATGAGTCGAACTGCGACGAAGTCCCAGGTCTTCAGGCTTCAACGTACTTATGACAACACCCTCCGCAGTTACTTCCGCCATCATTGTTTCGCGTGTGGTTGTTATCTCATCCATGCCATCCATGCCGTGTACCACAAAGCCATGTCTGCAGCCGAGTCTGTGCAATACCCCGGCCAGTTTTTCCACCAGGTCAGCCCGATAGACGCCCATAACCTGACAATCGGCTCCGGCGGGGTTTGTCAAGGGGCCCAGAATGTTAAAAATTGTGCGGATACCGATTTCACGGCGGGGTCCTATGGCATGCTTCATGGCGCCGTGCAGGGCTGGGGCAAAGAGGAAACCGATACCGATTCTGCTGATACAGTGTTCAACGCACTCTGGAGTTATATCAAGATTTACTCCGAGCTTTTCAAGAACATCGGCGCTTCCGCACATGGATGAGACCGAACGGTTGCCATGTTTGGCAACCTTGACACCACAGGCAGAAACAACGAAGGCAACCGTAGTGGAGATATTAAACGTGTTTGTTCCATCTCCTCCGGTCCCAACCACATCAAGGATGGTTTCCCTGTCAATATTTATATCGTCACGGTCAATATCCAAAACATCCTTGCCGACCCGGATGCGGGTTGCTCGCTCCCGCATGACTCTGGCGGCACCTGCTATTTCATCGATTGTTTCACCCTTCATCCTGAGCGCAGTAATAAAGGATGCGATCTGGGCCGGGGTGGCTTCGCCTGACATGATCTGGCCCATAACCTCAATCATTTCGCCTTCTGTCAGATTGATGCGCTCTACTATGCGTGCTATTGCATCTTTTATCATGGTGTTACCTCTTCAGGCAGTGTGATGAAATAGAAATGGGGATGTATAAACATCCCCATTACGTACTGGATACACTTTCCGGAAAATTATTGCAGGCCTTCGGTTATCCTTCGGATTGCTTCTTTTATCATGGTCTCTGCCAGATCAGGCACAACTTCCCAGACGATCCTCTCAATCACCTCTTTGGACGCAGAAGTAATTGCCGCTCTGAGCTGTTCTTCTGTCAATGCTTCCGTTGGAGTTGCTGCCTGAGCTGCAACAGGTTCTGGCGTTTCAGCAGGTTCGAGTGTCACAGCAGGTTCGAGTGCCACAGCAGGTTCGAGTGCCACAGCAGGTTCGAGTGCCACAGCAGGTTCGAGTGCCACAGCAGGTTCAGGCGTCACAACAGGTTCAGGCGTCACAACAGGTTCAGGATCTGGAATGATGGGACTCTGTTCAAACGGCTGGGTCGTAGAATTGGGAATCACGGCAAATGGAGAAACACCAAAGGTAATCTCTTCTTCCTGTGGTGACTCATAAAACGTCGCTTTTGTCGTATCTGCAGCAGAATCCTCTTCAAGCTGAAAAGTCTGTTCATCGATCGGAATCCAGGGGGATTCAACCGGTTCGGGAGTTTCGGGTGAAAAAGATGTCTGTTCCAACCCCTCCAGGGGGGGTATTACTTCCTCGGGGGGAGGCTCAGCGGGGGTGAAGGCATCCCAGATATTGTTTGCAGGAACAGCGCTTTCAAGCGTTGACGTATCACCGGGGATGGTCGGTATGGTCTCCGGTATTACCGGAGCTGCAACCTCTGCCTGAGGTGTGACGGAGGCACCGAGCGAGCTTCGCTCACACAGTTCTGTGACTTTGGCAATGATCTGCTGTGATTCGAAGGGTTTAAAAATAAAATCATCGGCGCCGCAATTCTTTGCTTTTGTTTCATCAAAGGGCTCAAAGGAACCGGTTAAAAGCAGAATCGGTTTTGAAGCTAGGTCTGGAGTTGCACGAATGCGTTCACAGACTTCATATCCGGACATGCCTGGCATGAGTGCGTCAATCAGCAGAATGTCCGGGGAAACTTCGATCGCCTTATCTAAGGCTGCCTTGCCATTGTCAACAATGGTAAGGGAATAATCTTCACCCCCGAAAATGATGCCAATCACCTTCTGAATTGTGATGCTGTCATCTGCAAGGAGAATCTTGGTGCTCATCGGCCCCTCCCCTGATTAATGCCTTCGGAAAAGTGATAAACCAGCAAAATAACTAGCATACCACTATCAAGGTGTCAAGGCATAAGCGGTTCAGGGGGACTACCATTTTCCGTAACCACTTCTCCCCGAGACTTATTCCAGAATGCGGCGACGGCAAGCGAGGAGATGTCATGACGTAAACGGTTGAACATTTTGGTATTCTGATAGTCGAGACGGGTTGTCAGCAGCACTACAAACAGGTCCCGTTGTGGATCAATCCAGAGTGACGCACCGCTGTAACCGGTATGCCCAAAGGACATATCTGAGAAATAACTTCCTTTTGGCGCTGAAAACGGGGAGTTGATATCCCATCCCAGACCTCGTACTACCTTGCCATTGCTGTAAAAATAGGGGGCTGTCATCTGCGTTACAATGTGTTCCGAAAAAATACTCTGTCCAGCAAGAATACCGTTGTTAAGTATCATACGGGCAAAACGGGTAATATCTGCTGCCGAGCTGAAAAGACCTGCATGTCCAGCAACACCCCCAAGGTGGCGTGAATTGGTATCCTGCACCGTGCCGCTGCTCAGTTCGTTATGAGTTGACAGTGTTGGTGCAATGTTGCCGCTCAGGTTGTTCGGCGGCAGAAACATGGTTTCCTGGGTGTTGAGAGGGATGTAAATATGTTCCCGGCAGAATTCGTCCAGCCCAACGCCGGAAACCCGGTGCACCAACTCTCCCAGCAGAATAAAGTTGATGTCTGCATAGTGAAAACGTTTGCCGGGTGGATACCATTTTTTCTGTGTTGCAACTTCACTGATGGCGCTGGCGAGTGGCTCCGCGCCAGCTATCTCTATGTCATTCAGACCCGATGTGTGGGTCAGCAGATTCAGGATTGTTATGTCTTCCCGGCCTGAGCCTGAAAATTCGGGAAACCAGCGGGTAAGCGGATCCATGAGGGTGATCTGTCCCTCTTCCAGCAGTTTCATAACCGCAGGGGTCGTTGCCAATACTTTTGTCAGCGAGGCAACATCAAAGATAGTTCTTTCGTCGAGAGGTGGAGCATCCGGCGCGTGTGAAAGGCGGCCCCGGGCAACGCTGTAGAGAACAGTGTCATGCTTGCCGACCACAACCACACCACCTGCAATCAGGTTGCGGGAAATGGCTTGTTCCAAAAGAAAGTCGATAGTAAGTGTGCGTCCCGAATCCAGCAATTCGTCGGAGGCAAACAGGAGCGAGCTGTGTGAAAACAGAAAGAGAATGACTATGGTGCGTAGTATGTACACAGCAACTCCTGGCGTTTGTTGCTTGAAAAAGCGCCAAAAAAGCCCCCTGGCTAGGGGGCTTTCGAATGGAATACAGTAAGCTTTAGCTACATGATCAGGTGCGATAATCGGCGTTGATGCTGACATAACCATGTGAGAGGTCAGATGTATAGACCGTGGAAGAGCCGTTACCAAGGCCAAGGTCAACGCTTACAGTAAATTCTTTTTTCCGGAGTACCTCTGTACCGCGCTGTTCGGCGTCTCCACCGGCAAAGACGCCATTTCGCGCCATGCACACATCGTCAAAGTTAAGCGAAAGACGTGTCTGATCGACTTCGGCTCCTGAATAGCCGACTGCGGCAAATATCCTCCCCCAGTTGGCGTCCTGCCCGTAAAATGCGGTTTTTACCAGATTGGAATTTGCTATGGCTTGGGCTGCTCGCTTGGCATCCTCATCATGACGTGCTCCGCTGACGCGAACCTCAACAAACTTGGTGGCGCCTTCCCCGTCCCTGGCGATCTGTTTTGCCAGGGACAAGAGCACATCATGCAGAACAAGTTCAAAGTCGTCCGCCTCAGGTGTTCCCGCCTGGATGATGTGATTGCCGGCCATGCCGTTTACCATGATCAGACAGGTGTCGTTGGTTGACATGTCCCCATCAACGGTGATGGCATTAAATGACGTATCGACAGCCTTCCGAAATGTTCTTTCCAAAAAAACCGGATCCACGGCAGCATCGCTGATAACAAAGGAAAGCATGGTGGCCATGTTGGGCATGATCATACCGGAGCCCTTGGCAATACCCGCCACAGAATAGGGCACACCATTCGCTTGTGCTTCACGCGCCTCCATTTTGGGAAAGGTGTCGGTGGTCATGATGGCTTCCGCAACATCATCCAGCGTGCCTGACGAGAGCCCCTCCACGAGAGAGGGAATCGCGTCGCGGATGCGTTTCATCGGTATCGGTACTCCGATAACCCCGGTGGACGAAACCTGGATAGCCTGATCGGCAATGCCGAGGCTTTCTGCAACCAGGTGTGCGGTTTCCCGCGCAATGATCATACCCTGTTCGCCGGTGCAGGCATTGGCATTTCCGCTATTGATAATAAC
>JACAAY010000028.1 GCA_013377095.1 Desulfuromonadales bacterium
GTGCTGCACGGTTCCGGCGGCGGGCCGGACAGGCCGGACCCGCGGAAGTCGAGGAGCACCAGCTGGCGTTCGCCGCAGAGCGCCTGTACCAGGGGAGCCCAGGCCGACAAATCGAGGCCGATGCCGTTCAAGAGGAGCAGGGGCGGACCGTGGCCTTCGATCTCGTAATGGAGACGCTCTCCGTCAACGGTGAAGCCGCTCGCCACGACGTCGGCGCTGCCCGCCGTGGCCGGCACGCCGCTGCCGTTCGTCCGTCCGAGTTGGGCATCGACATACTGCGCGAAGTCCTTCAGGGAGCGCAGCTTGACCGAAGACCGGTCACTCACCCGGATAGCGAACCGATCTTCAATGGCCGCGATGAAAGCGGTGAAGCCGATCGAATCAAGGGCATTGAGTGCCACCGCCCGATCCAGCTCCAGATCCCGGGCCAACTGCGGGTCGCCTCCCGCCTGCACCACGAGCTCCCTCAGCTGATCGATTAAAGATACCGCCGTGTCCGCCGCCGTCCGTCCGAGCTGGGCGTCGATATACTGCGCGAAGTCCTTCAGGGAGCGCAACTTGACCGACGACCGGTCACTCACCCGGATGGCGAACCGCTCCTCGATGGCCGCGATGAAGGCGGTGAAACCGATCGAGTCGAGGACGTTGAGTGCCACCGCCCGATCCAACTCCAGCTCCCGAGCCATCTGCGGGTCGCCTCCTGCCTGCACCACGAGTTCCCTCAACTGATCGATTACCGGTACCGTCATATTCCCTCCTTGTGCGTGTTCTGATCAAAATTTTTCCTGCGCGTCACGGCGCGCACCGCTCTCTCAGCTTGAACCGCTGCACTTTACCAGTGGAAGTGCGTGGCAGCCCGGCGACGAACCGGATCCGGGCCGGGCACATGTGGTCCGGGAGTCGTTCCCGGCAATGTCGCCGCAACGCGCCGACCAGCTCCGGCGTCTCGATTTCCCCAGGGCCGAGCACCACAAAGGCGCCAACACCGCTGAACACGCCGACCCGGGTGGCCACCACGGCGCACTCGGCCACCGCGGGGTGGCCGAGCAGGACCTCCTCCACTGTGGTGGGGGAGACCCAGCAGCCGGCCGACTTAATCATGTCGTCACTCCGGCCGCGATGATAGTAGAAGCCGTCCCGTTCCACGAAGACGTCGCCAGTCGCGAGGAGCGCGGGGGGCGGCGCAGCGTCGGCAGCCGCGTCCGGCGGTCTCCAGCTGCCCGGAGTCCGGGTGGGGCCATCGACGAGCAGCTGCCCCTCCTGCCCGGGGGCGGAGTCCTGGCCAAGCTCGTCCACCAGCCGCGCCCGGTAGCCCGGAACCAGCCTCCCCGCCGACCCAGCAACAGCATGCCCGGGGGCGTTCGAGATAAAGTGGTAGGCCATCTCCGTGGAGCCGATGCCGTCGAGGATCTCCAGGCCGGTGAGCCGCTGCCACTCCTGGAACAGCGCCGCAGGTAGCGCCTCGCCGGCCGAGCAGCAGAAACGCATCGGCAGCTGCTGCCGGACCTCCGGCCAGGAGCGAAGGATCTGGGCGAAGAACGTCGGGACCGAGAAGAGCACCGACGGGCGGTGCCGGCGGATGATTTCCAGGACCGCCGCCGGGTCGGGCTTTCCCGGGTAGAGGATGGCGGTGGCGCCGAGCCGGAGCGGCAGGGCCAGGCTGTTGATCAACCCGTAGGCGAAGGAGCACTTGCTCGTGGAGAAGAGGACGTCCTTGCCCGTCAGGCCCAGCACGGCCTTGCCGACGAGGTCGCAGGGGAGCACGAGGCTCCGGTGCCGGTGTGGCACGCCCTTGGGCACGCCCGTCGAGCCGGAGGTGTAGAGGGCATAGGCGAAGTCTCCGTCGGCCGGCTGGAAGGCGTCGCAGAACTCCAGTACGGGGCCGGTGCGCTCCAGCGGGCCCACCTCGTCGCAGACGATCTCCTCCAGGGAGCATGCCGGCCAGCTCGCGGCGCTGCCTTCCAAGGAGATCCGCAGGCGAGCGTCCGCGTCGTTCACGACCTGCGCCAGCGCCTCGCGCTCGAGTTCCGGGTTCACCACCACCGCCACGGCGCCGGACAGGAGGCAGCCGAGAAAAACTACCGGGAAGGCGAAGCAATCCGGGATGGAAACGAGAACGCGATCACCTGGTGAGAGTCCCCGCTCCCGCAGCTGGAGGGCCAGGCGACGGGCCCCCTCGCCCAGCTCGCGATACGTGTGGGGCCTGCCTGAACAGAGATAGGCGGTCTTGTCCGGGTGATCCCGCAGGTTGTGCTCCAGGAGCTCCAGAGCGGCGTTCGGTACGCCCAACGATCCCCCCTGCGAGTGGTCCACGTGCCGCAGCGAGCGCCTGCGTCTCGGTTTCGACGCAGGGGGCAAGTTCCGGTTCGTGGCCGTGGTGAAACGAATCCACCCGTGGCCCGACGTAAAAGTGATAGGAATTTGTTTTTCTAAGCAAATTTTATACCACCGGAAATGAGATAGCGTCAATGGATTTACAGGATTTTTCGGGGAAATTTGAACGATTTTACCTGGCGCATTTTCAGGTTTTCGCGCCAGGGCTGGAGCTGCCTGACCATGTACACCCCTTCGAGAAGATCTTGGTAACGCCGCACGATGTTTTGCCTGTTCCCAGGGATCGGGCCGGTTCCGCAACATTCCAGACCTGGCTGTGGTAAAGGGTAAGCATGGTCCAGAAACGAAACAGGGTGGGAGCCGGTGGTGTGCCGAGGCGAAATGAAGGTATATCCCTTTCCAGAAGCGTCTTGATGTAATTTATCCGACAGGCGACGTTATGAAATCTCTAAAACTTTTCATCCCCGTTCTGTGAACGAGGATGAAAAGTTTTCCTGCCGAAGGCAGGGTAGCCTTTTGGGGTTGATCTTGTCAGTCAATCCGAAAGATTGGCTGTGAAATTAATGTTATTGATGCTCCGCCTTGTAGGCGGGGTAATTCACTACTCTTTAATTCAGAATGCCGCACGCATGATCTGCAGCGCTTCATTCTTGCCAATCGAGGTCAGGATACCCAGGTTGCCGTTTTCCACGGCCTTCCCGGCAAGAGTTTCCAGGTCTTCTTCCGTGACGCCGGCCTGGCGCAGGTTCGCCGGCATCTTGATGGTGGCGTAGAATTCCTCCAGCCTCCTGACGCCTTCTTCGGCGGCCTTGGCATCAACTTCTTCCCGTACATCAAAGACATTGCGGGCGAAGCGCGCAAAGAGCGGCAGGTGTTCCGGCGCCGCGCTCATGGTATGGCGCATCCAGGCGGGGGTCAGCAGCGCCAGGGTGACACCGTGGGTCATATCGTACAGGCTGGAAAGTTCGTGCCCCATGCCGTGCAGCGGGAAGGTGGGTGAGGGCTTGCCGAGCAAAAACTGGAAACCGGCCAACGCCATGGAACTGGCCCACATGATGTTGGCGCGTGCGTCATAGTCCTTCGGGTTTACCAGAATTTTCGGGGCATCTTCCAGTACAGCTTTCATGACCCCCTCGTTCATGCGGTCCTGAACCTTGGCAGCCACATCGGGGGTGAAATACTGTTCCATCAAATGGCAGAGGACGTCCGCAACGCCCGCCATGGAGTGATATTCCGGCACCGTGAAGGTGTACTCCGGGTCCAGAATGGAGAATTTGGGATTGAGCAGCGGATGCATGATAACTTTTTTCTTATGATCCGCACCAACGGTGATGACTCCCCCCATATCCATCTCGGAACCGGTTCCCGCCATGGTCAGGACGGTTGCCAAGGGAGCTGCCGCACTGATAGTGGCCCCACTCGTCTCCCCGACGAACAGATCGCTGACCGGGCCATCATATTTGACCCCGGCGGCAATGGCCTTGCAGGCGTCCAGGGTCGATCCGCCACCCACGCCCAGGATGAAATCACAGCCGTTTGTGCGATACATATCGATACCTTCCTCCACACTTTCGACCCGTGGGTTAGGCTTGATACCGCTTAACTCCACGTGAGCGAGACCGGCCTTGCCGAACTGCTCGAGGATAGCAGCGTAGATGCCATTTTTCTTGATGCTGCCGCCGCCGTAGGCCAGCAGTACCTTGGAACCGCCATGGGTCTTGATGGTTTCGCCGAGAATGGTGATCTGTCCCCTGCCGAAGTAGGCAGTGGTTGGAATGCTGTAGATGAAGTTTTCCATGTTAATTTCTCCTGTTCACTAGCAATCAATTGTTAGAGTCCGGTCATCTTCTCCAGCTTTTCAGGATAACGAGCCCCCTGCACGCTAATCTGTGAGGTGGCAGTATCGATGTCACGGAGATCGTTGGCCGTCAGTTCAACCGTTACCGCCCCGATGTTCTCCTCCAGGCGATGCAGCTTCGTGGTGCCCGGAATTGGAACAATCCACGGCTTCTGGGCCAGCAACCAGGCGAGCGCGATCTGGGCCGGTGTGGCATTTTTCTTCTCCGCGATGCTGCCAAGGAGATGTATCAGTGCCTGATTCGCCTTGAGAGCTTCTGGCGTAAATCGAGGGAGGGAGCTGCGGAAATCGGAGCTGTCAAAGGTCACCTTTTCATCGATCTTACCGGTGAGGAAGCCCTTGCCAAGCGGGCTGTAGGGGACCAGACCGATGCCCAGCTCCTCAAGGGTCGGTATCACTTCTTTCTCGGGAGTTCTCGTCCAGAGTGAGTATTCGCTCTGAAGAACAGTGAGTGGCTGGACGGCGTGTGCGCGGCGAATTGTTTGGACACCGGCCTCGGAAAGCCCGAAGTGCTTGACCTTGCCCTCCTGGATCAGTTCCTTCACCGCTCCGGCAACGTCTTCGATCGGCACGTTCGGATCAACCCGGTGCTGGTAGAATAGATCGATTACCTCGGTTTTCAGGCGCTTGAGTGATGCCTCTGCCACCTCCTTGATGTGCTTCGGCCTGCTGTTCAGGACCGGCGCCCCACCCTTCATGGCCCGGGGATCGACGCTGGTATCGAATCCGAACTTGGTGGCGATCACGACCTTGTCGCGCAGCGGCGCGAGCGCCTCACCGACCAGTTCCTCGTTGGTGAACGGGCCATAGACCTCGGCCGTATCAAAGAAGGTGACGCCCCGTTCCACGGCAGCACGGAGAAGTGAGATCATCTCCTGCCTGTCTTTGGGCGGTCCGTAGGAAAAACTCATTCCCATGCAGCCGAGGCCGAGTGACGAAACTTCCAGACCGCTTTTTCCCAATATTCGCTTTTGCATTATGTGTTCTCCTTACTCGTAACGTTTCTGCTGATGTTCGTATCATACGTTCGAAATACCAAAGGCTGGTAGAACGATCCTGTTAATTTCTTGCCTGATCGTATGATTCCGCAAATAATTGTTGTAATGCGAGACAGGTGGCAGCTAGTATTTTAAAGAGAGAAGCTAATGAGGAATAAGGCTAGTTAGCGGGAGGTTGAGAAATACAACATGGAAGTTGCGATCGAAACTTTAAGAAACAGCATTGCCCAATGGACCGAAAAAGGCGAGCAGCACATAACCGCCGTCCCGGGCCTGTCGCTGTTCCGGCGGATTGAGCCGACCGAGCCGATCACCGGCATGTACGAACCGAGCATCTGCATGATCGCCCAGGGAGCCAAACGCGTCCAACTGGGTGATGACACCTATGTCTATGATGCGCACCATTATCTGATCACGTCCGTACATCTGCCCACGGTGGTGCAGATTATCGAGGCAAGCCGGGAGAAGCCCTACCTGGGGCTCAGACTGAAATTCGATCAGAAGGAGATTTCGCAACTGATGGTGGACAGCAATCTTCCCCCACCACGCACGCAACAATCAAGCCGTGGCATGGCAACCGGCGAGGTGACGCTGCCGCTGCTGACCGCCTTTCAACGGTTGATCGACTTGCTTGCCGAACAGCAGGACATTCCGATCCTGGCACCGGTCATCCAGCGGGAAATCATTTACCGCTTACTGGTGGGCGATCAGGGTGAGCGCCTGCGACAGATAGCGTCGTCGGGAAGTCAGAGCCATCAGATAGCGCGGGCAATCGACTGGTTGAAGGGCAACTACTCACAACCGCTCCGCATCGATGACCTGGCCGCGGAGGTCCGCATGAGCATTTCCACGTTTCACCACCACTTTCGGTCCATGACCGCACTCAGTCCGTTGCAGTTCCAGAAGCAGTTGCGTCTGCAGGAAGCCAGGCGCCTCATGCTGGCGGAACGCCTGGATGCCGCGACAGCGGCGTTCCAGGTCGGCTACGAAAGCCCTTCCCAGTTCAGCCGTGAATACAACCGCCTGTTCGGGGCGCCACCTTTGCGGGACATCATGAATTTAAGGCAACTGGCTGTCGGTGAGAGCGACTAGGGGGGCGGCACCGGAGGGACAGTTACCTGGCTCCCGGCTAGCCGTATCTCGTGTGGTTGCTCTGGTGTTTGCGGCATGATTAGCGAAAAGCCCGCTTTTTGCGGGCTTATCCAGTGGTGCGGAGCAGCGGGGTGTTAAGGGAGGAAATTGAGTTTGGCATACCCGGAAATTCACAATCCACTCATTCATGTTTCTCTTTGCGTAATAAAACCACCTCCTGATTGAAGTTCGGCGTTGTTACGCCGGCGGCGATCAGGGCATCAATCTCCTCCATGCCCAGAAAACGAACCTCGTCGATTTCTTCTTCCTGGATACGGAACGGGCCATCATGGGTACAGGCGTACGAATAGAAATACTCCCGTTCGATCTCCGATTCAAACACATAGCGGCCAATCGTCTGCAATTGAGACGGATCGACACCTATCCCGATCTCTTCCAGCACTTCCCGCCGGATGGCATCCTCCAGCGCTTCGCCGGACTGGATATGGCCACCGACGGAGGTATCCCATTTGCCGGGCTGGATGTCCTTGGTACGCTTGCGTTTTTGCAGCAGCAGTCTTCCTTCGGAGTTAAAGACGTGCACATGCACTACCGGGTGTAGAAATTTTGAGCCATTGTGACACTGGGCTCGCGTTGCTTGGCCAACGACCGTTCCGTTTTCATCTACAACATCAAACCATTCTATCTGCATGTGATTTTCCCCGCAGCGCCCATCAGGCGCCGGTAGCCGTAGTTTCCTGGCGGTGCTCCGTTACCACCTTCACCCTGTTATGGGCGCTGTCCGTATCTGCGTACCAGGTGACAGAGAGCGTTTCACCAGATTGATCAGATACTCCTCTGACGGGAAGGAAAGATATTCATGGTAGAAGGCGGTAAGGATGCCGGCAATCAGCGCTATCATTTCCGATCGGTCGGCTCCGTCTTTGTCTTTAATCACGGGAAGGGCATTTCCCATAAGAACGTATAAAACTCTGATAAATGCTTGCAGATAGGGCTTGTCGTCATCGTTTTCAACTCTGACAAACGGTCTCTGTCCCATTACCCGCATCACGTCATTGATTGCTTCCGGTACTCTCAGACAGAGCATCTGAAGTTCGGTCAGTTGAGAACTCTCAAGATACACCGGTTCTTGGGCGAGACTCCTCAGGTTGTTTCTGGCAATCAGTACGGTTTTTGCGTTTGTCGCTACCGGTGCACTGTTCACAAGCTCGTACGCATTTATGCTGTCATCAATCCTGCTGTGAATCTGATCCGATGACAGCAGCATGTCATGTATCTGTCTGTTGGAGAAAAAGCCACCTTCGTAGAGTATGTGTGCTGAAAAATGAAAGTACGCTTCCGCTATCTCATGCAGCACATCATGTTTTTCTTTTAACACGTCAAATTCTGCCAATTCCTGCATGATCTCGTTTCGGTCGCCGGATGCGGCGCTGGCTGGAGGCCGTTTGTCAAAAAACGACTCAGCCAGTTCGGTGGCAGTAGACCTGGTGAGGAGAATACCCTGTATCCCGTCGATTATGTTGTTATCTCGTTCCACCATGCTGAGTCTCCTGTTGACGCCTTTGTGTTTAAAGCTTGCTGGCCAGAAATACTGGAAACAGTGGCCTGAATCCGTGGCGCACTTTTTATGTGGTGTTCCTATACTCCTGAAACCGAGACACAGTCAACCCGTTCAATTGAAGAGTGAAAGAAACCTTCTGACAGTAGACGTTGCTTGCCTGAAGGTATAAACTCCTGATAAACATGATGTAACGAGAGGGGGTAACAGATGAGAGAATTGAAGAAGGCACAAAAGGGACCCGCGAAAACAGCAGTAGATCGACCAAACCCATGAAGCATATCCTGTGTATGATGGCAACTGTCATTTTCTTCTGTTCGCCTGTCCAAGCCGAACAGGTTAACGTCGTTCGTTTCAAAACCGACAGTATCGTGGGATGGGAACAAAAACAGTTCAAGGGCTCCACCGCCTACCGGCCGGTGCCTGAAAACGGGGTAATGGTACTACAGGCCCACAGCCGGGCAGCGGCCTCGGGACTGTTTAAAAAGGTCGCGCTGGACCCAACCCGTTTCCGCTATCTGAGCTGGTCATGGAAAGTCGCGGGAATAGTCCCCGGCGGAGATGAACGGAGCAAAGCCGGGGATGACTATGCCGCCCGGGTCTACGTTGTCTTTCCCGGACGCTTTTTCTGGCAGACACGGGCCATCAACTACATCTGGGCCAACCGGCTCCCCAAGGGAGAATCCATCCCCAATGCCTTTACCGCCAACGCCCGAATGGTGGCCGTCGAGTCCGGTCCTGCCAAGGCCGGTCAGTGGCTGACTGAACAGCGTGATATCCTGGCCGATTACCGGTTGCTGTTCAACGCTGAACCGGGTGAAATCGGCGCGGTGGCCATCATGACCGACACGGACAACACCGGTGGCGAAGCAACCGCCTGGTATGGCGAAATCACCCTTTCGTCTTCCCGGTAACCCCACCTTGACTCCCCATCGGCAAGCGCACATTTTCACATGGACGAACATCCCACCTTTGTGATACATCCAGTTTAATGACTACAGCTATCAATATATTTCTCCCTTTTTCCAGACCGTTATCCGGTTACCGGCTTAACCTGGCCACGGCTGTCATCCTGCTGCTGGGTGCTCTGCTGCTGTATCCGGTCCAGGGGTATGCCGATCAACCGGCTGAACTGACCGACCTCTCCCTGGAAGAGCTGCTGCAGGTCAAGATCCGCACCGTAACCGGCAGCTCCCGCTATGAGCAGGAGTCGAGCGAAGCGCCGGCCCGAGTCAGTATCATCGATGCCGACACCATTCGCCGTTTTGGCTACCGCACCCTGGCGGATGCGTTGCAGGGTGAAACCGGCATCAATATGACCTATGATCGCAACTACGACTATGTCGGCTATCGTGGCCTCAGCAGACCGGGCGATTACAATACCAGGGTCCTGGTACTGCTGGATGGCATCAGGCTGAATGACGAAGTCTATCATCAGGCGCCGGTGGGAGCGGATTTTCCCCTGGATATGGATCTGGTGGAACGGATAGAAATCATCCGCGGTCCGAGCAACTCCCTGTACGGCAACAACGCCTTCTTTCTGACGGTGAACGTCATCACCGTGTCGGCCGGCAGAAACGGCGTTAACGCAGCCTCCTCGGTGGATACCCGCGCCAGGGTGACCGGCCGACTGACCGCAGAACTGGACCCCAAGGGGGCGGACTGGTCCCTGTTGGTATCGGGAACGATGTTCAACGCACCGGGGAGCGATCTGTATGAAAAAGCATATGACACCCCCACCACCAACAACGGTGTCAGCAAGGGCTGCGACTACGAAAGTGGCGGCAGCTTTTTCGTCAAGGCCGAAAAGGGCGACCTGACGCTGCTGGGTGGTTTTGTACGACGCAGAAAAGGAATTCCAACCGGAGCCTATGATGTCACGTACAATGACCGGAGCAATACATCCTGGGATGAACGCTCCTTTGCAGACCTGAGTTATCAGCTGGGCAATGGGGCCGGAGATTCACTCAAACTGCGAACCTACTACAATGGCTACTACTATAAGGAGCGTTACGCCTACCCTCCCTCGGATGACGGCCAGGATCAGACCTTTTACGACTACTCGCGTAGCGCCGTATGGGGCGCAGAAATCGTGGCTGACAAGATACTCCCCTTTCACAACCACCTGGTTGCCGGTATTGATTATCACTACGCCCTGCTCAGGGATCAGCGCACCAGTACGGCCTCCACAGGTGTCTCCCTGGACCTGCACTCCCCCCAGCACAGCCTGGGTGTATTCCTGCAGAACGAATGGCGCATACTTCCTAACCTGCTACTGGATCTGGGGGGGCGTTACGACTTCTTTTCACCCTCCCTGCACACCTTCAATACCAAGGCTGCGCTGATCTACAAAATCAATGACGATCTGGTTGCCAAATACCTGTTTGGCAAATCGTTCCGTGCCCCCAATGCCTACGAAACCGACTTTCGGGATGCCACCAGCAACATGGTGGCCAACCCAAACCTGCGCCAGGAATCTATGATCAGCCACGAACTGGTGCTGGAATACTACCATGGGCCGGGTCAACGTCTGTCGCTGACCGGTTTCCACTATGCCATCGATGACCTGATCAGCCTGGTTGTTGAAAGTGATGGAGCGACCCACTTCAAAAACGTCGATAAAGTCGAGTCAATCGGGTTTGAAGCAGAAGGGGAATGGAACTGGGAGGCCTGGTCGGGCAAACTGGGATACAGCTATCAACGGGCAAAGGATGTGCAGAGCGGAAAACGGCTTTCCAATTCACCCGATTCCCTGGTCAAGGCAAAGCTCTCCCGCGAGTTTTTCAACAGACGCTTGACACTGTCTTCCGAGCTGCAGTACCTGTCTCAACTTGACACCCTGACCGATGCCAAGGGAGGTGATTATGTGCTGGTGCACCTGACCGCCTTTGCCCGCGATCTGTTGTTCAAAAACCTGGATGGCACCATTTCGGTCCGCAACTTGTTCAACAAACGCTACGCCAATCCCGGTTCGACCGAACATGTTGAAACCAGCCACCCGGTCGCCCTGATTCCCCAGGATGGACGGACCGTCACCTTCAAGCTGTCCTACCGTTTTTAGGCACCGCCCATCGTCGGCGGACACCCGCCTTGACGCACCCACGCTTACGTAGTAATCTCCCTGCAACCCCCACCGTTTCAACCAGGAGCGTCCCATGCCCCAGCAACCCTATGCCGCAATCTTTCCTGAAAGCAATGAACCGATCCTGATCCTGTCACTAAACCGTAAACAGGGCCGGATTCCCAAGGGGGATTATGGCTTCCTTGAACTATACTGCACCGACAAGGGCTGCGACTGCCGCAGGGTTACCATTTTTGTGCTCAACAAGAAAATGGAGGCCAAGGCGGTCATCGGCATGGGTTTTGATCCCGATGGCCCCATGCCCGGCCCTTATCTGGATGACTTTCACAAGCAATCACCTTTTGCGGATGATCTGCTGCAGTATTTTGTGGACATGATCAATGGGGAGCCTGACAACCTGGAGATGCTGCATCGCCACTACCGCGAGGTTCGCAAAAAGGTTGAGGGAAAGGCGTATCGGGGCAAACCTTTTCCAAAACCGGGCTCGCTCGTTCGCACGGCAACCAAACCACCCGACTTCGCCGAATCATTGCTGGATGTGGTCAAGACAGCCTCCGCATCCGTTAAGCGTCCATCACCCGCTTCACGCAAGGCCGCTGCCCGCATCGATCGAGGTACAGAGCCGGATCTGACCACATTTGTGGAGGCTTACCACGCCATCCGGGAAAACGACAGGTACACGGACCACTCCGAATTGCAGCACGAGCTGCGGCGCTATCTGCTGGACAATGATCGCTTTGGCGAAGAGCTGGCTTCATTGCTGGTGACGTGCTGTACAGCATCCAACGACGAGATGGTTGAAGTTGTCCTGCGTATACTGTTCGACGCACTGGAAATCCTGAGGGTGGAACTGGAGCGCAAACGAAAGGGGGCGGAACCGCGCATGGAGCAACTTCAGAACGCCCTGGCCAAGCAGGTCTTCCTTGAGTGTGGTGACGCTGAACTGTGCGCTGCGGTATCGCACATCCTGCTGCAGGGCAGAGTCGAAGTGCTTCCGGTTGTACACGAGGCCAACAGCCACAGACTCATGGCAATTGCGGAGGGAGCGGACGAGGCTGACCTGCCGGGAGAAAACCCGCTGGAAAACCTTTTTGACAGTATCCGCGAGATGGCCGGCAACTGCCCCTTTGAGGCGCTGGAGAGCCTGCTTCAGGTTCTGGCCCTGAATCCGCCCCAGATGCAGATCTCGCTCTGCGGCGAGATGCTTGTCTCCGACAATGCTTTGATTAGTGATACGGCGGCTTTGATGCTCCTGCACCCCTCTTCCGAGGTGCGTAAAGGGGTCTCTGCGCTGCTGTCCGCCAATGCCGGGAGCATTACACCGGAGACCTTGCGCCGCTTGATAATCAGCCGCAACTGGTTCCCGGAAGAGATCCGTGCCAACATAGACACGGCCATTTCCACTGCCCGACGGAGCCGCATCGCGTGCGCTCCGCTTCCAAAACCGCTGGCAATGACGATCTACGCCTCCCCCATCGACGGTGCGGCGGCCCAGTCATTCCAGGTAATCGTACCGGACGGCAAGGGCTTTAAGAGCTGTTCAATCCTGCTCAAACGCGGAGAAGGTGTGGCGGACGCTTTTGTGGTGCCGCTTGCAAAAAAAAGAGAATTGAACGAGTTTCTGGCCATGATGAACCAGGAAGGTGCATTTATAGAATCGTCCAGCTCCTACCTCGACCTGCGGCTCTGTCATGCCCTGAGCGATGGGGCTGTCCTGGGAAAGGCGCCCAACCACTGGCTGCTGCAGGTGGCCGAGATCCTGGGCAAGGACCAGTGGAAAGCGCTCCCCTTTGACCCGTTGCGGGAGCTTGATGCGCTCCGAGAGGAGCTGGAAACCGGCTCGCCGGAGCTGCTTGCGGACAGGTCACGCAACAAGTCTCTCAGGGATTCAGCCGGCTGGTGCATCGAGCATGCCTTTGCCCATTCCTGGTTCGAGGATGATGCGGAGGTGGATTCAGTAATCAAGTCCGCATTTAGAAAAAAGGGGGTGGCCAGGTTTTCCCGCGATCAGACAGCCATCGACGCCATATTCACGAAAATTCTGGAGAAACGCCGACCGGCCTGGCTTGAGCGTTTGACGCTCTGTACACTCTGGCTCAAGTCATCCCGCAAGCCGCCCGTCCCCTGGCAACAGATGTTCCATCTGGCCTCGATGCTGGCCGACAACAAGCTGAAACTGGCCCGGATCCCGCTGATGGAGATGGTGGCCAACCACACCCTGGGTGCTCACCTGGAACGCATGGAAGACGAGCACCCGGTATTTTAGAACGCATTCTTGGAGGAAAGCCGTACCATGACAACACCCGACCTGACCTGGAACACCACCCTGCTCTACCCGGCCCCCGATTCAACCGAACTGGAAACCGACCTGGGCTCCTTCGATGCCCTGTCCGCTGATTTTCGGGGACGCTACTTTGAGAAGATAGATCAACTTGACGCACAAACCCTGCTGGACGCGGTACGGGAATTCGAGACCATGCAGGTTGCCATGGCAAAACCCTTCTGCTATGCCCACCTGCTGTTTGCCGCCGATTCATCGGACGAAACCGCCCTGGCCCTGGCCCAGCGCTGTTCCGAACTGGCCAATCGTCTCTCCCAGCAGCTGCTGTTCTTTGATCTGGAGCTGATGAACCTGGAAGACAAGGGATTTGAGGCGCTCTGCGCGCTCCCCGGGGCGGCAGCCTATGTGCACTTCCTGAGCGGCATCCGCAAATTCCGCCCCTACACCCTCAAGGAGAACGAGGAGCGGCTGCTGACCCGCAAGAATCTGACCGGTATCAGCGCCTTTACCAAGCTGTTCGATGAGCTGTCCGCCTCCCTGCGCTACCGCATGGAGCTTGACGGAGAAGAAAAGGAATTCACCGGAGAAGAGCTGTTGTCCCTGCTGCACCACCATGACGGTGATGTGCGTTTCCGGGCCATGACCACCTTTCTTGAGAAACACGCCGAGAACGGTATCGTCTTCAACTCGGTCTTCAACAATATGGCTCTGGACCATGGCCAGGAGATGGAACTGCGCGGCTACCGGACACCGATCCAGCCGACCAACATCGGCAACGAGATTCCTGATGAGGCTGTGGAGCACCTGATGGCGGTGACCGAGGCCAACTACGGTCTGGCTCGGGAGTATTTCCGCCTCAAGGCCGGGTTGCTGGGTATGGACAGGATCCGCAACTGCGACGTCTATGCCCCGGTGATCAAGTCCAGGAAGGAATACGGTTTTGACGAGGCCCGCGACATGGTGGTGGCCTCCTATGCGGCCTATGATCCTGATTTTGGACGCATCGTGTCCGACTTTTTCAGCCAACGGCGCGTGGATGTCATGCCGCGCCCCAACAAATCGGGGGGCGCCTTTGCCATGGGCGTCTCCCCCGTAACCCCGCCCTTTCTGCTGCTCAACTACACCGGCACCCTGCGCGATCTGGCCACCATCGCCCACGAGGCCGGCCACGGCCTACATTTCGTCCTTGCCCAGAAACAGGGCATGCTCAACTACCACGCCCCCCTGCCCCTGGCCGAGACCGCCTCGGTCTTCGGTGAAATGCTTTTGACCCGCCGTTTGCTGGACAGCGAGAGCGATCCGCTGGTACGCAAATCACTGCTGTGCGCCAAGATCGAGGACATCATCGCCACCACCTTCCGCCAGACCGTGCTGACCCGTTTCGAGCTGCGGCTGCACAACGAACGGACCAGGGGGTTGTTGTCCAACGACCGGGTAGCGGAGATCTGGCTGGAGGAGAATGCCCGACTCTTCGGTGACGACGTGGAGATGATCCCGGCCTACCGCTGGGGCTGGAGCTACATCAGCCACTTCATCCACAGCCGTTTCTACTGCTACTCCTACACCTTTGCCGAGCTGCTGGTGCTGGCCCTGTTCCAGAAGTACCGCGAGGAGGGGGACTGCTTCAAACCGGGCTACCGCAGCCTGCTGGAATCGGGCGGTGCACTGTCGCCGGCCGACACGGCCAGGCTGGCCGGCATCGACATCACCGAGGGCGGTTTCTGGCAAAAAGGGTATGATTTTCTGGGGGGATTGATCGAGGAACTTAAAGTGATAAAGTAAATTCAGTCGTGTCTTACAAAACAGGTTGCAACTCAAAAGTTGAGTTCCATATCCTCTGGAGGTTGACATGGTCAGAACCAGGATTATTGCCACATGCCTTGCAAAAATGCTGATTTCTTTGACAGCCCTGCTGCTGGTATTCTGTCTTCTTCCGCTACCTGAAGCCGAGTCGGCCACTATCATTGCCGCACATGCCATGTCCACCGAGCGCGACCATCACAGCGCCACACTCCTCCTGGACGGCAAGGTGCTTGTGGCAGGAGGAATCAACAATGGCGGATATCTCAACAGCGTTGAGCTGTATGATCCCGCCACCGACACGTGGAGCAGTTCGGCAAATCCGCTGCTCGGGACACGCGCCGATCACACCGCTACCCTGCTCCCCAGCGGCAAGGTGCTGGTCGTGGGAGGAAAAAGCAACAGCGGCACCAGTTATCTCAACAGCGCGGAAATCTACGACCCGGTTGCCGGCACCTGGAGTCCCACCAGCAATACCATGTCAACGGCGCGGCAGTATCACAGCGCCACGCTGCTCCCCAATGGCAAAGTACTTGTAGCCGGGGGAACTAACAGCGTCAATCTTTCCTCTGCAGATCTTTACGACCCGGCCACCAACAGCTGGAGTCCGGCAGCCTCCATGAGCGCCGTGCGACATGGCCATACAGCCACGCTCCTGACTAACGGAAAGGTACTGATTGCAGGGGGCTTCAGCAGCAGTGGTTATCTTGCCAGTGCCGTGATCTATGATCCCTATTCCAATACCTGGAGCCCTTCAGGTTCCATGACCGATACCAGGGGGTTTCACAGCGCCACACTCCTTCCCAACGGCAAGGTGCTGGTGGCGGGGGGGCTGATTGACAACCACACCTATCGTAACAGTGCGGAACTCTACGACCCGGTCCTGGGCACCTGGAGCACTACGGCCACGACCCTGGCCGATGCACGAAGCGGGCACAGCGCCACGCTGCTGCCCAATGGCATGGTGCTGGTGGCGGGAGGAAACAATAACGGCATCTATCTCACCGGCGCCGAGTTGTATAACCCGGTTACCAACAGATGGAACAGTGCGGGCGACCTGGCTGTCGCCAGGGAGCTTCACAGCGCTACGCTGCTCCCCAATGGCAGGGTGCTTGTCACGGGTGGAGAGAACAGTGAAGTTGGCTATCTAAGCAGCGCTGAACTGTTCGTCTCACCAACGTGGTTTCCGGCCGGTGATCTGGCCACTGCACGTCATATGCACACCGCCACGCCGCTCAAAAACGGCAAGGTACTGGTGGCAGGGGGAGCAGACAGTAGCGGCAACACCTATGCTTTCGTCGAATTGTATGACCCGGCCACAAACAGTTGGAGCTCCGCAACGCCCATGCATTCCGCCCGCTCCTTACACACCGCAACGCTCCTTGGTGACGGCAGGGTACTGGTAACGGGGGGAACCGATGACAGCGGCAGCCTTGCTACTGTCGAGATCTACGACCCGGAAGGCAATACCTGGAGTTTTGCCGCCCCCATGAATACCGCACGTAAAGCACAGAGCGCTACCCTGCTCCTCAGCGGCAACGTGCTGGTGGCCGGTGGGTATGCCGGTCAAACCCTGGACAGCGCAGAGGTGTATGACCCTATCGCCAACAGCTGGACCCCTACCGCCGTGAACAGTGACGGCTTGAACATGATCCATGGAGAATCCGGCCATGCCGCCACTCTCCTTGTCAACGGCAAGGTGCTGATTGCGAATGATTATACCGTCCAGCTCTACGACCCGGCAAGCAACCAGTGGAGCCAGGTCGCTGATATGCAACACCCGCGTCTCGGCCACAGCGCAACGCGCCTCTTGAACGGCAAAGTGCTGGTGGCCGGGGGAAGCTACACCGGGAACTATATAACCACGGCAGAGTTGTATGACCCGGACGCCAACAGCTGGAGCAATGCCGCCGCCATGATAACACCACGCGGTGCGCATACCGCCACGCTTCTCCCCGGCGGAAGGGTGCTGGTGACGGGGGGGATAAGTCAGGGAGACATTGACCTCTCCATTGCCGAGCTGTACGATCCGCTCACAGGCAGCTGGAGTCCCGCCGGCGACATGATCGATGCCCGCCATGAGCACACCGCCACCCTCCTCACAAACGGCAAACTGCTGGTGGCCGGCGGATATAACGCTGGCGCCCTTCCCGGCGCAGAGCTGTACGACCAGTCCGCCTTGAGCCAGGCCGGCTCACTGACAACCGCACGTTACTACCACAGCGCCACGCTCCTCTCCGCTGGCAAGGTGCTGGTGGCGGGGGGATGGAATGGCGTCAGCGGCACGCTCTCTGCCGTGGAGCTGTACGACCCGGCAACCGGCAATTGGCGAGCGGTTAAGCCAATGAACAGCGCCAGATACAGCCACAGCGCCACGCTCCTCTCCAACGGCAAGGTGCTTGTGGCGGGGGGATGGAATGACAACACCTCTTTCATCTCCCTTGAAACCGCGGAGATCTACGACCCGGCAACTGACATCTGGAGTTTGGTGCCGCCGATGACCGCAGCGCGAGCCTTGCACAGCGCCACGCTCCTCCCCAACGGCAAGGTGCTGGTGGCAGGTGGATATAACGGCAGCGACTACCTGAATAGCGCGGAGCTCTTCGATCCGGTCAAAAACGCCTGGAGCACGGTGCTAACCCCGATGAATGCCGCGCGCGCCTGGCACAGCGCCACGCTCCTCCCCAACGGCAAGGTGCTGGTGGCGGGGGGACATGGCAGCGGCTATCTCAACGGCGCGGAGCTGTACAACCCGGCCACCGATAGCTGGAGTAGTACCGGATCCATGGCCACCGCACGCCGACTTCATAGCGCAACCCTCATCCCCGGTGGCAAAGTGCTGATCGCGGGGGGAGCAAACATCGGTGGATTCCTTTCCGGCGCGGAACTGTTCGACCAGGTCACCGGCAGCTGGAGTCCGGCCGGATCCATGACCGCCCCACGCCAAAGTCAGAGCGCAACGTTTCTTCCCAACGGATTGGTCCTGATTACGGGCGGTATGAATGGTAGCGGCCCCCTTTCCGACGCAGAGCTGTACATCCCGGCCACCAATAGCTGGAGCTTGACCACTCCCCTGGCAATTGCACGTTACTATCACAGCGCAACGTTACTTGCCGGCGGCAAGGTTTTGATAACCGGGGGGAGTGATGCCGGAGGGGCTCTTTCCAAGTCAGAGCTTTACACCACCGGGCTGTTGACCGCCACGTCCCTTAACCTTGGCAACCTTACCCAATCCTGGAATGGCACGACGCGGGCGGTGAGCGCCGCAACGGTACCCGCAGGGGTGCCCGTCGCCATCACCTATAACGGCAACGCCACGCCACCCACCCTCGCCGGAACGTACCTGATAGCCGCCGCGATCAGCGATTACAATTACCAGGGGAGCGCCAACGGCATACTGATCGTGAATGCCACACTCAACGTGGGTTTCAGCGCCACAGGGGGCGGAGCGGTGAACAGCGACCCGTCGGGGCTGATAGCCTGCACATCTCCACCTTTGGCTGGAACGTATTCAACCACTCAGGCCGGAATCCAGTTGACTCTCACGGCAAGCCCCAGCCTGGATTCGCTCTTCTCCGGATGGCAAGGGGCGTGCCTGGGTTGCGGTCAATCCTGCCAGTTCATCCTGGACAGCGACAAAACATGCACGGCCTTCTTTTATATCATGCCCCCGGCGCGGATCGGTGGGACCTATTACGCGGACCTGGCGGATGCCTATAGTCACGCAGTATCGACAAACATCATCCAGAGCAAGGCGACCACCTTTTCCGGGGGATTGAACCTGAATAACGGCACGTCCATAACATTAAAAGGGGGATATGACGCCGGCTATGTGAATCAGACCGGGGTTTCACTGCTTCAAGGCGGCTTGACGATCAGTTCCGGGAGTCTGGTCATTGATCACCTAGCGATTCTGTGACCGGATAGCTTATGTACTAGACTATTCATAAAAACAGCCAGTTACCTGATGGCTGTGGCACGCAACTTATGAAATAATCATCTTAAGCCTTACGTTAGATAAGACCTCCCCCTCCGCGAGGGGGCTACGGAAAGCTGCGGGTCTTCAATCTTTGAAGAGAGCCGAGCTGCAGAAGAATAACTTCTTTGTGCGGTTCGGCTTTTTTGTGCCTGAATTTCCTGAAAATCGGCTGCGTCTCTCATGAAGCAGCCCGTTTTTTTACACAGTACTATCCTGTTTATTGAGTGAATTACGACAAATTACGTCAAATATGTCTACATAGCCTTACGTTATCTCACTCTAGCTCACAAATTGATTGCGCAAGAGTTGTGTCGGTTATTTTTACAGTTTACATTTTTATTGTGTATTCAAATCCGTAACCATCTGTTTATGTGATTAACTTATATATGGTGTGATAATTGCGTGCCATCATTAATAAAACTAAGTTTTATTGTGATAATTTTGAATTGCCTTGCATTGGGCTCTCCAGCATGTGTCTATTCCACCTCAGCCCTTGGGTAGTAAAGCAGCTCAAAAGGACACCGTCACCGTCACGCACTTCTTGGGTAACCTTCTCGATTCATCCACACACAAGGCCAATGAAAACGGATCAGTGATTATTGCATTCGATGGCAATCCGTGAATTGGAACCAGTGTGGGAGATACGACCTCAACCTGTGGCAACTACACGGGACCTCAAACCTTCACAATAGCATAAACCGGGTGTAACGGATTGAACGTTGGCCTCTTAAGCTCGCACCCGGTATTTTCGGCAGGATGCAGGCAGCGGGTATATCCCTTAGGCGTGGCCTGTGCGTCTTCTGGTCGTTACGGTGACTATCCATAGAGGGTTGTAGCCGACCTGCATGTATCTAAGGCGTACGTTTGTGCGCTACGATCAGGAGTTTATTCCGTCAGCGACTGGACC
This sequence comes from Desulfuromonadales bacterium, assembly GCA_013377095.1. Classification (GTDB taxonomy): domain Bacteria; phylum Desulfobacterota; class Desulfuromonadia; order Geobacterales; family Pseudopelobacteraceae; genus Pseudopelobacter. Next base: position 19,890 of record JACAAY010000028.1, read on the forward strand.
ACCCTGCTGAACGGCATCCTCAGCGTCAGCCGGGGGAGCCAGACGATCGAAGGTGTGGCGGTGAAATGAGGAAGATTTCTGTTTTGTAAGAGGATATACGAACAACAGGCAAGACTCTCAATAAACGTACCGCTTAAAGTCCTATGGTTGAGGCATTGTATTTCGGATTTTCTGGAGGGAACTTCGTATGAAAAGATGGCTTGGCACTCTTTCAATGGCTGCATTACCCCTGCTTTCAATCAATACTGCGTCAGATGCCTTTAATCTGCCCGACAGTGGACAGACGAAATGCTATCAACAGGTGAGCCCGTTTAAAGCTGAAATCTCCTGTGCCGGCACGGGGCAGGACCCGGAACATATCATTCACCCCATGAACTATACCGACAACGGCAACGGCACGATTATGGACAACAACACCGGCCTGATGTGGCAAAAGTGCAGCGTCGGGCAGAATAACGACGCGACCTGCAGCGGTACCGCGTCAGCCTTGAACTGGTACCAGGCATCGGGGACGTTTGATGCAACGTATAATCCAACGTCTTCAGGCGCCTGCGGGAGCTGGCGGTTACCGACGGTGAAGGAGCTGATTACTATCGTAGATTTTTCAGTTCCGGGGCCGGCCGCAAATAGTAATGCGACGTTTTTCCCGAATACCGTGAGTGACGCGTACTGGTTGGCTGATGAATGGAGTTCGAATACAAATTTAGCGTGGTTCGAGAATTTCTACAATGGCCTCGGCAGCGCAAGAATAAAGACGAACAGCGGCTACGTACGTTGCGTGCTTGGCGCACCGGTTTCCCAAAACTATACCGACAATCGAGACGGAACGGAGACTGATAACGCAACAAGGCTGGTCTGGCAGAAATGCAGCGCCGGGCAGAGTTACGACGGGTCATGCAGCGGCAGTGCTTCGCTTTTCAATAACTGGAACGATGCACTTGGCTACTGCAACAATCTGTCCCTGGCCAGTCAGACCGACTGGCGTCTGCCTAATATCAAGGAGATTGACACGCTCCTGTTTGTAGACCCCGAAATTTTCCCGAAAACCAATGCATTCCAGTACTGGTCGTCCACCACATACGCCGGTGTCTTCAACACGATGTCGGGCTATGCATTTATGGGGGTGGCCGACAATTCCGGTATAGCCACCAAACAAGTAAAAGCCTTGGGCGTCGATATGACATCTGCCCGCTGTGTACGCGGCGGGCAGTCCGCACCATCGGGTAATCCTGTCAGGCTTATGCGTAACGGGAGTCCTTATGATACCTATCTGAAAATTCAGGATGCCTATACGCTTGCGCTTGATGGAGATTCTATCCAGACTCAGGGTTCAGTCTTAATCGAAATCCTGACGTTTGCGAAAAACAGCGTCTTTTCTCTCCAGGGCGGCTATACTTCTGATTTCGTGCTGAATCAGGGGATGACCACGTTACATGGCACACTGACCATCAGCAGCGGCACGGCGACCCTGGAGGATCTGATAATTCAGTAAGGCTGTAACGAACGGTCTAAGGAACTGATTTTCTATGACCGAGCCGGGGAGATCTGGCTGGTCAGAATGGATATTAGTGAGTGTATTTTTTTAAAATTGATATGTTTTCTATGTGTTTTGTTGGTACTACTTAAAGCACATATCTAGCTTTTGAAACGATTCTGTCAACAAAAGCCGGGCTGACTCCCGTGAGAGGTGGCCCGGCTTTTTGCGCGTAATAACGCCCAGATTCAATTTGAGGTGCAACGTTAAAACAGCAGCACGATGTTTAGTACAAAAAATCCGAACAGCCAGAGCGGACCCCCCTTTGCATTCCCCGTCTCGATACCGAGCAGCGATAGTCAGGCGTTCTCTACCCCACGCAACTGCCCATAAACCTTGTTCTTGACCAACTTTAAACGTTAGGGAGTCTTCCACCAGAAAATCACTCCGTTCCGGTACAGTCACACCTCGGAAAACGCAGAGCAGGATCAAAAAACATCTCTCTGTTTTTACAACATATCACAAAGCATCACTTGCCACTTCATGCTTTATACTATATGAATTGAAGTTTGAAACAAAATCCGGACATAGAAGGTGAACCATTACAAAGTCGCTCAAGGAAAAACCAAAAGGAATGCGCATGAAGGCGCTTGCTTCGGCTACCGGGGTTCCCAAGTCAGCCATTCTCCATTACGTGTCCCAGGGGCTCTTACCGGAACCGGTCAGGACCGGACCAAACATGGCCTATTACGATCCTGCCTGTATTGAAAGAATTGAATTCATCAAGACCATGCAGGAAACCTACGCCTTCCCCTTGAGCAAGATCAGGATGCTGTTGACCCACCGGGAGCGCGGCATGGATGTCACGCCCCTCATAGATCTGAGCGCGGCAATCTTTGGTAATGCAGACTCCCCTCCCCTGACTGAAACCGAATTATGCGCGTCCACCGGTCTCAAGCGTGGACAACTGAGGGAACTCGTAAAGACCGGCCTGCTCTTGCCCCTTGAAAAGGGAACGTTCAATCAGCAGGATCTGGCCGCCTGCGAGGTGTACGCCAAATGCCTCGCACTGGGGGCGGAGGCCCAGGATCTGGCCTTCTACGCGGAAGCGGCGAAAATGATCGTGGACCGGGAGATGGGCCTGAGAAGCAAGCTGACGGTCCATTTACCGGAAGTTGAAGATGCCGAGATCAGCAGACGGATGGTGCTGGGAGCGAGGGTTATTCGCACCTATGTGATTGAAAGGGTGTTCCAGCAGAGGGCAGCCCTTGCGGAGGAACTGAAGGATGCGCGACTGGTAAGCGGGGGTAGCCATCCACCACAAGGAAAGCAATAGCAATCGTGACCGGGCACATAGTCCGGGAAAGAGGAAAAGGCGCCATGGCGGAAGACAATGTTGTCGTGTTTGAGAACGTGTCCAAGATCTACCAGATGGGAGAGGTGGCGATCCCGGCCTTGCAGGGCATCTCGCTCCAGATCCCCACAAGTCGTTTTTCCATGGTCCTGGGACCATCGGGGAGCGGCAAGACGACCCTGCTGAATATGATCGGCTGCCTTGACCAGCCAACCAGCGGAGAGATCAACGTCTGCGGCGAAAAGGTGGCCGAGATTTCCGATGACAACATCTCCGAATTCCGCGCCCGGCACATCGGCTTCATTTTTCAGAACTTCAATCTGATTCCCGTATTATCAGCCCTGGAGAATGTGGAATACCCGCTGACCCTGCTGGGAATGAAGACGGCGGAGCGGCGGGAACGAAGCATGAAGATGCTGGAAGCGGTCGGGCTTGCAGAGCATGGACGTCACCGGCCAAACCAACTCAGCGGCGGACAGAAGCAGCGGGTCGCCATTGCCCGCGCCCTGGTCAAGGGGCCCAGCCTGGTGCTGGCCGATGAACCCACGGCCAATCTGGACAGCAAGACCGGAGCGGCCATCATCGATCTGATGCACCGGGTGCAGGAACAGTACGGCGCCACCTTCATCTTTTCCACCCATGACCCCCAGTTGATTTCCCATGCCCAGGACATCTTCTCCATCCGAGATGGGGAACTGATCGAGCATCGCCGGGAGGGAAAATGCAGACCCTGATCATTGCCGCACGTAACATCTCACGGAACTTCAGACGTTCGCTGATGACCATTTCCGCCATCGCTGTGGGCACCATGTCGCTGCTCTTGTTCGGAGAATTCGTCTCGCAAATCTTTGTTGCACTTGAAACCCAGAATGTAACCCGTTCAGGGCACATTGCGCTGTTTCGAAACGGGTACTACCACTTTGGCGCGGGTAATCCGGCGGCCTACGGCATACGAGAGTATCAGTCAATCATCCAATTGATACGGGATGACGCCGTTCTCAAGCCGTTGATCAATGTGGTCACACCCACCATCAACCTGTTTGGTATTGCCGGGAATTTCGACGCCGAGGCGTCCAAGACCTTTGTCGGTCTGGGCGTAATTCCGGCGGATTACAACCGGATGCGACGCTGGGACCAGCACGACCTCAAACTACCCAGCACGGCCAGTGACAAACCGTTCAACGAGCAGGACGAGACCCACGGTTTTATCGGGGCCGGGCTTGCCAACATCCTGGGTCTCTGCGAACCGCTCAAGCTGGGTAACTGTTCCGGGAAACAGGGCGGCGACCAGGAAGCGCTGCAATCAAAACCGGCACAGGGCAGGCGGGACTTCAGCGGGCTGGAGGAGCAGGCGCAACCGGCCGATGCCGTGCCCGGGAAGGAATCCACTCCCCGCCTGGATCTCCTGGCGGCAACGGCAAACGGCGCTCCCAACGTGGTTAATTTCCATGTGGACAGCGCCATCATGCAGGGGGTCAAGGAGTATGACGACGCCTTTGTGATCATGAACTTCAACCTGGCGCAGCAACTGCTCTTCGGCCGGGGAGAAAAGAAGGCCGGCAGCATCGTTGTGCAGCTCCATCGAACAGAAGACATCCCGGTTGCCAGGGCACGGCTGGAAAAACTGGTCAAGGAGAAGGGGCTCGATCTGGAGACCTGGGAACTGATGGAGTTGCAGCCATTCTATAAACAGGCGGTGGGGATGTTTAAGGCCATATTTTCGTTCATCTCGGTCGTCATGGCAATTATCGTGTTGTTTACCGTGGTGAACACCATGAGCATGAGCGTGCTGGAACGGACCCACGAAATCGGCACCCTGCGGGCCATGGGCGTCAAGCGGAATGGGATCGCGCTGCAGTTCCTACTTGAGGGGATGATACTGGGACTGGTCGGAGCCACGGTCGGCATCATGATCGGAACCATTGCCGGATATGTGGTCAATCACGCCGGCCTGCTCTGGCACCCTCCGGGGCAGGCCTACCCTACCCCGCTGGTGGTGCTTACGACCGGGACCGGTCAACTGCTGCTCGGCATATGGACCGGTCTCGGCGTCATGGCAACCGTTGCTGCATGGATACCGGCGCGGCGCGCCGCCAAGATGAAAATAGTCGATGCATTGGGGCACGTATGAAAAAAACGGCTAAACTCGCTCTCCCGCTTCTGTTCCTCCTGACACTCCTTGTGGCGAATGTTTTTGCCGCCGATGACAGCAGGCCTTCTGCCCAGACCATCATCGCCCATTCGGATGCCGTCAGAAACCCCGACAAACCGTTCCGCCTTAATCTCCGCCTCTCCGAGTACGTGGACGGCTCCCTGCGCAACGAGATCATCCTGAGGGTCTTTTCGAAGATTGACCGGAAATCAGGGCAGTTCAAGAATCTGGTGCGCTACATGGAGCCCCCCCGCGATCTGGGAAAAGCGGTGCTGATGAACGGAACAACCATGTGGTTCTACGATCCGGCCTCAAAGAGCAGCGTACGCATCTCTCCCCAGCAGCGTCTGGTGGGTCAGGCTTCCGAAGGCGATGTCATCACGGTCAACCTGGCCAAGGATTATACGTCGAAACTGGTCGGTCCCGCCGAAGGTGAAGCTCTTGATGACGCGGACCGTAAACCACGGAAGTGCTGGCATGTGGAACTCTCGCCGAGCAACGACAGCGCCATCTATGGAAAAATCGATTTCTGGGTGGAAAAGGGGAGCTATCGCCCGGTCAAGGGGAAATTCTATTCCGACAGCGGCAGGCTGCTGAAGATCGCCTATTACCACAACTACCAGGAGCAACTCGGCGTGCTGAGGCCCTCTGAGATGATCCTGATCGACGGCGTCAATAAAAAGCTGGTGACGACGATCAACTCCTCCGGCCACCATGCCATGGACATCCCGGACAGCTGGTATCAGCGGGAATTCCTGCCGCACCTGAAGGTCGAGTGATGAGAACGTGGATCCATCTGGCACTCCTGCTGCTCTGTCTGGAATCCTCTCACGCATGGGCCCAGGAGAGCGGTGACGAGAACGCGGATCTGGACCTGATCCCCACGACTCTTGAAACAGCCAAAGAGAAAACGTCTCCCGTCGCCGCCCCCCGGCACAGCGGACGAATCTACCTTGAAGACGCTTTGACCGGATGGTTGAACAGGCGGCTTCTGGTACCGGTTCACGCACGGTTGCCGGATTGGCAGAATCGGACCAGCCTGGACCTGGACTATAGCCGGCACCTGGCGGAGAAAGTCAGGCTGAGCGTCAGTAACCGCTTGAATCTCATCGAAGCCGATGGCGTCAGCTTCCCGAGTAGCGGCACTCTCCGCAATGACTTTCGTGAAGGGTACCTCTCCTGCGAACTCTTCCCGCGCACCTATCTGGAAGCGGGCCGCATCAACATCAAAAATGGCGTTTCCCTGGGCTACAACCCGACCGATTTTTTCAAAACACGCACCTCCGTCGACAGTGCCTCCATTGATCCCTCGGCCCTCCGGGAAAACCGGCTCGGGTCACTGATGGTCAAAGGCCAGGGAATCTGGAACAACGGCTCGGTTACGCTCGCCTTTTCCCCCAGTGTGGAGAGCAGGAGTCCCCTGACGACAGCTCAACGATCGAGTTTTGACCCGCTCTTCGGCCAGACCAATTCACATAACCGCTTCCTGGCCTCCTTCAGCTACATCGACTCCGTTTTCAATCCACAGGCACTGGTATTCATCGACGACAGCGGTACCCACGTCGGACTGAATGTCAGTCGGGTGGTGGGACGAAACCTGGTGGCCTATGCAGAATGGTCAGGAGTGAGTGAAACGAGCCTTACCAAAAGAGCGGTCAGATTCGGACAGAATACCAGCGCACTGCCGCCGGTTTCCCCACTCCTTCCGCAATCCGATGCCGACAAAAGCTTTCAGAACGACCTTGCCGTGGGCGCATCCTGGACAGCACGTTTCAATCTGACGGTCAACCTTGAATACCACTACCACCAGGCCGGATTCGGGTCAGGGGATTTCAACAGATGGGTGTCGCTGGGCAAGGCCAATGCCAGTTTGGCGTCCCAATTCTGGTTTATCCGGCAGTACGCGGCTGACCAGCAGGAGCCCCTGATGCAGCATCAGATTTTTCTGCGGCTGGACTGGCAGGATATGATCCCGTCCAAGCTGAACGCCGGCGCCGTCCTGTTCCTTAGCCCCCAAGACGGATCGGCCCTGCTTCAGTCATCGGCGCAGTATTTTATTTCACGAAACTGGACAGTCGGTTTGTATCTGGGAGGGGCACTGGGAGGAGCCGGCAGTGTCCAGGGGAGTCTCCCCCGGGCTGCCAGCGGTGTGCTGCAGATTGTGAGGTATCTGTAATGAGTCAAACCATCACTCATTGCCCTTAAGCTTTCTGATTCCGGTTTCAAACATTTCCTGAATTACATGTTTGGGATGACTGGCAGCGTAACCGGAGAAATACAGATAGAGCAGCCAGAAAATACCCGCGCATAACATTCCCAGCGCCACCTGTTTGCGTTTTTTCAATGCCACGTCCCGATCGCTCACTTCAGGATGACTGGCTTCAACGGTTTCAAGATAGGCGTAATGCCGATCTGCCATGGGTTTGGTATCGATGCTCAATGGCTCAACATCGGCAAATCCCTTGAACTGGCGGATCCGTTTCAGCTGGACGCCGTTCAGATGCCTGTTGATGGCGGAACGGGCCGATTCATCGATATGCACAAACTGCAAGCCGCTCGTGAAAGAATCCTTCCCGACATCCTCTCCGTCGTTATGGCGGGAAAAAATAACGCGCGCAACCACATCCACGATGCGATTTGACGACGGCACGAAGATCTCCAGCAGAATCAAATTATCGGCGACAAACTCCTGTCCGGCCGAAATTCTCAGGCCACCACCGCTGATATTGGCGGCAACCGACGTTACGGATCGCCAGGATTCATAGTACAGATTGTCTGCACCTTCCTCCGGGCTGGTTTCCGGAACCTGTTCGACCGGCGAACCCGTAAGGTAGCTGTCCTGCAGCCGTTGTTCCCTGGCCCACTCCTCGGCGCGCACCCTCTCTCTTTTCGCTTCCAGTCGCCTCTGCTCCCGGGATCGTTCCTCGTCGTAACGCCACTTTCGCCGTTCCTGCCACACCTTTTTGACAACCACCGGATTCTGGTCCGGAAATATATGGAACTTGATCGGAAGAAAGGCGTCGATACGGTAGAACTCCCGCAGCTCATGAGCCACGATCTCCCCGGTAATACGCAACAGCAGGTCCTGCTCATATCCCTTGCTGACGATAAAGCCACGGCAGACGTAAATCTGAAAATCATACTCACTGCGTATGGTCAGAATCTGGCCAACACGCAGATTGACCCCGTCCGGCAGGATATCGCGGGAAAGTTGCAGCGCTACCAGATCTTCATCAACTTCGTTGATGATAGCCCAGTCGCGGAAAGTCGTGTTATTCGCGAAGGGGATGCCAACCTCGACCTTCATACCGACAAAATAGGGGGGAGAATGTCCCGTGTCAGTTATGGTAGTCGTGGTTGGCAAAGGTATTTTTACCCGAGCAAGAGTGCAATTTCGTCAGCCGCCAGCGGCGTTTCGATCAGCACCCCATCTACCATCCGCTTGAAAGAAGCCTGTCCCGCCTGCAACTCATTTTCCCCGAGCACAACACTGTAACGTGCCCCGAGTTTTCCGGCCCGGCGCATCTGACTTTTCAGGCTTTTACCCTCATAATCCAACTCCACCCAATGACCACGACTCTGCAGATCGGTTAAAAGCCGGAAAGCCATATCCCGTTGATCCGCCCCCATGGTAGCGATAAACAGATCCGGTTTGGTGGAAAAATCCCGTTCACCCAGCAGCAGTGCCACCCGTTCCACACCAATGGCAAAGCCGATACCGGGTATGGACGGCCCACCCAGCTGTGAGATCAAGCCATCGTAGCGCCCGCCGGCGGCAACGGCCGACTGGGAACCGAGCAGACCGGTGACCAGCTCAAAGGTGGTGCGGGTGTAGTAATCCAGTCCCCTGACCATGCGCGGATTGATGCCGTATTGGTTTCCGGTCAGATCAAGATAACGTTTCACGCTACTGAAGTGGTCGTCACATTCGCCACAGAGGTGATCCAGCATGGCCGGTGCGCCCTGGGTGGCCTCACCGCAGCCCGCCACCTTGCAATCCAGGGTTCGTAGCGGGTTGCTGGTGAAGCGTCGCTTGCAATCGTCGCAGAGCCGGTCCAGCCGCCCCTGAAGAAACTCGACCAGGGCCGCGCGGTAGGCCGGGCGACATTCGGGACAACCCAGGGAGTTGATCTGCAGTGTCGGTTCATCAAGACCGATCTCACGAAAAAAGGCGCACAGCATGTTCAATACCTGGGCATCCACCAGCGGGTCATTGACACCGGTCACCTCGGCACCGATCTGGTGAAACTGGCGGTAGCGCCCCTTCTGGGGGCGTTCGTAACGGAACATGGGGCCAAGATAGTACAGCTTGGCAACCGGATCCTGGGCGTAAAGCTTGTGCTCGATGTAGGCCCGCATGACACCGGCGGTTCCTTCGGGGCGCAGGGTGACACTGTTTTCACCCTTGTCAATGAACGTGTACATCTCCTTCTCGACGATATCGCTCGTATCGCCGATAGAGCGACAAAACAGTTCCGTCTTTTCCATGATCGGCACGCGGATTTCGGAAAAACCGTTGCGTTCAAAGATGCGTCGTGCTGCCTGTTCAATATACTGCCACCTGCCGGACTCCTCCGGCAGGATATCATTGCAACCCTTGATTGCCGTAATGGCCATAGTTTCCTCGATGTTGTGGGATAAAAAAAGATGTCGGAGTACTTCAGGAGGTTTTTTGAAATCTGGTGACGCAGTTCTTTCCCCTGCCCTTGCCGGCGTACATGGCCTGGTCAGCCATCTCCAGCAGCTCATCCTTGGTCAGTGCATCGTCAGGGCAGCAGGAAAAACCGACACTGCAGGTCATACGAATGTTGTAGCCTTCGCTGGACAGAAATTCGTGTGACTCAACCATGGCCCGGATCCGTTCCGCCACCAGCGCGGCGACATCCGGCGATGTTTCCACCAGGATCAGGGTATACTCATCACCGCCATAGCGGATGACCACGTCAACATCACGGACCGATGTTCTCAGCAGTTTTCCCATCTCCTTGAGGACACGGCTCCCCACCAGGTGACCATGCATGTCGTTGACCTGCTTGAAGGCGTCCATATCCAGAAACAGGATAGCCAGCTGCGATGAAAAACGCCCGCTCCTCTTCATTTCGCGATCAAGAGCCACCTCAAGATAGCGCTGATTGTAGAGTCCGCTCAGATCATCTATAAAGAGCATGTCTTTTGCGAGGGCAAAACTGTTGGCATTTTCAAGGGCCAAGAGCGACTGTTCCAAAAGAAAGAGGATATTTTTATTTTTGGAATTGAGTTCGGGCAAACGCAGGCCGGGTTCATTAAAAACAACGATAACACCCTGCAAGGTACCTCTGCTGCGCATGAAAATAAGGTGAGCCTCCTCGATTCCCGCCTCATTGATCCCGGAAACCGCAGCCGATTTATCGCTGAACTGGATCCGCATCATCAGGCGGGTGCCGAGGATATTTTTGGCTATACAGGCCTGAATAACGCCTGTGTAGTGCTCGGCGATGGAATCGCTCACCCCTTTTGCTTCACACAACTCAAGTGCATTTTCCGTCAAAAAGAGACCCATTGAGCGGCTGACGCCGATTTCGCGGGCAAAGGCATCGGGCACCAGATGGTACAACCGTTCAATATCAAGGCAGCCAGCGATGGTCTGACTGCTCTGGTACAGGTTGAGCATGCTTTTAAGCTCTTCGTTCTCATCAAGAATCCGGCGCTGTTCAAGACATTGCGCTACGGAATGCAAAAACTCCTCCGAGTTGATCGGCTTGACAATGTAATCGCGGGCGCCATGTTTGAGGGCAAAGATTGCCGACTCCATGTTGGCGTTGCCCGTAACCATGATGATGTCGATGGAAGGATCGATCTCCCTGGCCTTGGCGAGAATCTCCATGCCATCCACATCAGGCATGACCAGATCGGTGACGACCAGATCGTAGGAATGGTCGGCCAGCATTTTCAGGCCTTCCTGCCCGCTCGAGGCGCTGTTCACGTCATAACCCTGACCGGTCAAAAGATCGGCAAACAGATCTCGAAAAAAGCGGTCATCCTCAACTACCAGAATCTTGTGCATACGTGATCTCGATCCACATGCAAGAGGTATGTTCATGTTTATATCTACCGTTTTACAGGACCCGTGTCAAACGACAATCGCAAGCGGATCACTTCATTCCACGCGATAGGGTGTTGCCACTCTCAAAGTAGCTCCATCGCTGACCAGTTCGATTGTTCCATCCAGGTCGGTGCGATAGGTGCAGATTCCCCGCCCGTGCAGCAGGGCAAGCGTGCGGGACGCAGGCAGCCCAAAGCTGTTGCCCTGACCGGCGGAAATCAGGGCAACACGGGGAGTAACACGATCAAGAAACTCCCCGGAGGTAGAGAAGCGGCTGCCATGATGCCCTACCTTGAGCACGGTGGATGCCATCAGAACCCCGTCCTTCAACATGCGTTGTTCCGCAGAAAATCCGGCATCAGCAGTGCAAAGACAGGATATGGCGCCATGGCTGATGCGAAAAACCAGGGAATTCTCGTTCTGGTCCATTTCACGACCCTCCCCGGCGGGACGCAATACCTGTCGCAGAGGTGAAAGCACCCGCAGACTCACGCCACCGGGTAATGCAAAGACGTCGCCTGCCGCCAGCAGGCGACGGGGAGTTCGTTGCAGCGCCAGCGCAGCCCGCAGCTGTTCGTAGAACGGACCGTTCCCCCCCGGTGCAGCCTCCCAGAACTCGCCCACGGGAAACGTTCTGGCAATATGGGGGAGTCCGCCGTTATGATCAGGGTGGCTATGGGTCATAACCAGGTAATCGATACGATGCACACCCAGCCGAAACAGGGCCGGTGCCAGGGTACGCTCTCCAAAATCCCGTCCGGTATCGTACAGGTAACCGCCTCCATCCACCAGCAGGGTACTCCCCTCAGGAAGCCGTATCAGCAACGATTCGGCCTGACCGACACTGAGCATGGTGATATGCAGCCGGCCATCTGCCGCAGAAGGTTCTGCAAGGTGAACCATGACGGCCAGTGACGGCGCCAGGATGCAGAGAGCCGTCCTGGGCCGTCCCGGACGCACAAAGGTTGCCAGACACATGAACCCCACAAAGGCAAGCATGTCCAGACGGGTGATGCCGTGGAATTGTATCAGGGGCAGCTCGCCAAGACGGACTATCAACCAGTTGGAGACAAACACCAGCTTACCAGCCACCCACAGCAGCGGCTGGGCAAGTGCAGTATGGATCATTGACAGCAACAACCCGCAAAATCCGCTCACAACCGCCCCGTAGCCAAGCAGCGGAACGATCAGAAAATTCGAGAGTATGCCGTTGAACGATGCCTGGTTGAAAAAAAACAGGACCGGCACAACGGTTGCCAACGAGGCAGCACAGGATGAAGCACTGAATTGCAGCAGGGAGCGTAACCACCCACTCCGAACACCTGTAAAAAAAGCCATCACCGGGGGTACGAAGAGACACATGCCCCACAGCGCCAGGAATGACAGCTGAAACGAGAGGTCGAACAGAGTCGTCGGGTTTACGGCCAGAAGCAGCATGGCCGATATGAGCAGGGCATTGATCGGGTCGCTTTCCCGCTCCACATACAGTGCCAGGACAAATACTGCCAGCATGGCAACCGAACGTGCCGTGGCCGGAGCCGTGCCGCTCAACAGCAGGTATATCAGCATTGCCGGCAACGCCGGGAGCAACACCGCCCGTCGCAGATTGAAACGCAGCACCAGATACTCAAAACGGGTGACAATCAACAGCAGTGATTGCACCATGAACAGAGCGATAATCCCCACATGGAACCCTGATATGGACAGGATATGATTGACCCCGGCACGGGTATAGGCAGCGGAGAGATCCGGCGGAATCCGTTTCTGATCTCCAACCAAAAGGGCTGTCAACACCGAAGACACCCTGACATCCGATAATGAGGCACGAATACAATCCCCCAGGCGCCGCGCCTCCCGGTCGATCCTGGCCAGCAGAACATCCCGCACAGCCCCCCGCATCAGTACGATATCCTCCGCTGTGGCTACACTGCCAATGGCAACAACCCCCTGAAACGAAAGAAAACGAGCAAAATCGAATTCACCCGGAAGTCCCAGGCGATGGGGAATGGCAATCTTTGTTACCAGGCGAATCAGATCGCCCCGCGACTGGGTAACCTCTCCCGAACGCACGTACATCATCAATGTACCGTTGATCGGTAAGCGACGCTTATCGGCAATGACGGCACTTACCTCCAGATTAAAACTGCTTGCCGTACCGGTAGGAGCGCTGGTTATAACCGGTCGCGACCGAATAATACCCTCAACCGTATGTGGCTGGCGGTCTGCAAAGCTTTCAATGGTATGCGCCAGCATTGGAGGTTTGGTCCAGAGCGGCAGGACGTACACTCCCCAGGACAGGAAGAAGAGAAAGGTGCAGATTTCCAGCGTCAGACGGTGTCGGATTGCACAGGAAAGAATCAGGCAGAAAAAGATGGCAGCCACGGCAGAAACCGGCAGGGACAGGCCGAGATCAGCCAGAACTATTCCAGAGGACAACGCAAGGCACGGAATCAGTAAGGGTCGCTCTCCTTCCGCCACCGGTTACGCTCCAGCGTGTGGGACGGTGAAAGGTGATTCCATTGCACCGGGGATACGACCAATACAGACTGAGATGACAGGAGTAACACTCACGCAGACTCCCCTTAAAGTGGCACCTTTTCCGGTATCTGCTACGAGGCACTGAACCGGATACAAAAAAAGCATATATTAATGCTGTTTGAAATCAAATCAAATGATGATAAAGTTTCAAACAATGACGCAACAGGCATCAATACCAGCTCACCGGATTCAACAAACGTTTTCCGGTTCAGGGGCTGACGACCGCCCACATGTGCCGACAGTGGCACTCCATAGGGAGTAACCGGATGCGAGACAGTATACTTATAGTTGATGATGAACTTCTGATAAGGGAGTTGCTCTCTTCGGCGCTCTCACAGGAGGGGTTTCTCTGCCACAAAGCGGCGAATGTGGACGAAGCTTTTTCCGTTCTGGGCAATCAACAGGTAGATCTGGTGATTTCGGATATCATGATGCCGGGCAGAAGTGGTGTGGAATTGTTGAAGGATCTCAAACAGGTCGACCAGGATATAGCCGTTCTGATGATTACGGGCCTGACAGACACCAACACCGCCATGGAGTGCATCCGTCTGGGGGCTGACGACTATATTGCCAAACCATTCAGTATGAACAGGGTGGTCCTGACGGTCAAAAATCTGATCGAACGTCGCTGTCTTGCCCTTGAGAAAAAAAACTACCATCTGAGCCTGGAATTCAAGGTTCAGGAGCAGACCGAACAGGTCCGACGCACCATGAATGAGCTCCAACACGCCTACAACGACACCCTGACGGCATTGGTCAAGGCGCTTGATGCACGTGAGAAAGAGGTCGGGTCACATTCGGAACGAGTAATGAATTACTCACTGTTTCTGGCGACAAAAATGGGAATCAAGGATACGGAGCTGGAGCATCTCTCCAAGGGAGCTCTGCTGCACGATATCGGAAAAATCGGTATCACCGACAATATTCTCCTGAAACCGGGCAAGCTGGACCATTTAGAGTGGGTTGAGATGTACCGTCATCCGCAGGTGGGCTATGACATCCTCTCGGAAATCAGCTTTCTCAAGGCACCGGCTGAAATCATCCTCAGCCATCATGAGCGTTTCGACGGAACCGGCTACCCCAGAAAATTGAAAGGCGCCCGGATTCCCATCGGCGCCCGGATTTTTGTTCTCGTGGACACTCTGGATGCAATGACCACCGACCGTCCCTATCGCAAGGCACTGCCATTTGAAAACGTGGTCAGCGAGGTTATCAGATGTCGCGGCAGTCAGTTCGATCCCGAGATCGCCGACCTGTTTCTCTCCATCCCCCGTACAGAGTGGGAAGAGTGCATCGGCAAAAGGTATCTCTGACAACCGTTCAAAACTCAACTCTCTTCCCTGGTTCGTCGCAAAACTCCGGCAAAAAATCCATTCCGATGCAAAATGTATGTGGACATCCTGAAAGGATAACAGCTCACCGCTTTACCGATCCCGCACCCTTTTTTTTCTGTCTCGATTTGATTTCCTGGTAAACTTGGCAGGTTCCGGACGATAGCCGCAGTCAGGCGGAAGCCAATGCAACGTTGGCACCAGTTCGGCGGTCAGCTTTACGCAATGGGGATTGATCTCGAAACGACGATCGAAGATCTTGCAGTGTCGGGTAATCACATCCAGGTAGCGACAGGCAGTCTGGGTGTAGATGATCTTGCCCCGACTGTCTTCCAGCTTTTCAAAACAGCAGCGACCACACTGTTTACAGAGTGCGTCCCACTGCTCACAATCTTTACACGTATCGGTCATGACCGGATCATACTGTCTACGGTTGTGCGCGTCAACCGGAATGGATTTGACCGCATAACTATCTTGTGGCACTCTGTTCGAGGAAATGGTATTTTCATTAACAATCCACCGCCCTTCATTAAGATAACGTTTGACCATTTAGGTATCATTGTCCATCGATAGTTCAGTCACGTACAGTTCCAAGGGGGCCAGGTATGATCCCATGCAACAGGAGACTGTTTCTGAAATGCGCAGCAACCCTGGGTGCGGGAGCGGTTGCAATGACAGCCTCCTCCGCCGAAGCAACACATGGCAATGTTCTTTCACCGGACAGGAAGGGGGTTCTGGTTGATACCACGGTCTGCGTGGGATGCAGGCAATGCGAGCTGGCCTGCAAAATTGCCCACGACCTCCCCACCGGAGATGTGGAGAGTTACCATGACCGGAGTGTGTTCAAGAGCATGCGACGTCCCAGTGACACCGCCCTCACGGTTGTGAACGAGTTCAGAAATCCGAAAAACGAGCTCCTGCCGATCAATGTCAAGGTGCAATGCATGCACTGTGATCATCCGGCCTGCGTTTCCGCCTGTATCGTGGGCGCCCTCAAAAAACAAGAAAACGGTGCTGTTCTCTGGGATTCCGGAAAGTGCATCGGCTGCCGTTACTGCATGGTGGCCTGTCCGTTTCAAATTCCCCAGTTTCAATACCACAGGGCGCTTCAGCCGGAGATCAGGAAGTGCGACTTCTGTTACAGCCGAACCAGTGAAGGCAAACTCCCCGCCTGCATTGAAATCTGCCCCGTGGAGACCATGACCTATGGCCCGCTCTCCGAAGTAATCAAGATTGCTCGTGAAAAAATTCGAAGGGATCCGGATCGGTTTGTGGACCATATCCTGGGTGAGCGGGAAGTAAACGGAACCTCCTGGGTGTACCTTGCCGGCCGGGCTTTTACCGAGCTCGGTTTTCCCAACTTGCCCTATGAACCGGCACCCGGTGTTTCCGAATCGATTCAGCATGGCATCTTTGCCTATTTTTTCCCGCCGGTAATGTACTTTTCCCTGCTCGGGACCGTTATGTGGCTCACCAAAAAAAACTCGGATACGCCGGGAACGGGGAGCAACGACCATGCATGACAAACTGATGCCTTTGGAACTGTCCGGGCGCCACAAAAAGAAGAATTTTCTGACCCCCGGGGTGTGGATTCTGATACTGCTGGCCCTGAACGGACTGTTTTTTCTGGCGAACAGATTTCTGTACGGACTGGGAGCTGTCACGAACCTGAACGACCAGTTTCCCTGGGGTCTCTGGATCGGGGTAGATGTTGCCGCCGGTGTGGCGCTGGCAGCGGGCGGTTTCACCTCCGCCACCCTTGCACACATCATGCACCGGGAAGAATTTCATGTCATCACCCGTCCCGCGCTGCTAACGGCCATGCTTGGGTACACCTTTGTGGCCTTGGGGGTCTGTGTGGACATCGGCAGATGGTATTACATCTGGCACCCCCTGTTTTTCTGGAATCCCAACTCGGCGCTCTTCGAAGTCGGCATCTGCGTAACCATCTATCTGAACGTTCTGTATATCGAATTTCTGCCACTGATAACTGAACGGTTCATCGGCAGGGTTAATCTGCCGGGGGTGTTAAAACGACTCAACAAGCCCGTGGATGGACTGTTGCGATTTATGAACAGAACGCTGGGCAAGACCATGTTTATTTTTATCATCGCCGGGACCCTGCTCTCCACACTGCACCAGTCGTCGCTCGGTACCCTGATGATTATCGCCGGCCAGAAAATTCATCCGCTCTGGCAGACCCCCGTACTGCCATTGCTCTTCTTCCTTTCGGCCGTGTCGGTCGGTTTCCCCATGGTGATCTTCGAGTCACTGATCGCAGCACGCTCATTTGGAATCAAGCCTGAGATGCAGGTACTCTCAAAGCTGGCGCGCTACATCCCACCCCTGATCGGGGTATATCTCATGTTCAAAATCGGTGACATGTTTGTCAGACAGTCATTTGTCCACTTGATGGTATTTAATATCGAAAGCATCATGTTCATCCTGGAACTGCTGCTGTTTATTGTGCCGTTTTTCCTGCTGCTGTTCGAACGGGTGGTCAACTCCCCGGCCGCACTCTTCTTGGCGTCCGCCCTGGTAATTGCCGGTGTCGTGGTCAACAGAGTCAATAATTTCATCATCGCCTACCACCCTCCCTACGCCACAAAGCCCTATGTCCCCTCGTTTGGCGAATTATCGGTCACGATCGGCTTTATCGCGCTGCTGACACTGCTCTACCGTGCATGCGTAATGATTTTTCCCGTAATCAGTGTGGAACGACAGGAAATCTATGCAGCTGCTGGCGTACGGGAAACAGGGGGTATTGAATGAAACGGCTGTTCATCATGGCATGTCTGGTTGCCGCGGGAATGATTGCAATCGTGATGGCCTTGGGGAGTAAAAACCGTTTGGAGAGCGCGGAAAAAAAACCCTCCCTACGGACAGCGCAAATCCGCAATGGCGGGCAGATACAAGATAGCATCATTCCTCCCCCGGAGGATAAAATGGCTGTCCGGATGCCGGAGCATGCCCAATCGTTCACGACGAAAAAAGTCAACTGCAAGATGTGTCATGACTGCGAATACCCCACCCGACAGAAACCCTGTCTGATGAAGTGTCCTAAAACCGAGAGTTCCATCTATCACTCACCGTCCGAGGCCCCTGAAGTGCTGCTGCTAGACGAACTGACCGACCGTTACGGAAGCGTCGTTTTCTCCCACAGGCTGCATGCCCAGATGTCGGAAATGGGTTCCGGCTGCAACGGTTGCCATCACTACAACACAACCGGACCGGTTCTGAACTGCAAAAAATGTCATGAGCGGAGTAAAAATCGGGAAAACATTGCCGTCCCCGATCTTTCATCGGCCTACCACCGCCAGTGCCTTCCCTGCCACCGCCAGTGGGGCCGCTCAACCGCCTGCGATTCGTGCCACATTCCCAAAGACACCAACGGGACAAAAAAGCTGCGTCAGGCAACCCAACGTCTGAAAGGGAAAAACCACCCCCAACTCCCCAAACCGAACAAAATCGTCTATGAAACCAGATATGACCGGGGTGGCTATGTAACCTTCTATCATGATGAACACGTTACCGTTTTCAAGCAAACCTGCGTGATTTGTCACAAAGGCGACAACTGCATCAAGTGCCACGACGTTCAAAAAGTGACGCAGGAAGAGCCGGTTGACGGACGACACCTCAAGGTGCACAAGAGCTTCCAGGAGCACCACCGGGCCTGTACTGCCTGCCATGAAAACGATGCCTGTTCAACCTGTCACGGCAGCAGCGAGAAAAGCCGTTTCAGCCATGCCATCAGCACTGGTTGGAACCTGAAGAGCTACCACGCTCGTCTCCCCTGCCAGCGCTGCCATGAAGTCCGCACCAGTTTCAACAAACCGGACAGAAACTGCCGTTCGTGCCACAAAGGATGGAAAAAAGGAACATTCAAGCATAAAATCACCGGCCTGGAGCTGAGTGCAAATCACATCGACCTTGAATGTGAAAACTGCCACAAAGGCGGAGACTACTCGATAAAACCGGACTGCAAGGAGTGCCACAACGACAAGGAATTCCCCAAGGCGCTGCCGGGCAAAAGAACCTCGAAAAAATGATCACACTCTTGGTATAAGCCATTCAGCCTCACGATTGCTTCAAGATCTCAAGCTCTGAATCCGGGTAATCGTGAGGCTATAAACGACTTGTTTGTTCCTCATCCGTCGTTCCCTTGTTACAGATTTTCATCTATCCCCCTTGAAAATCCACACCACGCTTATTATCCTTATGCATGCCATTTCCATTTGCACAAAAGGAGAATCCACACACATGTCCAAAACCACCAAAAAATTCCAGACCGAGGTTCAGCAACTTCTCGACCTGGTAATCCATTCGCTGTACTCGAATCGCGATATTTTTCTGCGGGAACTGATTTCCAACTCCTCCGACGCCATTGACAAGATCCGTTTCGAAGCCCACTCCAACGAAGTCCTGCTGGAGGGAAACAGCGACTGGAAGATCAAGATCATCCCCAACAAGGACGCTGGCACCCTGACCATCCGTGACAACGGCATCGGCATGAGCATGGCCGAAGTGGAAGAAAATATCGGCACCATCGCCCGTTCCGGAACCAAGGCCTTCATGCAGGCACTGAAGGATAAAGCCGATACGAACAACCCCGAGTTGATCGGTCAGTTCGGGGTCGGTTTCTATGCTTCCTTCATGGTGGCGGACAGAGTTACCCTTGAGACCCGCAAGGCCGGAAATACTGCCGAGGGATGCCGCTGGGAATCCATCGGCGATGGCACCTACACCATCGAAGAGTGCAGCCGCGAACAGCGCGGGACGGAAATTGTCCTGCACCTGAAGGATGAGCTCAAGGAGTACCTTGAGGAGTGGAAAATCCGCTCCATCGTGAAAAAGTATTCCGATTACATCCAGTATCCGGTGGTAATGGATATTACCCGCACCGAAACCCCCAAGGGTGTCAACGGTGAGGAGATCGAGGGCGCAGGCACCATCGAGAAGACCGAGGAACAGACCCTCAACTCCATGAAAGCCATCTGGGCCCGTCCCAAGAGCGAGGTCACCGAAGAGGAATACCAGGAGTTCTACAAGCATATCTCCCACGACTTTGAAAACCCCTTCAACACCATCCACTTTTCTGCGGAGGGAATCAGTGAATTCAAGGCGTTGCTCTATCTCCCCTCCAAGAAGCCCTTCGACCTGTTCATGGCTGACCGCAAAAAAGGTTTGCAGCTGTACGTCAAACGGGTTTTTATCACCGACCGCTGCGATGAACTGCTTCCCGATTACCTCCGTTTTGTAAAAGGTGTGGTTGACTCCAGCGATCTTCCGCTGAATGTGTCCCGCGAGGTTCTGCAGGAGGATGTGCAGATCAAGCGTATCCAGAAGAGCCTGGTGAGCAAAATAATTTCCACTTTATCGGATGTTAAGGATAAAAGTTTCGACGAATACGTTACGTTCTGGAAAGAGTTCGGTCCGGTGATCAAGGAGGGTCTGCACTTTGACTATGCCAACAAGGAAAAGCTTCAGGAGCTGATCCTGTTCGAAAGCACAAAAACCGAAGCGGGCAGCTTCACCACCCTCAAGGAATATGTTGAGCGTATGCCCGAAGCCCAGCAGGAGATCTTCTTCATCACCGGCGACAACCGCGCCAACCTGGAAACATCACCCCACCTGGAGATATTCCGGGCCAAGGGGTATGAGGTCCTCTTCCTGACCGACCCGGTTGACGAGTGGGTGGTTCAGGCTCTGACCGAATATAAGGAGAAGAAACTCAAGGCTGTTGACCGTGGCGACGTGGACCTGGACAGCGAGGATGAAAAGAAGGAAAAGGAAACCAAACAGGAAGAGGCCCGCCAGGAGTTTGGAGATCTGCTGTCCTTTATCAAGAGTCACCTGGAGGACAGGGTCAAGGATGCCCGTCTTTCCAAGCGTCTGACCGATAGTGCCTGTTGCCTGGTGGCCGATGAATACGGTATCAACGCCAATATGGAGCGCATTCTCAAGGCCATGAATCAGCCGGTTCCCGAGTCAAAACGAGTACTGGAACTCAACCCGGATCATCCGATCATGAAAATCATGACCGCCATTTTCAAAGAGAACAAGGACGATGCTCGACTGGGTGAGTATGCTGATCTGCTCCATGACCAGGCACTGCTCACGGAAGGCTCCCCCATCAAAGACCCGCTTCGCTTCACCCGACTGGTCAGCGAACTGATGGTCAAGGCAGCTGCCAAGTAGTTACCTGCCGTACAATGACAAAGCAAAAAATCCCGTGGAGACCTGTCCACGGGATTTTTTTTGCTGTTTTATTCCACTACCTGCACTCCCAATACGAAAATGTTTCCATTGCCAGAGCGTGCCGCAGGGTATAAGGTATTAAGTTGTTTGTCACACCACTCACCGTCACACAAGGAAGATGAATGAGATTTACCGAATTAGTCCTGCCGGAACCGCTCCAGAGTGGCATTGCTGAAGCCGGTTTTCACGACTGCACCCCGATTCAGGAACGCACGCTGCCCATTTCTCTGTCCGGCAAGGATGTGGCCGGCCAGGCCCAGACCGGCACCGGCAAGACGGCTGCTTTCCTGGTCACCCTTTTCACTCGACTCATGAACAACAAGGCGGACAGTGGGAAAAATCCGCGTGCCCTGATCCTGGCCCCCACTCGAGAACTGGTCGTCCAGATCGAACAGGACGCTCAACTGCTCGGCAAACATTGCGGTCTGACCATCCAGGCCATCTACGGCGGTGTGGACTACATGAAGCAGCGCGATGCGTTGCGAGATGGCGCCGACGTGATCATCGGCACTCCGGGTCGCCTGATCGACTATCTCAAGCAGAAGATCTACAGTCTCAAAGAGATCGAAATGCTGGTAATAGACGAGGCCGACCGCATGTTCGATATGGGCTTCATCGCTGACCTGCGTTTCATCCTGCGCCGTCTGCCCCCCTTTGACAAACGTCAGAACCTGATGTTTTCCGCAACCCTCAACCAGCGGGTGATGGAACTGGCCTACGAGTTCATGAACAGTCCTGAAAAAGTTTCGGTCACACCCGAGAAAATGACGGCTGAAAATGTGGAACAGGTCATCTACCACGCCTCGCGCAAGGAAAAATTCCCGCTTCTGCTTGGTCTGCTGCGCCGGGACGGGATGGAGCGGACCATGATTTTCATCAACACCAAACGTGAAGGTGAGTACCTGCTTGACCGCCTGAACGCCAACGGTTTCCCTGCCCGCCTGATTTCAGGTGATGTGGACCAAAAGAAACGTCTGCGCATACTGGAGGAGTTCAAGAGCGGCAAACTGCCGATCCTGATCGCTACCGATGTGGCCTCGCGCGGTTTGCACATCGACGGTGTTTCCCATGTTGTCAATTATGATCTGCCCCAGGACTGCGAGGACTATGTCCACCGTATCGGCCGCACCGCCCGAGCAGGCGCCGAAGGAAAGGCCATCTCACTGGCAGATGAGGATGGCGCCCTCTACCTTGAAGCGATCGAGGAATTTATCAAGTGCAAGATCCCCAGTGCATGGGCCGAGGATGAGCTGTTTGTCAACGATTACAACCGCGTCGCCCGACCGAAGTTTTCAAAGCCCCCCCGGAAGGACTCCCCTGGCTCCGGAACATCCCGGACTCCACAGAAGCGAGGCCCGGTAAAAAAAACTACCAGCGCAGCTCAGGCAAAACCGCTTGCCGCAGCGCCGGTTGAACTGAATGAAGCGGCGACACCGGCCAAAAAACGCCGCAGACGCAGAAAAAAACCGACTGCTGAGGGTCAAGCGACACCAGCGACGACCGAGTGATCATCTGATATCACGTTCACCATACCGCACCAGATTGCCCATGCGGTATGGTGAAGAAACAATTGGTCACCCCCACCAGACTGCACATCTCTCCCATCTCGCACCTGCCAAATCCAAGCCCTTTACATGAAACCGTTTTTGACACCTCAAAAATGCGTGGCATACTTTTTCAATCGGGCACTTCCAGGTACGCGCCATGCCCTGATAATTCCGTCAAATCTCAATCCGCTTGTTTGTCAATCACCATCTTCCATGGAGGGCACAGGTTTGGCGAAACCCGGCCAATCGCTGATAACGCCACCGATGAGGGCAGGCTGAATAACCGCCGCATAAACGCCATTATTGATTGCGTCATCAAGAAGTGATCAAGAAGCAGTGCAAGAAGTCTGTATATTAAAGGGCCGGTTTTAGCGGCCCTTTTTCATGACCGTTCATCACACAAACCCGAGTAATAGGAATACCCTTTATTACTTCATTGATATGCATGACAACCAACTCATTTACATCTCTCACTTCCAGATGTACATTCTTCACGGTGTTTCAATGGGGCGGTTAACTGCGTCCGAACAATGCATCATGACAGGAAACGTTTTTCAGCAGGAACAATCACGCTTGGAGGTAACAGATGAAGATCGGTTTTATTGGATTGGGAATCATGGGCAGCGCAATGGCAGAAAACCTGCTGAAAGCAGGTTTCAAAGTGACGGTCTGGAATCGGTCATCCGAGAAATGCGCCCCTCTGATTGCCAAAGGAGCAGAAGCGGCTGCTTCACCCCGCGCGGTGGCAGAGCTTTCTGACATCGTTATTGCCATGATGGCAAACAGTGCTGCCGTCCAGTCGGTCCGGGATGGTGCAGATGGAATTATCTCCGGCCTGAAACCAGGTAGGGGATATGTGGACATGTCCACGGTGGATGCTGAAACCTCGAAGGAGTCTGCCGCTCTTGCCCACGAAAAAGGAGCGACTTTTCTGGAAGCTCCGGTGGCGGGAAGCAGGAAACCCGCCGAAGACGCTACCCTGACCATCATGGCGGCCGGAGACCGTGAACTGTACGAATCGTCGCTGCCGGCGCTGGAAAAGATGGGCAAAAAAATTCTCTTCCTTGGCGAAACGGGTAATGCGTCCCGGATGAAACTGGCCAACAACCTGGTCATGGGCGGCATGCTGACGGCGCTGTGCGAAGGCATGGCTCTGGCGGCAGGCAGTGGTCTTGACACCGCGCAATTCCTGGAGGTTCTCGACTCCGGCGCCGTATCAAACCCGATGTTCCGATTGAAAGGCCCGCAGATCGCAGCAAACAATGAATTTCCCGCCGCTTTCCCGCTAAAACATATGCAGAAAGACCTGCGGCTGGCCCTGAGGCTGGCTGAAGAGTTGGGACAGCCGCTCTTCGCCACGGCAACAATCAATGAACTGTTCAAGTCCGCCCTGGCAGAGGGGTTGGGCGATTCCGATTTCGCCGCCATCATTCGCACCATAAACAAACAACACTGAAAAGCATGGCAACCCTCTGAATCAAATCAGATACATGTCAGTTTCCTGTCTCTCCCGGCATGGAGATTGACAGAGCGGGTTTTTTTGAAATTTCCATGACAACGTTACCACCAAGGAGTTCACCATGAATCATGCCAGCCTCTGGGACCGCTACTGCCGCTCCCTCTGTCACTGTCCCGAAATCGGTCTGTCGCTCGATATCAGCAGGATGAACCATGATGACGCATTTCTGCGAAACATGGAACCGTCCATACAAAAGGCATATGCGGAAATGCTGTCGCTGGAATCCGGTTCAATTGCCAACCCGGATGAGGGACGCATGGTCGGTCATTACTGGCTGCGCAACCCCTCACTGGCGCCCGAGGAATCCATTCGGAGCGAGATCGAAAACGCCCGTGAGCAGGTGCTGGCATTCAGCCGCCGTATTCACGATGGTGGAATAACCAACCCGAACGGCGAGCGATTCACCAAGCTGTTGGTCATCGGCATCGGCGGATCAGCCCTGGGACCGCAGTTCGTGGCCGATGCACTCGCCTCTTCCCACGATTCCATGAAACCGTACTTTCTGGACAACACCGACCCGGACGGCATTGACCGGGTCCTGAATGAACTGGGCAGCGAGCTTGGCAGGACTCTGACCATCGTTATATCAAAGAGCGGCTCCACCAAGGAGACCCGTAACGGCATGTTGGAGACCAGGCTAGCCTATCATCAGCGTGGGCTTGTTTTTAGTCGTCATGCCGTTGCCATTACCGGTGTTGACAGCGAACTGGACAGACTGGCCCGGGCAGAGGAGTGGCTGGAGCGTTTTCCCATGTGGGACTGGGTCGGCGGACGAACGTCGGTGACCTCGGCCGTGGGTCTGCTGCCCGCAGCGCTGCAGGGCATCGATATCAACTCCCTTCTGGAAGGCGCCTGCGCCTGCGACGTCATCACCCGACAAACCGAGACCAGCAACAACCCGGCAGCCCTTATGGCGTTGATGTGGCATTACGCCGGCAATGGTCGGGGTGAGAAGGACATGGTCATGCTCCCCTACAAGGACCGGCTGCTGCTCTTTTCACGCTATCTGCAGCAGTTGCTGATGGAGTCCCTGGGCAAGGAGTTTGACCGGGACGGCAGGATTGTACATCAGGGGCTGGCCGTTTACGGCAACAAGGGCTCCACCGACCAGCACGCCTATGTGCAGCAGCTGCGCGATGGAGTGGCAAATTTCTTTGTCACGTTCATCGAAGTTCTGAGCGACCGATGCAGCGCGTCCCCGGCCATGGAAGAGGGTATCACCAGCGGCGACTTCCTGTTCGGCTTTCTGCAGGGAACCCGTGCGGCTCTGCATGAAAAGGGACGCCAGTCCCTGACCATCACCGTCGAAAAGGTGGATGCCGCGACCATCGGCGCACTGATTGCCCTGTTCGAACGGAGTGTGGGACTGTACGCCAGTCTGATCAATATCAACGCCTACCATCAGCCTGGTGTTGAAGCGGGCAAGAAGGCGGCGGGAGCAATTATTTCGCTGCAGAAGAAAGTGGTTGAGTACGTGGCCGGACAGCGCAAGGCAATGACAGCCGGAGAAATTGCCGCTGGTTTAGGCAGGGTTGATGAGACCGAAGCTATCTTTTCCATCCTGCGTCATCTGGCAGCCAATCCCGATCGGGGCGTTACAGTCGTCAGCGAGGGAAGTGTTGCCGAGTGGATGTTTTCGATTCAACCGTAACCAGACAAATACCAAAATAGTACATCATGATTTCCTCACGATTACGTGAATTAAGAACATAAAACCTTAAGTAATCGTGAAGAAATCGTGAGGCCAAAAACAGGTTATCTCGGATAAGCATCCTGACAAGGTTAGCCTTTAACCTTGGTCCTGCGGGTGGGCAGCGCGCTCCAGGGGTCATCCGGCCAGGGGTGTTTGGGATAGCGTCCCTTCATCTCCTTTTTCACCTGGTGGTAGGAACCGTCCCAAAACCCCTTCAGATCAGCAGTTACCTGCAGTGGCCTTCCGGCAGGAGACAGCAGGTGCAGCAACAGCGGCGCCCTCCCCCCCGCAACCGTCGGTGTCTGCGCCAGTCCGAACAGCTCCTGTAGCTTCACCGCCAGAACCGGCTGCTCACCCTGGCAGTAGTCCAGCCTGATGCGGGAACCGCTGGGCACAACCAGATGGGTGGGCGCCAGCCCATCCAGGGCGCTGCGCTGACGATAGTCCAGTCGGCTGAGCAGAATTTCCGCCAGATTCAGCTCCCCCAACTGGCGGGCATTTCGCACCCCAATCAGCGAAGATGCCAGCCAGCTTTCCAGGTTCTCCAGCAGAGCGCCATCGGAATAATCGGGCCAGCCTTGATCGGGAAAACAGGTTCGCAGCATCTCAATCCGCGCCCGGAGTTGCAGAAACGACTCCCCACGTGATAACAGGTCCAGCCCCGAGCAGCGAACCGCCTCCAGAACCACCGGCAGCAACTGCTCCTGAGCCGGAACAAACACCGATGAGGAGAGCCGCAAAGCTCCGAGATACTCCTCCCTGGCCGCCACCACCCGCCCTTCGCGGCTATCCCAGGTAATACTGTCACGCCGCTCGATCCGCCCGCCCAATTCCTCCCGCACCAGCTCTTCCGTTACCTCCTGCGACAGATGGATCAGCCCCTCGGCCTGATCACCTCCATCTACGGACACGGCGATCAGCAGCGAACCGACACAAACCGGACCGGCTACGGCACGGCGCGCACCCCGGCCATTGGCAAGCAGGTAGCGCTGGGATTCCCCCTCGCGTCGGAGCGCAACCCGGTCGGGATAGGCGGAAATCAAGAGTCGGCAGACCGTTTCCGGATCAGCTGCATTCGATGAAATATCAGCGGGAACCCCCATCAGCCGTTTCAACTGTCGAGACACTCGTTCCACTGCCCTGAGAGAAGCAACATCCACACCAGGGTCCGCCCGGCCGGTTGCTGACCACTGCCGCAGCAGAGCAACCCTGTCGTGAACATCCAGGATCAATCCACTGCCATGGCCATTTGCCGGACCACGCCGAACCGGATCCCGTTCGGAGAGCAGCGCAGCCAGAAGACACCCCAGCTCTGTGCAGCCCAGTTCACGGGAGCGCTCCAGCAGACGTCCCAGACGGGGGTGCACCGGCAAACGGGCCATGGACCTTCCCAGCGGAGAAATCCGACCGGTCTGGTCAAGCGCCCCCAGATCGATCAGCAGGTGCAAGGCAACCGCCAGGGCCGCAGCTGGCGGCGGATCGAGCCAGGCCAGCCCTCCGGGATCGCTCACGCCCCAGGCAGACAGTTCCAGCAGCAGCGGTGACAGATCGGTGTCAAGAATCTCCGGCGGAGTCTGGGGGATCATGGCGTTGAAGGTGTGGCGGCTGTACATGCGATAGCAGACCCCATCCGCAACCCGACCGGCCCTGCCCGTTCGTTGCAGGGCGGATGAACGTGATTCACGCACCGTTACCAGGCGGTTCATGCCGTTGGCCGGATCATG
Organism: Desulfuromonadales bacterium; assembly: GCA_013377095.1. Classification (GTDB taxonomy): domain Bacteria; phylum Desulfobacterota; class Desulfuromonadia; order Geobacterales; family Pseudopelobacteraceae; genus Pseudopelobacter. The sequence goes on from JACAAY010000028.1 coordinate 47,562, forward strand.
TCGCAAACGGCGCGACAGACCGCAGTCAATCACCACCCGCACCCCTTCAATGGTCAGGCTGGTCTCGGCAATGCTGGTGGCCAGCACTACCTTGCGTCGCTTTCCCGGCTGAATGGCTGCCTGCTGCTCCGTAAAGGGAAGGTCTCCGTACAGGGGATGGACGACAACACCCTGCCCCTCAAGACCAGCTGCGCTCAGCAGGGATGCACAGGAGCGAATTTCACCGGCGCCAGGCAGAAAGGCCAGAATATCGCCAGGTGACTCAGCCAGAGCGCGCTGAATGGCCGCCACCATGCGTGGCGCCAGCTGCCCATGGCTGTGATCATCCAGAAAGATTTCCCGTACCGGAAACGAACGACCGGCGGAACTGATCACCGGGGCATCATCCATCAGACGCGCCAGTGGCTCACAATCCAGGGTGGCCGACATGACCAGGATTTTCAGGTCATCCCGCACCTGGCGCTGCACATCCAGACAGAGCGCCAGCCCCAGATCGGCATGGATGCTCCGTTCGTGAAACTCGTCAAAGATGACCATGGCCACCCCTTCCAGTAGCGGGTCGCTCTGGACACGTCGGGTCAGGATCCCCTCCGTTACCACCTCGATACGGGTTGCGGCGGAGACGCAACGCTCAAAGCGGATCGAGTAACCGACTGTCCGTCCCACATCTTCACCCAGGACACGCGCCATCCAGCGAGCGGCGGAGACAGCTGCCAGACGGCGCGGTTCCAGCATCAGGATTCGTCCCGCCAGGGGAGGAATGATGTTCAGCAGCTCCAGGGGAACACGGGTGGTTTTGCCGGCCCCTGGCGGCGCGTGCAGCAGGATGTTGGGGTTGTTGCTGATGCTTTCCAGGAGTTGGGGGAGTATGCTATCGATGGGAAGTGAATTCATGCCTGGCAGAATACTGTCAGGCTGCCTGATCTGTCCATGCTTTTCAACATTACAAGGTTACAACCACCCCGCCTGAAACCACAAATTTCAGTGCATCCTCGACACTCATGCCGCTTTCGTACACATCCTCTTCATGAAAAAACAGGGCAAATCCCGAGGTAGGATTGGGCATGGTCGGCACATACACTACTACCATGTGCGCACCGTTTCGTTCCACTTCGGCGGTCACGAAGCCGATTGCTCTGATCCCGGGGCGAGGCCATTCAACAAACACGGCTCTTCGGTACGAGGTTTTTCCCTCTCGAAACACCTTCATCACCTGTTTACTGGAAGAGTAGATCGAGTTGACAAGCGGAATTCGCAACATCATTTCGTCACCAATTCGAAGAAACTGCTCTCCAAGTACGTTGGTTGCCAGGAGTCCGGCCAGATACACAACAACAGCGCCGGTTATCATTCCTAAACCGGGAATATGCAGTTCATGGTGGAAGATGAGGCCGAGAAGATAATCCAGGTAACTGCCGAGGATGCCATCGGCAAAATTGAAGAGGAATTTGAGGATAAAGATGGTAATGCCGACCGGAATCACGACGATTATCCCTGCCAGAATTTTCCCTTTCAGATGATTTACGACAGATGACATAGCTCACTCCATGGCATGTGGTTTATATCCAAAAAAAGTTATGCGTTTTGTGCTGACTTCCTGCCCTTCGGATCAACTTTGGATGAATGTACCACCCTGTCCTTCGCTCCAACGATACCCTGAATCCAGAGGGAAAGCGACTTGCCGCTCTTTAAAGTTTCCTCGGGAATGATGAGACCATTCTTTTGGGCAAGGTCATTGGGGTATTTGAGTTGCGCCTCGCTGGGGCACCGCCCACAGTCCGTGCCGGTGGAATGGAGAACCCCATCTTGCTGTGAACACCCTTACAGAAGCGCTGCCAGGTTTCCCTGTTCTCCACCACCAGATCCAGAAAACCTTCCATCTTGCTGGTCAGATCATAGTCGATCACCCAGCCATGCTTGTCCCTGAGAAAGTCGATCAGCCGCTCTCCGGGCAGCAGGGGAATCACCCTCCCCTTTTCTTCCTTGATATAGCCACGATCAACGATGTTCTTGGTGATTGCGGCATAGGTGGATGGGCGGCCTATGCCGAACCGCTCCAGCTCCTTGACCAGGGAACCCAGCGTAAACCTGCCCGGCGGCTTGGTCTTCTTCTCTTCCAGAGTCTCACCTGTCTTCGGCACCAGCTCGCCAACCTCCACCAGGGGGAGCAGCTGCAGCCGGTCCTCCTCCCCTTTCTTCTCCTTTTCCTCGTCAACCTCGGCGTACACCTTGAGAAAGCCGTCGAAGAGCAGTACCCGACCGGCTGCCCTGAACCGTTCACCAGCCACATCAAAGATCATGACGGTGGAGACGTAGCGCGCCGGTGCCATCTGGCTTGCTATGGCACGTTTGAAGATCAGCTCATAGAGCCTGGCATGGTCTGCGGTAAGGCCTTCTTTTTTGATGATGGCTGGAATATCCACCAGTGAGTGCATGTGGGTGGGACGGATGCCTTCGTGGGCCTCGGCCTGGGAGTTTTTTGAGGCATGCCGGTACGGTTGTGGCGGCAGATAGTGTGTTCCAAGGCTCTTTCCCAGGAACTCCCGGATCTCGGCGACAAAGGCCTCATCCATGCGCACGGAATCGGTGCGGTGATAGGTGATACTGCCATGGTCGAACAGCGCCTGGGCCAGCTTCATGGTCTGTTCCGGGGTGAACTTCAACCGGGCTGCCGCGGCTGCCTGCAGGTCGACCGTAGAGAAGGGTGGTTTGGGGGACTGTTTGACCTCTTTCCGTTCGACCTTTTCAGCCAGGGCATGGGATTGGGCCTTGATGGCGTCGATGATCTGCTGGGCATCCGACTTTTGTGGGAACTTGCCCTTGACGTGACGGGCAAGAAAAATCGTACCATCCTTATCCAACTGGATATCCAGCACCCAGTACGGTGAGGAGACGAAGCTGCGGATCTCCCGCTCACGGTCAACCACCAGGCGAACCGCCGGGGACTGGACCCTTCCAACGCTGTAGCTGCCGCGCAGACTCTTGTTGGCGATGGGGGAGAGGATATAACCAACCAGTCTGTCACCGATCCTGCGTGCCAGGAAGGCGTTGTAGAGACCGTTGTTTGTCTTTTCGAACGGCACAGCCTTGGCCAGTGATTCCTTCAGCCCCTTTTCGGTGACCTCATAGATCTCCATGCGCAGGCATTCCTTGGCAACGGATTTCACCTCGTCGTGGATATGACAGCTGATGGCATAGCCTTCCCGGTCCGGGTCACCGGCCAGCATGACGGTTTCACCACGCGCCGCCGCACGAAGCTCGTTGGGCAGGTGTGTCTTGTTCCCATGGTAGACGAAGGTGGGTTCGTAGGTGGTGAGATCAACACCCATCCGGTCCTCGGGCAGGTCTTTGAAGTGCCCGACGGTGGAGATGGCTTTGACTTTGAGGATTGACTGTATTTTTTTCGCCTTGGTGGGCGATTCAACAATGATGAGCATGGGAAGACGGGTAAAAACCGAGGTACCACGAATGCTTCAACAGCTATCATGGGTAACGGGGAACTGCGGGTGAGTTCCCCGTCGGTGTGCCTACTTCTTTTTGGCCGGAGTTTTTGCCGCTGCCTTGACCGGTTTGGGATGCAAATCCTTGAGGGCCTTGCCCGGTGTGAATTTACCGTTGGTCTTGGCGGCAATTTTGATGGCTTTGCCGGTCTGGGGGTTTCTGCCGGTGCGGGCGGCGCGGGCCACCG
>JACAAY010000029.1 GCA_013377095.1 Desulfuromonadales bacterium
CGCCCTACTCACTCCTAACATCAATTACGTGAGTAGGGCGCGACACACGTCCTTGACCACATGTCAATATTTATTTCATGAGAATGCTGTTTTTTTTCAAAGAACGCGAAAGTCTAAAGTCCAGTTCTATTATATTTGTTGCGATATTGAATCGTTTCTATACAATGTGCCGCGCGTCAAATAATCTTTAATATTTTGTGGCACGGCTTGATATGACGGTCAAACATACGGTATCGGCAAAAATTGTGCGTCCGCATCTGTCAACGCCGGTTCAGCGGGAGAGACTTTTTGCTCTGCTCGACGCGGGTGGGGGCAAACCGATTACCTGGATATCGTCTCCAGGTGGTTCCGGTAAGACAACTTTGGTTGCCAGCTATCTTGATTGCAGACAACTACCCTGTCTCTGGTACCAATGTGATGAAGGCGACGCGGACCTCGCCACGTTTTTCTATCACATGGGACTTGCCGTAAAGAAGCGTGCACCGCGCTTCAAGAAGCCACTACCACTGCTGACTCCTGAATATTTCGCAGGTATACCCACCTTTACCAGACGGTACTTTGAATCACTCTACAGTCGACTCCTGCCCTACGCTGATTCACGCTTGGCGCAGCGCCAGTTTGTCATCGTACTCGACAACTACCAGGACGTGCCTCTCAATACCTCCTTTCACGACATGATTGCCATCGGTTTGTCCTGTATTCCCGATGCTGTTCGCTTTGTCGTGATAAGCCGCGGAGCACCACCGTCCCCCCTTGTCCGATTTCAGGCAAATGATAGTATTGCCATGCTTTATTATGGTGACATCCGTTTCACTCTTGATGAGTCCCGTAAACTTATTTTTAATCGCATGCCGTCTCTGGAACGGAAACGCATTGAACAGATGCATGATGTAACCCGGGGCTGGGCTGCCGGCATCATACTGATGCTGGAGAGGCTGGTACTTTGTGGGAGTGAGGCAATTCCTTCAGCGGAATTTGACTACATAGGTATATTTGATTATTTTGCTGCAGAAATTTTTGCCCGTCTCAGCACGGATTTTCAGGAATTTCTGCTGAAAACCTCCCTGCTTCCCACACTCAATGTTTCGCTGACTGAAGCGCTAACCGGAATTAAGGATGCCGGAAAGACCCTTGGTACTCTCAGCCGGTATCATATTTTCACAGAAAGGCTTTCCGGTAGTGGCCTAAATTTCCAGTATCACCCTCTGTTCAGGAAATTTTTAATCAATCAACTGAACAACGCACTTTCGTCCGAAGAACTGTCAGTATTGCAATGTGAAACTGCTAAACTTCTGGAACAGTCCGGGTTCTGGGAAGATGCGGCAAATTTGTATGGTGAATCGGGTTGCCACGATGAACTGTCCAGGGTTGTAATTCAGTATGGGCGCGAGCTGCTTACACAGGGAAGGAGCAAAGTTCTGGCCGGATGGATTGCCTGTCTGCCCAGCCAGACGATCGTGGATAACGCCTGGATATTGTACTGGGACGGGATGTGCTCGTTTCCGGTAGATCTGTCACGCACCCGGAGATACCTCGAAAATGCCTTGTCGACTTTCAAGTTGACCGGGGATAGCCTGGGAATATATCTCGCATGGGCAGGTATCGTGGATACCTACGCCTATGGTGATAATTGGCGGGGGTTGGATGACTGCATCAGTGATTTTTATGTACTGCTCAGGGACTATCCTACCTATCCGTCAGCTGAGATCGAGCTTATGGTTTCTTCCAGGATGCTTTTGTCACTGACCCTCAGGAAACCGGATCAATCGCAGCGGGTTGAACAGTGGCTGACACGTGTGACCAGCCTGCTGAGGCTGCAACCATCATTTGATATACAGATGGATACGATTTTCTGCATGAGTGTTTATTACCTCTGGAAAGGGGAATATGAACGGAATGCAGTGTTGCTCGAACGCGCCGCGATCGAAATTCGCCATCGTCAGCCTTCCCCTTTTGCGCTTATTCGCATCAAGTTGATGAAGGGAATTCATTACTGGGTCACCGCCGAATATCAAGACGCATTGCAGACCCTCAACGAGGGGCTGGAAATATCAGCGAAAAGCGGTGTCCATATCTATGATTCCCTGTTGTGGAGTTTCAAGGCAGCGGCGGAAATGGCGCCTGGCAATCACCAACAGGCAGCCACATCGCTGGAAAAACAATTGAAGTCCCTGATCGGAATGGAGAATGCGCTCAACCTCTATTTCTATCATATCAACTCGGCCTGGCACGCGCTCCTTGCGGGAAAAGCTTCCCATGCTGCGGAACATATGGAGACTATCTCAGCAACGACTGAGCAACTGGGCACTCCCTACTACCGGGCACTATGGCTTATCGGTATGGCACTGATTTCCCATGTGCGAGGTTTTGCAGATGAAGCGAAAAGCCTTATACTTGCTGCCCACCGCATCAGTTTGGCAATGAAGAGCCAGGTTCTGGAGTGGTACACACTTTTGATCGACGCTCGTTTTCTCTTGCAGGAGGGGAAGGAAACGGAGGGGCTGCTTTCACTACATCGTGCGCTGTCACTGGGAAGGCGGCACGGATTTGTCCATCTGGAATTCTACCAGCCCGATGTCATGCGATACCTTGTTTTAAAAGCGCTGGAGGAGAATATCGAGCCGGAATATGTAAAGGGGCTGATAAAAAAACTGGACTTGGACCCGCCCGTTACACATGAAGGACGAACGTTGGCGGACTGGCGACTGGAAGAGTGGCCCTTTCCGGTCAAGATCTACACCCTCGGCCGTTTCGAGATCGTCACTGATGGCGAACCACTGCACTTTACCGGTAAGGAACAGAAAAAACCGCTGGAGTTGATCAAGGCGCTGATTGCCCGCGGTGGCCGGGAGGTGCCGATCGAGCGGATGACCGATGCGCTGTGGCCCGAGGCCGATGGTGACTTGGCGTACAAATCTTTTGAAACTACCTTGGGGCGTCTGCGCAAGCTACTCGGACGGGACGATGCCATTCTCTTCCGCTCCCGATGCCTTACTATCAACCGGCAGCAACTGTGGGTGGATTGCCATGCGTTGGAGCAGCTGTTCGACACCATACAGGAATCCACATCCGATCAGACCACGCTGCTGTGCAAAAAAGCTCTCGACCTGTTCAGGGGACCGTTTCTGCCCATGGACTCGGGATTGGTCTGGACAGCCGCTTGCAGGGAGAAGTTTAGTAACCGGCTTCTACGCATCATTCTCTTATCCGGCCGCCATCACGAGCAGGCCGGTGAGTGGGAACAGGCAGCAGATCATTATTCGCGGGGGATTGAGACCGATCCCCTGGCCGAGGAATTCCATCGTCGCCTGATGATCTGCCAGCGCAATCTCGGCAACCACAGCGACGCTGTTAAAACCTACCAACGCTGCCATGACCTGCTCCGATCCGAACTGGGCATCGAGCCCTCACCGGAGACAACCTCAGTATATACCACCATCGTTGCCCAGTCGTAATCCCCATTATTTGCTGTTTCTCCATCACGCTGCATAAAAATATCCCCCTTTTTTTCAATCAATAATTTTTTTCGAATCTGTGGGTAATCTGTGGGTGACATTCTGTCAAGGTCGATCATGATGACCGAACTGACCACAGCAAACAGCTTCATAGTCCGGGTATACCGGGTTGACCCGGAAGATCCGCACAAGCTCACCGGTCTGGTGGAGGCCATGGACGGCAGCGATGTTCGCGCGCCGTTCACCAATCTGGACGAACTGGCCGCACTGTTGAGCCGCCTCCCCGGAAAGAGGGGTGGGCGCAAAAGGAGAACGAAGCAAGATGCGAATCTATAAAATGACAACAATGGTTGCTCTCACAGTCACCCTGATCTTCTGCGAAAACGGCTGGGGTGAGACAAAGGCAAAAAAGTTGTCTGAACCGGCTGTCATTGATTCCGGATACTTGGCCGTTATCGACGGGAAGACGATCACCCCGGACATTTTCAGGGCCGAAATGGCTCGCAGGCGAATGGAGTTCAACCAGGAAAAAAAAGAAGAACTTCTTAACAGCATCGTGCGCAGTGAACTGCTCTTTGCTGCTGCAAGAACGGCGGGATATGAAAACGACCCCGAGGTTATTGAGACGGTCAAACAGGCCATGGTCGGTAAGTATCTGCGCGACAATCTGGATCCGAAGCTGGGCCAGCTGAAGGCCACGGATCAGGAGGCAGAGGCGTACTACCAGACAAATCGTGCCGAATTCACCACGCATGCCATGATTCACGCCGCCATCATCAAGATCGCCGTTTCTCCCAAGTCAACCGCTGAGAAGAAGGCCGAACTGCTCAAGCGGGCGGAGGAAGCAAGGGCGGAGGCACTGGCGCTTGAACCGGGGGTGCCGGCGTTCGGCAGTGTAGCAATCAAATATTCCGAAGACCAGAGCAGTCGCTATCGTGGCGGCGATATCGGCTGGCTGCAGGTCGGTACCGTTGACGGCCGGTGGGATAGGGCGGTGGCGGATGCAATTACCGCCCTCAAAACACCCGGCCAGATCACACCAGTAATCACCACCGCGGACGGTTTTTACATCGCCAAGCTGACGGAGACAAAAGGCGCAACGGTCAAGCCATTTGCAATGGTTAAGGATGGAGTCCGCTATCAGGTAGTTCAGGATAAAAAGCAGAAAATCGAGCATGAGTTCATTGAACAACTGAAGAGCAGGATTTCGGTAAACGTCAACAGAGGGCTACTGGAGACGATAGATTTGCCCGTACAGGGAAAACAGGCGGGACCTCCGGCGTTGCCTGCGCGTTGACAACAAAAAAGGCAATTGGATTGACCAAATGAATAGCCTGTGACGCCCCTGATTACATTTTCTGTTCAACCATGGAGATAACCATGAATACAAGAAAACTGTTTGCTTTCGCCCTCTTCTCAGCATTGCTTCTCTTTTTTCAGGTATCCGCATGGGGTGCCGTCGTGCCTATGGTGACACAATCAATCAGCCTGAATCCGGGTTGGAATGCCGTCTACCTTGAGGTTCAGCCAATGTCGAACTCCCCGGCTGTCGTATTCAAGGACCTGCCAAGCGGTTCAAGTGTCTGGGCCTGGACCGGAAAGAACGACTCGGTGCAGTTTGTCCAGGATCCCAGTGAAGCCCCGGTGATCACTCCCAAGTGGCTGGCAATTTTTGCCTCCGCCGCCGAATCCGGTCTGAACAATCTTTACGCCATAACCGCTAACAGTGCCTATCTTATCCATGTGGCTGGCAGCTCGCCTCTGACCATGAATATTGACGGGCGTCCGACCATCCGTCACAAAGGGTGGGTACCCGACTCCTTCAACCTGACCGGTTTCGGATTTTCATCAACGCCACCAACCTTTGCAACCTTCTTTGCTTCATCCAATTCCCATAAAAATCAGGCGATTTACCGGTTGAACACTGTGACAGGCGCTTGGGAGATGGTCAGCAACCCGGCGACGACAGCCATGCGCTCCGGCGAAGCATTCTGGATCTATTGCCAGAGTGGATCCGATTACCAGGGGCCATTGACTGTTGAGGCCGACAATGCCGATGGTCTCGATTTTGGAGCTGGGATTACCATTCTCTCCCTCACCGTCAACAATTCATCCACTCTCGACCGGGCAGTCACGGTTACCCAATTGAATGCTGCCAGCCCCGTTTCCCTGGCTTTCCGGACATACGATGCGACCAGCGGAAAAATCCTGACGAGTTCATTGTCAGGTATGCCGCCACTCACGGTTAAGGCGGGAGGCTCGACGGTCATATCCCTGGAGGCCATGAGAGGCAGTTTTACCGGTTCAGCTGCTACGGTTTTGGAGTTCACGGATGTTCAGGGGAACAGGGTGCGTGTACCGGTCACGGCAATATCGAACCCGATCAACAGCTATCCGGGGCTCTGGTCGGGCGTCACGGTACTCAACAAGGTCAGCCAGCTTTCCGATTTGACCGGGACAGCGCCTGACTTTGTCAGCGGCGAAGCAACAACGACTCCGGCCGAACTTAACCTCAATCTGATTCTGCATCAGGATACAAACGGTCAGGTCCGGTTGTTGAAACAGGTGATCGTTATGTACCGGGATGGTAGACGCAATCTTGACGGAACCCCAGCGTCAAATGGCAAATATGTGGCGCTTACCGATGACAAGCTGATTCCAAACTACAAAGGAGTAGCCCAGAAGGACGGAACTGCGGTCGGCCGGCGCCTGAGCGCGATCGGTTTCGACTACTCACCGAGCACGGACGCATCCTTCGGCACCGATTTTGACAATACCGCTCTCAAATGCAGCGGAAGCATTTCCAGTACGGTAACCTGCCGGCTGATACTGGAATCCTCGGCTTCCAGCACCCACCCCACCAACCCCTTTCTGCACAGATACCACCCCGACCACGACAACCTGGCGAGCGATTACACGACATTCAAACAGGAAGTCAACCGGATCGTGCGTGACGTGACACTTGTATTCGATAGCACTCCTAAAACCAATCCAAGCAACTCACCTCCCGGATGGGGTGTAAGCGTTCTCGGGGGGACCTATACCGAATATATCCGCGGGCTCGCCAAGGGACCGATCAAGGTTGAGGGGAACTTTACCCTCAAGCTGGCGGCCGACGTGCAGATTTTGAACCAGTGATGGGGATGAATGACTCACAAAAGGAGATGCTGATTATGAACAATATAAAGAATCTGCTGTTCATAGTGATTATGGTCGTCTGCTGGTCCGGTCCGGCAGGAGCACAATTTTACGTCACGAATTATGATCAGAGCGGCAACCAGCTTTCGGGTTGGGATAGTTATGCCAAAGCCCAGTACGGCGGTAATAGCTGTGCCGTGGATTTCGTGTGGGAGGTTCCCGGCGTCAACACCTATCCGCAGTTCCAGTACTGGGGGAGTGTTCCCATCTGGCCGCAGGAAGGGGTGGCTGGGTGTCTGAATGTCCGATCCTCGGCCTGTAACGGGAGATATACATTCGACAGAATAACGAGTGGAACTTGGATGTTCAACGCTCAGTATACTAACTTCATGGCAAAGACCTTTGTCCCGAACAGTTCTTCGGTAGGTAACCCGTATTTAATCGGTTATTCCCGCGCCTGTGCTCCCGGAGTGCCAATTCAGGGGGGGGAATCTGATGTGTACGGACTTTATCAAAGAAACGCCCGCGTGCAGCAGAATATCTATGTTGATGGCGCCTTGCAGTCGGGTCTGACTTCAACGACATGGTATCCAGTTGGTAGCCTGAAATATTATGTCCCGCCGAATCGGGACAGCAGTTATCAGTTCGTTTTCAATGCATCGCACCATGATTACAGCAATAGTTGGAGCCAAAGTTATGCTCAGATCATTTCCAACGGAGGACCGTACGGGAATGTGCGGGAAGAACTGAATCCCACAACCACATCTCCAACCTCGGATGACATTCTTGATTATCATTACACTACAGGCGCCAAATTCACCGTAAGCTCCAATCTTCCCGCACCGCTGGCGCTCCCCTCGGCCCGCCATGGACATTCCATGACCCTGCTGCCGAACGGCAAGGTGCTTGTTCTGGGGGGGGGCTCCGTCAATAATGCTGTTCTGGACCTGTCTGCCGATGTCTGGTCGGACGTCTCCAAACCGGCTGATATCATTCATCATGCCGCCACTCTCCTGCCAAACGGAAACGTACTGGTGACCGGAGGGCTTAAAGATACCTCGACATCGCTCAATGCTGCCAGGGTATACGACCCCATTGCCAATGCCTGGAGTGATCTTGCTTCAATGTCAGTTCCCCGTCACATGCACACAGCCACGCTGCTGCCGAATGGCAAGGTGCTGGTTGCGGGTGGTTACAGCAACCAAAATGGTGGAGGACAACAAAGTGCTGAATTGTATGATCCCGCCACGAATAGCTGGAGCACCGCGGAGGATATGCCCGGCATTCGTTATGGTGCTGCCGCGATACTGCTCCAAAATGGTAAAGTGTTGGTGGCAGGCGGATCCGACGGAAGCAGTGATCTCAAGAGTGCCCTGCTGTATGATCCGGATACGAATATCTGGACAGCCACGGCGGATATGTCCATAGCTCGTAACGCACCCGCCATCGCACAAACCAATGACGGTATTGTATGGATGATTGGAGGGGAAGGTTTAGCTTCCACCGAGCGCTACAATGGCGCCCAATGGCACACAGACGGTCAGGACCCAATGAACACGGCTCGGAGACTCGCTTCCGCAATAACACTGCCGGATGGAAAGGTTCTGGTGGCAGGCGGAAGTAACGGTGGGGCGCTGCTGGACAGCATCGAACTGTTCGAAGTCGGAAATGTATTTAAAAACAAGACAACCCAGTATAATGCGCAACTTGTCCCAACCTATTCGAGCAGTTACCCGGCTCCGCGTACCTCAATATTTTTTGGATCACAGTATATTCCGGCATCGCAGACAGCATTACAGGTGAACAGTATAACCGCACTGAAGGAGACGGCGCAGTGGATTCCCCTGGGATGGACCGGTGGAAGCGGACGGGTGGCGGCGACCGGAAGTTCAAACTTCGTCAACCTTGGCACGAATGCGACCAGTACGATCAAATGGACGTTTGAGAAACATTTCACCACCAGAGTGGTGGCCGACAACGCCGACATGCCGACGGTGATTAAGGAGCAGTTTGAGGATCAGTATGACATTCTCGGCATGGGCGGTAGCTCCATCAAGACCGCAACCACGGTGACAAATCCGTCAAGGGTTACCAATACCGTCTACCTGACCGCCGCCACCGCCAGCACGATCGTCGTTCCGAAGACCATTACCAGAACCTATAACAACGTCGTGGAAAACTGGGTGCTGGAAATCCCGTCCCTTCCCGCCTGGGCCACCCTGACCTACGATAGCGTCAACGACCAGTACCGGCTCGTGCAGAACCGCCAATTTCTACCCTGGACCTACAATTTCGTCTATACCAAACGGCTGAACGTCACCGTAGGGCTGAATGGTGTTGACGCCGTTGACAAGTCCCTGTTCTCGACCCTGCCGGGAATTTCTCCAGTTCCCTCCTTGACCAGCGTTACCTACCGTCTCAACGAAACTCCAGCGCTGAGCGCCCCCAATATCGTCTACGCCAGAGACAATTCGGTCAGATACATCCTGACCGGGTGGACCGGAACGGAAAGTATCCCGAGCGGCAACCCGGCGCCCGGTATGACGACCACCGCCACCCCTACAGTCACCAACAATTCAACCATTACATGGAATTATAAAAAACAGGTCCGGGTCAAGGTTACCACCACCGGCGAGGATACGCCACTCACTGTGTTCGATCTGCAGGGAGATACCGGTTCCGGTTCCGTAACGGTCACCCATATTGCCACAGCAGGTCTGTCTACAGGCATGTCGGTCAAAGGATACGGTATTGAGGACGGAACAACCGTTTCGTCCGTCAACCTGGCTAACAACACGGTTACCCTCAGTACTGCCGCGACCCAAACATACACAGGGAACGCTGGCCAGCGCCTGAGTTTTTCGGGCATCCCGGCAGACGCCTCCGCCGATCCACGGGAATGCCCATCCATCGATGCCGCCACCTGCGCCCAAAATACCGCTGCCACAAAGTCGGGCGTCAATTTTTACGATGCCTATACCCAGACTACCGCATCCGATATAACCCTGACTGCAAAACAGACATTTATTGATACCACCACCTCCACCACCAGGACGCTCACCCAGGTTCTGGTTTCCGGTGGTGGGATTGGCAACACGCAGCAGATTCTTTCAGGAAGAAGGGCGCTTACGTCCTTCAATCTGAGCTCGCCCATGTCGGTAGAATGGCGCTATGACCAGACCAAGGCGTTTCCGGTGGGCATGCCGATCGAAACTCCGGATGGACAGAATATTGATTTCAGCAAAAAACCGGAGATAACGATTCTTGCGCCCGCTTCGACGCTGGCGGGTGACACGCCTGAAAATGCCTTTGTCTGGGCCTGGGACAATTCCGATCCGGCGCACCAGAAAATGAAATACTTCCCCATCCATCCGGTCGACTCTTTCACGATTCACTGGCCGATTATCGGCTCGACAACACCTTATAATGAAACCGGCAGAACCATCTGGCCCCAGAAACAGAAACATATTGCTGAGGCTCCCGCCAATCTTCAGCCATCCGGCGTGGTGAACACGTTCAATTCCATCAGCTACACCACCAATGCCGCCGAGGCCAGCATGGCGGTTTTTACTGCCAAAACGGCAGGGACGAGCATTCTCCGCTTCACCACCCCACCGATACTGCCCGACCTGAAACCGGGTAACGCCTTCATCGTGGTTGAAAGCGAAACGCTCAACCTGACGCAACTGGTGGAGACGCCCTGGGAGATCGGCGCCAAGATCACCGATGTCAGCCACAGGGACCCGGAAAACGAAATTGTGCCTTCCAAGAATAAAACCGGGTACCTGTTTTACGAGGGGGGCGTATACGACGGAGCCGGGGCCGACAAGGCCTATGACCGCACCACCAGGAGCGGCGCCATTATTCCGGTTAATGAGAGTCTGCCCGGCGACGTAAAGCCGATTGTGGTGGTCTGGTACAGCAGGGGGCAGGGCGATATCGGCTGGCCGACAACGCCGATGCGCTATAAGGCCGTCTGGCCTGCGGTATCCAAAAAGATCACCATCGGTACCGGCGAAGCGGTATCCCCGACCGCCAAGCCCAGAGCCAAGGTCTATAATCAACCGGATAAAGCCCTGTCCGGATTCAATCCCAACGAGGAGCACGCGGTCATCACCGGTGATGCTCTCTATGCCTTGCGCGATGATCTCAATCCCATAAAGGATGAATCAAAGCCGTACGTGCTGCTCAAATACTACGACGGCACTGCCCAGGAATGGAAAATGGACGTCTATAAGGTCGAGCGTCCTGCTTCATTCACCTTTACGGTCGAGGCCGGCTCCCCGATCGTGGCGCCACTGCCGGGGGCATTCCTGGTTCCTCCTGGAAGCGGCATCAAGCAGCAGTTCGTTGCGGGCGTTCAAAACGGCGTGGGCGCAGAGTGGCATCTGCGTGATCACAAGGGTGGGCATTGGGCAAAGGCCGCCAACTGGAAAGAGGGAGACGCCAAAACCGATTCGGAAAAATCCAGGGTGGTCATGCAGTGGTACTATTACATGCGCTCGGACTTTTATTGGCCGTTTACCGGTTCCCTGGCGAAAATCGAAGGGGACAGGGTGCCGTTCCTGAACAATGGTGGCAGAGTTGGTAACTCCTATGCGGACGGCGACCTGCCGATCGATGTTGTCTATGTGACCAAATGGCCTGCCGATTCGCCGGTACTGCCGGTTGGTGATACGCTCACGACCGCCGGAAACGGATTGCCAGATCTCTACAATTTCAAGAGCGCAGAAGTGGTATTCGACGAGAATGTGTACAAAGGATTGGGACCACTGGCAAAGCTGTATGCGCCGGAGCGCTATCTCTATGTCACCCTCGCCGCCCTCCCGGCGGCTATCAAAACCGAAACCGGCCAGGGCGGTGTTCTGACCTTTCCCGAACTACCCTATGCCATACAGGCAAGGCTGTTTTACGACAAAGATACCAAGAGATTGGGCTTCAAGGGGACCTGGATATCGGCGGAGGGCGAGACCCCCTGGCTCCTGCCCAACCTGATGACCGCCGGAGAGAAAGCGACTCTCAAGGTTTTCAATGGAGACAGCAACTGGACAAAGGCAGTTGACGAACTCTACGCCTTAACCAGGAATCCGAACAAGGTTATGTATCTGGATGATCTGCTGGCAAATCCGTTTTTACTGATTCAGTATTTCAGTTCAACATGGTGGCAGACTCAGTGGGGGATCCCGCTCGGGTTGGAGTTGAGGAATGGCAAGGTGGTTTCGGCACGCTCCGCGGTGGGGGAGAAAAATGCCCTCAGCGCCGGGATGGCCCAGGGTGATGGGTATGTGGTGATTGCCGAGAACAATGATGCGGCCCTTTTGGATGCGCCGGTGCAACTGCATGTCATCAGGGTGTCCAAGGATCCGGTCTACCGGGGGGGCATCAAGGCGATAAAATCGAAAAACCTGTTCGATGAAAAGCTGACCCTGCATTACAGCGGTGATTTTGGCGGCGAGCCGGAGAAATTCAATTTCGAATGGTACTACCAACCGGTTTCCGGTTCCATGCCCAGCCTCCCCTTGCCGGGAGCCGCCGCCGACGCCTGGCAGAAGTTCATTGTCACCGGCAATAACGGCGACGGCATGTCGGATATTACCATTTCCGGAGCTTCTCCCCTGACCATGTCGGACAACTGGTTTTCCGCGCGCTATTACTACAAGAAAGCCTGGCCGGCGATTGCCGTACCTTCAAGTCCCGCAAACCCCGCCACTCCCCATGATGACCAGAATAACTGGAGTCTCTGGAGCGGAGCAAGCTTCTTTGAGCCGATGCTGGCTATGGGATGGATCAAACGGGTGGTGGATGGCCTGAACCCGCTTGAGGCCAGGGTTACGGATTTCCGCAATAGCGCCACCAACACCACGGTGAGCATGCTCTCCCAGTTCGGAAGCCGATATGATGGGGCTATTGCGCTGAACAGCGACGCAGACAACCTGAATGCACTTGGTCTGATTTCGGCCTATGAGACCGTATTGAACCGCGGCAGGGAATTCAGCATCGATGCGGTCCCCCCCCAGAACTACGGACCCACCAACGATGCCCTGCTGAATATTTCCAGCCGTTTGGCCACCTTCTATCTGGCTCTGGGGAACGAGGCTTACGCCGACGCCGTTGACCCGACCATCGGGTTCAGCACCAAGAGCGCCGAATACGGCAATATGGCGCCCTCGGTCTTTGCCTTCCAGAACCAGCTGGATTCCCTGCTGGACGAGGAATTGGCGCTCATGCGCGGCCGGGACGACAGTTCCACCACCAGGAATGCACCCTACTATAACCGTCTGATCTGGAACTTTACCCAGGGGGAGGGGGAGGTGGCTTATGCCCAGAACTACAACATCACCGATCAGGACAAAAACGGAGTAATCAACGCGGCAGATGCCAAACTGATGTATCCCCAGGGGCATGGTGACGCCTGGGGTCATTATCTGCAGGCGATTTCCTATTATTACAAGCTGCTGGGCCACACCAGCTTCAGCTGGGAACCGAGGGTCGAGTTCGTGCTGGTGGCAGGCAATCCGATCATGGTGGATTACCTGGACGAGCGTAAATTTGCCTCCATTGCAGCTGCCCGGGCCAAGACCGGCGCCGAAATCCTTGACCTGACCTACAAGAAATCCTACACCGACGATCCTGCCGGACAGTGGCAGGGATACAAGGATAGTTCCACCAGCCGCTCCTGGGGTGTGGACGAGTGGGCACGCAGGGCCGGACAGGGCGCTTTCTTCGACTGGGTCACGGCCAACGCGATCCTGCCGGCCAGCACTCCGGCCACCGCCCACGACCGGACAAAGTATGTACAGGGCGCCAATGGGGCGCTGAAGGCCGAGATCATTCCCGGTGCGGAAATCCAGCAGATTGACAGGACCAAAGTGCCGGAACTGCTCTCCATTGCTTCCCAGTTCCACAAGATCCAGTCCAAGATGGGAGAAGTCGATAGCGGAGTCAATCCCCTCGGACTGGTCAAGGGGGTGGTGCCGTTTGATATCGATCCGGTCCAGGTCGATGCCGGCCAGACCCATTTCGAGCAGATTTACCAACGCGCCGAAAAAGCCCTGGAAAGCACTATCGTGGCCTACGACTATGCCAACGGCTATACCCAGAGGCTGCGCCAGAACCAGGACACTCTGGAGGATTTCAAGAGCAACCTGGATGATCAGGAACGGGATTACCGGAACCGGCTGATCGAGATCTTCGGTTATCCCTACGCCGACGATATCGGGGCGGGCAAGACCTACCCGGACGGATATGACGGACCGGACATCTTCCACTATAACTATGTGGATTTGACCGAGTTGACCGGAAAACCCATACCAGGCTACAAGACCTACACAAGCAGTTACACCTTGCCGTCCACCTTCTGGAACATTGGCGGCCTCAACGGCCTGGGGCTCAGTGAAACAACCCATACGGTAACCTATAACATTGACGGAGAGCATCACTGGCTGGTCAAGCCGGCGGCCTGGAGCCTGAAGAGAAGGGCGCCGGGGAGGATCCAGCAGACCCTGTCCGATCTGATCGTTGCAGAGGCCGCGTACAACAAGGCGGTGAAGGAGTATGACGATCTGCTGGGGGGGATTGACGACGCCAAAAAGAACCTGGAAGTTCGCTACGGGGTGCTGGCCGAACAGATCTCTCTCAGGGATACCAATGAAGTGA
The DNA here is from genome assembly GCA_013377095.1 of Desulfuromonadales bacterium. Lineage (GTDB taxonomy): Bacteria > Desulfobacterota > Desulfuromonadia > Geobacterales > Pseudopelobacteraceae > Pseudopelobacter. Next base: position 14,250 of record JACAAY010000029.1, read on the forward strand.
TGCAGATCGGTTTGGATACGGCGATTGTCGCGCTCCATACGGCAAGCATCGGTTTTAAGAGGGCCAGCTCAATATATGCGGGTACTGCCGACGGAATTGTCGAGGCATTGCCCAAGGTTGTGGGTACTGCCTTCGACGCCGTTGCTCCGGCCCGCGGGACCATCAAGACGGTGAATTCCACCGTTGTTAACGTACTCGATATCATTGGAGATGTGGCGGATGGATTGGAGTTTGCCGCGACCACAACCAAGGATCGCCTGCAGGCAGGGATGGAGCTGAAACTTGCCAAGTCCGATGCCAGCTGGGAGGTGTACCAGATGGTTCAGGAGCTGCAGAATATGGTATCCGATATCGATATGAAACTCTTGGAAACCTACTCTCTCAAGGAGACCCTGCAGCAGGCGTCCGGCAGCTATCTGGCCGCACTGGCCGAAGGGCTGCGCCTGTTTGACGAGCGGGCGGAAAAACGCGCCCAATCGGCTGCCGAGGTGCAGGAGTACCGTTACCAGGATCTGGGTTTCCGGGTCTTCCGCAACGATGCCATCCAGAAATACCGGGCGCAGTTCGACCTGGCGGCGAAATATGTCTACCTGGCAGCCACCGCCTACGACTATGAAACCAATCTGCTCGGCACCGCCTCCGGTTCCGGGAGGAAGTTCCTGAGCGAGATCGCCCGCCAGAGCTCCCTGGGTGTGGTCAGTAACGGTACGCCACTGGCAGGGTTTCCTGGCCTGGCGGATGTTATGGCTCGGCTGTCCCAGAATTTTAATGTGTACAAGACCCAGCTCGGGTTTAACAACCCGCAGACCGAGACGACCCCCTTCTCGTTGCGAAGCGAGCTGTTCAGGATCAAATCAGATACAACCTCCAATGACGACTGGAGGAATGTGCTCAAGGACCACAAGGTGGCTGACCTGTGGAAAATTCCGGAATTCAAGCGTTACTGCCGTCCCTTTGCACCGGAGAGCGCCGGAGCCCAGCCGGGCATCGTGATCAAGTTCCCGACCACCGTTACCTACGGCAAGAACTTCTTCGGCTGGCCCTTGAGCGGGGGGGACAGCGCCTACAGTACCAGCAACTTCTCCACCAGGGTCCGCTCCGTTGGGCTCTGGTTCCAGAATTACAATGGTGCGGGGCTCTCCAGTACCCCTCGCGTCTACCTGGTGCCTACCGGGGCGGACGTGCTCCGTTCTCCCACGGGAGACGGCTTTGCCACTCGCGAGTGGCAGGTTCAGGATCAGAAACTTCCGGTGCCGTTTCCCATCGGTGACAGTGACCTGAAAAACCCGTCGTTCATCCCGGTTAACGACTCGCTCAGTGATGAACTGTCCGCCATCAGGAAAGTATCAGATTTCCGCGCCTATCCCTACAGCGGAGACTTCAACGCGAGTCAGACCACGTCAGACAGCCGGCTGATCGGCCGTTCGGTCTGGAACACCCAGTGGATGCTGATCATCCCCGGCTCTACACTGCTGTTCAACAAAGACGTCGGTTTGAACACCTTTATCAACTCGGTGGATGATATCAAGGTGTTCTTCCAAACCTATGCCTATTCGGGGAACTGAGATGGTGGAGAATAATTGTGACCGGCAGGGGGATAAAACTATGCTGAAACATATTCTGATAACGATAGTCATGGCAACTGCCATGCTCGCGGGAGCGATGGGTACTGCCCGGTCGAGCATCAGCCAGCCGGAGGTGGTGTACTCCGGAGCTGCGCTCAACGCTGTCGAAGGCAACTCCGTGACCATAGCGCTGGTTGGTTCCAGCTCTCCCCTGGCCAGCAGCAAGGTGATATTGGTGAGGACCAAACGGAGGTATGTACTGCGGGTGCCGATGGATGATGTTGGCGTCCGTTTGGCGGGAGCCGCCCGTCAGGGCGACACTGCCGCCATCTTTATAAACGGCGTGCCGGTGGTTTCGGTGGTCATCCCCAAATTCGGAACACTTGTTTCGCTCGATCTTGGCACCAGGGATGCGGCCCAGTGGGCAAAGGACCACCCCGGCGATGACGGTTCCGGAGACATGAACAGGAACGGCATTACGGATTTGAATGAATACCTGAACGGCGGTGACCCGGCCAGCTGTGTCTGGAATCAGGTTGACGCCAGCCATGCGGAGACCACCGTCTATCATCAGCAGGTGCTTGGTAACTGCCTGGTGGACGCCGGAAGTGACGGGAAACACGACCTGATCCGGGTGGCCAGGGGAACCTATGCCGGGAACTTCACCTACAAGTCAGAGGGTATTGAGGCTGTGGCAGCCTATAATCTGACCCTGATTGGCGGTTACGACCCGGCAGGCGGCGTGGAACGATCAGCCGACCCTTCCCTGACGGTCTTGAGTGGCGATACGGACAACGATGGAGTCGGTAACAGCAGCGTGCTTGTTGTCGATACCTCCACCAACATTTCCAGCGGCACGGTTCATGTGGAAAGCCTGACGTTCAAGAGTGGCAAGGCAGAGAAGGGTGGCGCTGTCCAGGCCCGTATCTATCAGGGGCAGCTGGAGCTGGTGGGGAACATCATCAGAGGTAACAGTGCCGACAGTGGCGGGGGGCTCTCCCTTGAAAGCAGTGACAGCGGATCGATTTTTCTGGCAAACAATATTGTATACGGCAACAGCGCGGCAAATGCAGCTGCAATACGGATCGTCTCCTCGGCTGCCGGTCCGGTAACCCTTCTCAACAATACCATCGTCGAAAATACCGCCACTGCGGCCGGTGACGGGCGTTCGATCCTTGTCAAAAGCAGTGCCGCGTCAGTTGATCTGACCAACAACATCGTCTTCGGCACAGCAGACGTGGACGGGAAAGAGATCTACATCAACAGCTCCGGTGCCGTTATTCCGGTCACCATCACGCACAATGCTTTTGATGCCGTCAGTGGCCTGCTGGTCAACTCACCGGGTTTCGTCACGGATGCAAGCACAATCTATGGCGCTCAGGTTTTTGTGGCGCCGCTTACCAGCAATTTTCGCCTTGCACCCACTTCGTCCGGAATTGACAAGGGGAATTCGCACACGAAACTGCCTGCAACGGATGTCGTGGGAGCGGTTCGCGTTTCCGGAGCCAACGTGGATCTGGGCGCATATGAATACCATGGTTCCGTGACAAATCCGGTTGCGGTGACGCTTACCTTCAATGGGAACGGCTCAGGGTCTGTCATCAACACGTCGGCGTCGTTCAGCAGTAATATCGGCTGGTCCCTCCAGTTCCCCTATAACTCCCTGTTGGCATTGAGCGCAAATCCGGCGGAGAATTCCCGCTTTGGTGGATGGATTGGGTGTGACAGTGTGGCCGGGACCATTTGCAACCTGACCTTGAACAGTGATCGGAATGTTCAGGTTACCTTTACGAAGGATACGAGTTACACCGCGCGTGTTTTCGGAACGACGCCGACCTACTATCCGACCCTTCAAGGGGCATATGACAATCAGCAAACCGAAAAAGTGATCGAGGTCTGGGGGATTGACCTGAATGAAAGCCTGGTGTGCGGTGCAGATAATTCGGTAACCATTCGGGGCGGCTATGATCAGACCTACCTGACTCGCCCGGGAGTGACCACCCTGAAAGGCTTGATCATCGGCAGGGGAACGGTTGTACTGGACGGGATTGTGATCAGGTGAGGGAGGATAGCTGAAGTAATGGCACGTGAGGCGGTGCTACGGTAGATCCTCGTTGAAGTAAATAAAGCAGCCCCATCACTGAAAAGTGGTGGGGCTGTTGTGTGAAGCCGGGGGGATCTGTCTCTATTTTCTGATGAGCACGTCCTCGATGATTACCGCATAAGTGTAACCGGCGCCAAAGTCGCGGTCTTTGGCAAGGGTGCCCGTAACGGTTACGATGTCACCCGGTGCTGCCTTGTCCAAGGAGGTGCACACCAGATCATGGGTGGCTTTGGTCTCAGAGCCGCTTCCGTCCTGGATGTGGAACCAGTTTTTACCCATGATGCCATTGGACACCTTGGTAACCTTGCCCCTGATGGTGATTTTTTTCTTATCCAGCAGGGCTTTTTTGGCAAAGGCTTCCTCAATCGTGTAGGCATTGGCTCCGGAAGCTTTTTTCACAGGGGTTGTTACCGTTTTATGCGCCAAAGCTCCCTTGCTTCCCGGTGACGAAGCTGCTGTCTTTGGTGTGGAAACCGGAGCAGGCGAAGCCGGATGAACAGCAATAACGCCACCGGAGAAAACGATTGAATCAAAGCTACGGTTCAGGCTTTTGCTCTTGAAATCGTTCATTACCACACCAGGCGAAAAACTCATCTGGCTTCCCACCTTTACCGGTGTTTCCGACGTGGCAAGCCACAGCGACGTACCATTTTTCTGCTTTAATTCCACATAGGTGTAACCACCACTGTTCATGGTCTGCAATACCTTGCCGGTTAAGGGCTCACCCGAGTGGAGGGTTGGCGTTTCAGAAGCGGACGTCTGGGCAGGTTGGTTGGACATCCCGGGCATAGCCCAGGCGGTCGAGATACCGGTTAACAACAAGGCAATGGCAAGTGACAAACTGATCTGCTTTTTCATGGAACCACCTTTAGGGATGTGCCGAATATTTTTTTCTGATAGTATCACGATGGCATTTGTTTCGGAATACCTATTTATGGAGTAAACAAAAATGCAACCAAAAGCAGTAGTTCTTTATAGTGGCGGTTTGGATTCCACAACCTGTCTGGCAATGGCGCAGGCCGACGGATTTACACCTTTTGCGATCAGTTTTTCCTATGGACAGCGTCACAGCTTTGAACTGGAGGTGGCCAAGGCCAATGCCCGGCGGTTGGGAGCCGCGGATCATCTGGTGGTGGATTTTGATCTGCGACTGATGGGTGGCAGCGCCTTGACCGCCGACATCGATGTGCCCAAGGAAGGGGTGGGTACTGATATTCCGGTAACCTATGTTCCTGCCCGTAATACGATCTTCCTTTCCTTTGCCCTGGGGTGGGCCGAGGTGCTGGGCTCCTTTGATATTTATATCGGTGTTAATGCCCTGGATTATTCCGGCTATCCTGATTGCCGGCCTGAATACATCGCGGCCTTTGAGACCCTGGCCAATCTTGCCACCAAGGCCGGCGTTGAGGGGAGCGGACGTTTTCGCATCCACACTCCATTGATCAACATGACCAAGGCTGGGATAATCACTGCCGGTGTGGGCCTGGGTGTTGATTACGGATTGACCCACTCATGCTATGACCCAACACCCGAGGGGCTCTCCTGCGGGCATTGCGACTCCTGCCGTCTGAGGCTGAAGGGGTTTGCCGAGGCCGGGCTTGTTGATCCGCTCCCCTATGCTTCATGACAGAAGGTTTGGATGGGTTTTTGAGTACATGGCCTTGAATATACCTGGTGGGCGGCGTACACTAATAGGAGTGTAATCATCACTTGATTCCAAAGGAGAAAGGCCATGAAAGATCAGAAGATTTGTTGTGACGACAAAAGCCACCATCATCACATGTGCATTCTCAAGGAAAAAGCAATGACCGCCGAGATTGAGAGGGCATCCAATAATCCGACGGTGGAGTGCGGAATCTGCGGGGCGAAGGCCAACTCCGCCGATTACGTCTGCACACCGGCAAAAGTCTGGGAAGAGGGCCAGCTTAGCTGAAACCTGGATGAACAGAGCAGTAAACAGAGAAGGGCGCATCTGCGAGGATGCGCCCTTCTCTGTTTCAGCGTGTGGAAAGGGTTTATGCCTGGGCTGCCTGAACAGCGGTTATGGCGGTGACGTTGACGATGTCGTCAACCGAACAGCCGCGGGAGAGGTCATTGACCGGCTTGGCCAGACCCTGGATAACCGGACCGACGGCCTCGGCGCCTGCAATGCGCTCCACCAACTTGTAGCCGATATTACCGGCTCCCAGGTCAGGGAAGACCAGGACGTTTGCCTTGCCGGCCACACTGCTGCCGGGAGCTTTTTTCTGCCCGACGCTGGGAAGCAGGGCTGCATCGGCCTGCAGTTCGCCGTCGATCTGGAGGTCGGGGCAGAGCTTCTTAGCAATCTCCAGAGCCTTAGTGACCTTATCAACGTTGGCATGGTTAGCGCTGCCCTTGGTTGAGAAGGAAAGCAGTGCTACTCTGGGTTCAACGTCCAGAAACGCTCTGCAGTTGCCGGCGGTGGCCACGGCAATTTCCGCCAGGGCCTGGGCATCGGGGTCGGGGTTGACGGCGCAGTCGGCGAACAGCACAATGCCATTCTCACCGAAACTAGGGGTTTTTGTGATCATCAGAAAGAAGGAAGAAACGGTTTTAATGCCCTTGGCGGGGCCAACGGTCTGGAAAGCGGCCTTAAGCACGTTACCGGTGGTTCCGGTGGCTCCGGCAACTTCGCCACCTGCATCGCCATTACGCACCATCATGCCGGCATAATAGAGATAGTCAGGCGCGGTCAGCAGTTTGCGCGCTTCTTCAGCTGTCAAGCCCTTGCTCTTGCGCAGTTCCACCAGGTCAGCCACATACTGGTCCAGTTTGGGTGAGGTGGCCGGGTCGAGCAGCTCAACGCCTGCCAGATTGATGCCCTTTGCCTGTGCATCGGCTTGAATCTTGGCCGGGTCTCCCAGGACAACCAGTTTTGCCAGTCCCTCTTTTACGATTTTCTCAGCCGCGAACAGGGTGCGCTCATCGTAGCTCTCCGGAAGAACGACGGTTTGCAGACTTTTTTTGGCTTTTTCCTTGATCTGGTCAACAAGATGCATAAGTAACCTCCACGTGGATTGAGTGAAAAAACGGTCAAAATAAAAACGTCAAACTATACAACGCCGGGCAAAAAAAACCAACCTTGAAAACGATTACGAGTTGACTTCTGGGCAGGCTAGAGAATTTCCGGGACACGACTTCGTCAAAATGGCTTCCCTTGTCGGGCAGCTTCAAAATGGTGTCGTTTTCGCCGTTCTAATAAATTCTCTGATTTTATCGGCGTCCTTGATTCCGGGTCGGGATTCCACGCCACTGGACACATCCACTGCATAAGGGCGTACCTGTGAGATGGCAGCGGCAATGTTGGCGGTTGTTAAGCCACCGGCCAGGACGATCCTGTGACTCTCTGCGACCTGTGCCGCGATATCCCAGTTAAAGGTTTGTCCGGTTCCACCCCGGGCGTTCGGTGACCAGGCATCCAGCAGGAACATGGCGTCTGGGTAGCCTGCCATCGGTTCCAGGCTGGTTTCGTCCCTGACGCGCAACGCCTTGAGTACGCGTCGTTTGACTCCGGCGCAGTAATCCGGGCTCTCCTCGCCGTGAAGCTGAATAATGTCCAGACCGCAGGCATCGGCGATGTCATTGACGGCAGTCAGCGCTTCATTTACGAACAGGCCGACGGTCTGGATAAAGGGGGGCAGCTGGCGGATGATGTCGCGGGCCTGTTCGGGGGAAACAGAGCGGGGGGATGGATCGTAAAAGACAAAACCGAGGGCATCGGCGCCGGAACTTACTGCCAGTTGGGCATCATCGTGGTTGGTTATGCCGCAGATTTTTACTTTAACCATATCAGTGGGACCGAGGACTGGGGACCAGGGATCGGAAAAGAATGAACCGGTCCCCGATCCCTGATCCAGGTTACAGAGTTATTTTCGGCAGACGTTCCAGTGATTGCTGCACCAGCTCACTCGAGTATTCGTAATCTTCCAGGTTTCCGGAGAGATAGGCGTCATAGGCGCCCATGTCCAGCTGGCCGTGACCGGACAGCCCGAACAGGATCGTGCGTTCCTTGCCCTCTTCCTTGGCCAGTACCGCCTCGTCAATGGCCGCCCGAACCGCGTGGGATGATTCCGGTGCGGGAACGATGCCCTCGCAACGGGAGAAGAGCAGGGCGCCTTCGAAACAGGAATTTTGCTTGTAGGACTTGGCCTCGATCTGGCCGGCATGGTACAGCTGGGAGACCAGCGGCGATTCTCCGTGATAGCGCAGACCGCCGGCGTGGATGCCGGGGGGCATGAAGTCATGACCCAGGGTATACATCATGGAAATCGGCGCCATCTTGGCCGTATCGCCGTAGTCAAAGGCGTAGACCCCCTTGGTCAGGGTCGGGCAGGAGGCCGGTTCCACCGCCAGGCAGCGCACCTGCTTGCCGTTGGCGCGATCGGAGATAAAGGGGAAGGCCAGGCCGGCGAAGTTTGAACCGCCGCCGCAGCAGGCGATGACCACGTCGGGGTAGTCTCCGGCGATCTTGAGCTGCTCCTTGGCTTCCTGGCCGATCACGGTCTGGTGCAGACAGACATGGTTGAGCACGCTCCCCAGGGCATAGTTGGTGTCGGCATGGGTGGCGGCGTCCTCCACCGCTTCGGATATGGCGATACCCAGGCTGCCGTTGCAATCCGGGTCATGGGCCAGGATCGAGCGCCCGGCATTGGTAAATTCCGAGGGGGAAGGGATGACCGTGGCTCCCCACAGTTGCATCATGCTCTTGCGGTACGGTTTCTGTGTGCAGGAAATCTTGACCATGTAGACGGTGCATTCCAGGCCGAACATTGAGCAGGCCAGGGCTAGGGAACTACCCCACTGTCCGGCACCGGTTTCCGTTGCCAGGCGGCGGATACCGGCCTGCTTGTTGTAGTAGGCCTGGGGTATGGCCGAGTTTGGCTTGTGTGATCCGGCCGGGGAAACCCCTTCATACTTGTAGTAGATCTTGGCCGGGGTACCCAGTGCCTTTTCCAGGCGATGGGCGCGGTGCAGAGGTGATGGCCGCCATAATTTGTAGATTTCGCGGACCTCATCGGGGATGTCAATCCAGCGTTGCTGGGACATCTCCTGCTCGATCAGGGACATGGGGAAAATTGCCAGCATGTCTTCCGCAGCTATCGGTTTGAGGGTCTGGGGGTTGATGACCGGAAACAGGGGGCCGGGCATGTCGGGGATGATGTTGTACCACTGGCGTGGAATCTGGTCTTCGCTGAGTATGATTTTGGTGTTCACGGACGGGCTCCCAATAAAAAGTCAGATTATTCCAGGTTGTCTTCAATCCTGATAAAGCTGGTTTTTTCACAGATAAAATCGAGCTGGTCGATCTCCGTCAAGGCTGCCTGTATGGAGCCTTCGACCGCTTCGTGGGTCATGATTACGATCGGCACCGGAGAATTGTCATCGGCGTCATGGGCGGTTTGAACCATGGATTCGATGCTGATGCCGTGGTTGCCCAGAGCGCTGGCAATGGTACCCAGAACGCCCGGCAGGTCTCTGGCGCTGAAGCGCAGCATGTATTTGCTGACGATATCCGCCATGGGTTTCACCGGCAGATTCAATACCTTTCCATCCAGGAGACCCAGGGGCGCAACGGTGCGGCCGGCTCCGGCAACCATGCCGCGGGCAAGGCCGATCAGGTCGCCCACGATGGCGCTGGCGGTCGGGTCTTGGCCGGCACCACGCCCGTAGAACATCACCGCACCGACAAAGTCTCCGGTCAGGCGGATGGCGTTGAAAACACCGTTTACATCGGCCATGGGGTTGTGCAGTGGAATCATGGTGGGGTGGACGCGCGCTTCAACCTGACCGTCAATCAGTTTTCCGATAGCCAGCAGTTTGATGCGGTAGCCAAAATCACGGGCAAACTTGACATCCAGGCCGCTGATGCGGGAGATACCCTCGGTGTGGATAGCGTTAAAGTCAATGCGGGTTCCAAAACAGAGCGTTACCAGTATGGCCAGCTTGTGGGCGGTGTCGACCCCTTCGATATCAAAGGTCGGATCCGGTTCGGCGTAGCCCAGTTCCTGGGCTGCCTTGAGCACATCGCTAAAGTCGGCCCCCTCCTGGGTCATGCGGGTCAGGATGTAGTTGCAGGTGCCATTCATGATGCCGAAGACGCTGCCGAAGTTGTTGGCGGCCATGTTGCCCTTGATGGCGCTCAGCACCGGAATGCCGCCGCCAACCGCAGCCTCAAACTGGACCTCCACGTTCATTCGGGCCGCAGCCGCGTAGATGTCTTCACCATGCAGCGCCAGCAGCGCCTTGTTGGCGGTGACGATATGTTTTCCCTTTTCAATGGCCTTGAGCACGAAGCTCTTGGCCGGTTCATACCCGCCGACCAGTTCAATGACCACCGAGATCTCCGGATCATCGAAGATGTCGTTGACATCGGTGGTCAGGACGCCCGGGTCAACCACCACGCCGCGATCCTTGACAATATCACGGTCGGCGATCCGTTTCAGGATGATGCCCGCTCCGACCTTGCCGCGAATCAGCTCAGCATTTTCCCGGAGCAGTTTGACCACTCCCGCGCCAATATTTCCGAAACCAATCAAGCCAACCTTAATGTCATTCATGGAACGCCTCGTTGTGAAAACAGGAAATTATGATTCTTGTTCTTCGTCAGCCACATCGGTCTTCGGGCAGGCCGGAACCTCGTCGAGGATGCCGTTGACAAAGGCAGGTGAGTCCTTGTCGCCGAATCTTCGGGCGATCTCGATCGCCTCGTTGATGCTGACTTTTTTGGGGATATCAGAGCGAAACATCAGTTCGTAGGTGGCCAGGCGCATGATGTTCAGGTCCACCCGCGGCATCCTGCTCAGCGCCCAGTTCTTGGAACGGGCCTTGATGGCCTCGTCGATGACCTGGCGTTCGGAATGGACGCCCCGCACAAGCCCTTCGGCAAACTGGCGCACCCGGTCCGAAAGCGACGGTTGCTCCTCACGGAACAGCTGGAGAACATCCAGCAGGCTCTCGGACGGATTCGAGTCCAATGCGTAGAGGATCTGCAGCGCCAATTCGCGCGATTCGCGACGTAAACCCATCAGTTGAGCGCCTTCAGCAGGTTGACGGTCTCAATCACGGTAACTGCGGCCTCGAAGCCCTTGTTTCCGGCCTTGGTGCCGGCGCGCTCAACGGCCTGCTCGATGGAATCGGTGGTCAGCACACCAAAGGCAACCGGGATGCCGCTTTCCAGGGAAACCGCTGCCACGCCCTTGGTTACCTCGGATGAGACATAGTCGAAATGGGGAGTTGAACCACGAATGACGGCGCCCAGGGCAATGATACCGTCATATGCGCCGCTGCTGGCCATTTTTTTTGCGGCAAGGGGGATTTCGAACGCACCCGGAACACGGGCAACATGAATGTCCTGTTCATCGGCGCCATGTCTGACCAGCGCATCAACAGCGCCCTCCAGCAGACGTTCGGAAATGAAACTGTTGAAACGGCTGACGATAATGCCGATTTTCTGGCCCTTGGCATCAAGTTTTCCTTCAAAATAGCGCGGCATGGATAACCTCCCTTACATAAAACCTAAAGAGCCCGAATACTAGCATATCTTTCCGACGATGGGATAGAAAAAACAACCTGATCGCTGCTTCCAGAAAAGGAAAAACGGGGTAATGGAAGGGTTATCCGTTGATTTTGAGAGGAAATGAATGGAAGACGATCCGGCCGGAATAGTCGGCCACCATGAAGACCGGTTCTATCCCGGAAACATGGTTCTGGACGGCCAGAAAGGCCTGCTGGGCGACAAGGCGCATGAGCGCGGGATCAAAGCCGGTCAGCAGGGCAATTTCGCGTGCGGTATTGGCCGCGGCAATGGCGTCCAGCAGAACGGACGGGAAGGCTGCTGCCGCTGCCCAGTCCCGGAAACGGACCAGATCCATTTCCGAGGCGGCGGCGTGGGTATTTTCATAGCCGCAGGCAATCTTGACCAGTTTGGCAAACTGGCAGGCGATGACCGGACGCATGTAGCCGCGCTGCCGGGCGGAGCGCAGGGCATGGGCAACATGGTCACCCATCATGACATAGGCCTCTTCCGGGAACGGTTCGTGGTTCGTGGTTTGTGGTTCATGGTTCATGGTTTTAACATCGAACATTGAACCTTGAACCTCGAACCACTTCTGTGCCGCCAGTTCGCTGGTGCGGCCGGTGGAAAAAACGACATTTTTGCAACCACAGGCGCGGGCCACATCCAGGGCTGTGTCGATGGTGTCGGTCCAGGCCTTGGCCGAGATAGGTCGAACAATGCCGGTTGTGCCGAGGATTGAGAGCCCCCCCAGGATTCCCAGGCGGGCATTGAGGGTTTTTTGGGCGCGTTCTTCACCGTCCGGGATGGAAATTTCCACCAGAAGCGGTCTTGTGGAAATGACGCCATCCACGGCTTCCCGGATCATCCGGCGGGGAACGGGATTGATGGCCCATTCACCCGGTGCAACCGCCAGCCCCGGTTTGGTTGCTTTTCCGATACCGGTGCCCCCTGAAATGACCACCCCGTTCTCCTCCTTACCAAAGGAGGGGAGGGTGAACTGTGAGGTGACCAGGGCGTGCACTTCGGCACCATTGGTAATGTCAGGGTCATCACCGGCATCCTTGATGATGAAACAGGAGGCACTGGTTTCCGAAAAGCTCTGGCCTTCCAGCCTGAAAGTTGCGGATACTCCGGCGGGGAGCTGGATGCTGACGTCAGCAACGATGCACTGGTCCCGCAGCATCAATGCGGCGCCCCTGGAAGCGGCAGCGGCGCAGGCGCCGGTGGTATAGCCGGCCCTCAACGGTGTGGAGGATTGTTTTTTCATAGGGTGGGTGAACCTTCGAAATTAATGAGGAAAAACCGTACTCACACGAAGGCACAAAGGCACGAAGAAAGCTGGTAAACATGAAAACCAAAATCTCTGGTTTTTTTACTTATCCCCTCTGATTGTGCCTTTAACCTTTGTGATCTTCGTGTCTTCGTGTGAGTAAAATGTTTAAAACCCAAACCGATCTCACACGAAGCCACGAAGAAAACCGGAAAATTGAAACATAAATCTGTGGGTTTTATGATCTAGCCCTCTGATTTTGATTTTATCCTTCGTGTTTTTCGTGCCTCAGAGTGAGTACTAAGCCGTCTCTGGCGGTCAGCGGTTTGCTGCCAGGATCGCCAGGGCGTTGATCACTGCCGCGGCGACGTTGGAGCCTCCCTTGCGTCCCATGTTGGTGATGAAGGGGACCGGATGTTTTGTTGCCGCCAGGGCGATCTTGCTCTCTTCCGCACCCACAAAGCCGACCGGCAGTCCGATGATCAGGGCCGGGTTTGCCTGTCCCTCGTCGATCAGCCGCAACAGTTCGAACAGCGCCGTTGGGGCGTTGCCGATGACAAAGATGCGGTTGTCCGGAACGGTCAGTGTTTTGCGCATGGCAGCAATGGAACGGGTGATACCATCGCGTTTGGCCAACTCAGCTACGTCGGGATCCGCCACATGACAGACAACCCGATTTCCGAAAGGGGTGAGCCGGACCTTGCTGATGCCTGACAGCGCCATGTTGGTGTCTGTGGCGATGCCGCAGCCACTCTTGATTGCTGCCATGGCCTGTTCGACCGCGCCCTCGGAAAAAACCATGCTGCGGGCGTATTCAAAGTCCGCGCTGGTGTGGATCGCCCGGCGTACAACCTGCCATTCGGCGTCATGCCAGCCATGCTCGCCCGCCTCGGCATCGATGATACGGAAGGATTCGGTTTCGATCTCTTCCGGTTTCATTGCCAGTGAGTCCATCAGCGCCACCCCAACCTGTCCAGCGCCTCGCCGATCCGCTCGGTTTCAATCTCGGCCAGTTTGCGGTGCGCCCCCAGGTGGCCGCCCATCTCCATGACCAGACCGGGATGGCGTTTCTGGGCTTCCTCAATCTCTTCGGGCAGGTCATGCTGCACATGGGCGCCCATGAAGAGGAAGTAGGGCATCAGCAGGATGCGCTCGGCCCCCTTGGCTACGCAGTTGTCGATACCCTGCTGGATGTTTGGTTCGTGCAGCTCACGGAAGGAAACCTCGACGATCTCGAAGCCGGTCATTTCCTGGACCATCGTTGCCACGTCGCGGGCAGCATCGTTTGCTTCGGCGATCCGGCTGCCGTGCGCCATTATCAGTAGTGCGGTTTTCATTGGACCTCGCTTGTTATAAATTATTTCTTGAAGGTTTTTACAATGTATGCGGCGATCAGTTTGGCATCCTTGTCGGAGATGGCCTTGGCGTCAAAGGCGGGCATGCCGCCGCCACCCTTGCGGATCTGTTTGATGATGAATTTCTGGTTTTTGAGGCCTTTCAGGGTTTCCTTGGGGTTGATGGTGTTGCCGCCGTCCGGATGGCAGGAGGCGCATTTTTCTTTGAAAAGTGCCTCTCCGGCAGGAGCGGCGGCGAAAGAGACCGATGCGCACAGGCCTGCGCCCAGCATGATGGTTGCGGCGATGATTCCCTTTTTCATAGATAACCTCCTGGTAATCTGATTGTTTGTCCTCCCGGGGGAGGCTGTTCGGCTGTGGCCGGTCACCGATTACGGGTTCCGGTAAAAAATTCTCCGGGAGCATAGCATTGCCTGAGCCGTCAGACAAGTACCTTAACGCCCCCGCACATCCATCTGCCATGGCCGGCTCTCGCCTCTCAACAGCGGCTGGTACATGGGCCAGACCGCTGCCGGCAGCGCCATGGCTGTTCCTTCCAGTTCGGGATAGATCAGGTGGCGGAATTCGTGCCGTCCGACCGGAAGGGCGCTGATGAAAAACGCCATCTTCTCGTCCCGTCGCTCGCGGTGCGAGTACCAGTTGAAGAATGATGATTCATCCATGAAGCGCGGATCGCGATCGGTCTCGCGCGATTCAAAGCCGGCCGGCAGGCGGTCTTCGATGATCACGTACTCCAGTGCTTTGTCATTTTCCACGCTCAGACGGACCTCGATGTCATCTCCCGGTGCAACCGGCTGACCCGGTTTGAGCGGCGTGTATTCCCGCCGCCAGGTTGAGCCGTTTTTGACGGATGTCATGCGATACAGGCTGCGTTCCAACTTCAGCCCGGGGGATGATCTGTTTGACTCGGGTGGCGCGGCGTATGCCAGTGCAGCCGAGAGATAGGCCGCTCCCTTGCCCTGCTTGGTGAGTGTGAGCGTATTGACTCCCGTGGCCAGTCCCTGTGCCGGAATAGTCAGTTGCCGTTCTCCCGCGACAAGCGCGCCCCCCTCGACCCGGTAGCTGGCCAGTTCGCGGTCATTGAGGGTCAGGCGGGCGCTGTAGCTTCCCTCACCCTCGCCGGTGGCCGACACATAATCGGCCAGGGCCGTGACCGCGGCCGCGGATGAGGTGGTGGTTTGCCACCAGCCGCCACTCTGACGGCGGGCCAGAAACTCCGCCAGCCGGCTGGCCAAGGGGTCGCTGGGGTTCTGCTTCACGGTCAGCGACAGCAGGGATGAGGTTGTTTCAACTGCCGAAGAGCCCCAGCGCCACCCATACCACCAGGAATCGGCGTCCCTGTCCAGAATGTAGGCGGCGGTTCCCTCGCTGTGCAGATCCCGTTTCAGCTCGTCCAGCAGAGGGATGAGCCCGTCCTTCACCCCTGCCAGTCCGAGTGCTTCGCAGAAGACCAGCTGATCCGCCACCGCCAGGTTTTTCCATCCGGAACGGATCCTGGTTTCCAGGGCCTCGTTTCTGGCGCCGTTGATGACCATGGCCCGGTAGGCGCGGGGCAGTTCATCGCGGGGGGCGTTCTGCACAAGTGTTTCCAGCGCCTTCAAGCCCTGTTGCAGCATCTGCGGGGGCACTTCCAGTCCAGCCTGTTTGGCCAGGCCAAGTCCGTAGAGGGCATGGCTGGTCATGGTCAGGCTGGTGCGGTCCTGCTTCCACCACCCCCAGCCGCCATCCCCGTGCTGCATATCCTCCAGCCGCTTGATTCCCTCGGCAATGGCCAGCGGCAGTTTCTCCGCAGTTGCCGCATCGGGCTGCCAGGCAGTGCGCGTCAGCAGGGCGCGGGCGTGCACCGCCGGGATAAAACGCGACAGGGTCTGTTCGACGCAGCCGTAGGGGAACTGCACCAGACGCGCTATGGCGCTGTTCAGGCTGGTGGCGATGCCAGGAGCAACGGAGATTCGTAACTCCCCTGAACCGGGCAGAGCATTGTCCGGCAGAACCAGTTCTGTAGAACCCTGCTGCTCCCGCACGACGATGCCGCTGTCCATGGTGCGGTATATGCCGCGCTCCAGCAGGGGAAGATTGAGCTCCATGGCGTCCCCGGATTGCGTACCCCTGGCCAGCAGCCGTAAGGTGGCGCTGCCCGGTTTGTCCGCCCGCAGCAGCAGGTCGTGCCGCAAGGTGCCTCGTGGAGGGACGATTCCGCTGAATTCCGCCTCGCCCAGCAGGGTCAGGCCGCTGGCTTCGAAGCGCCCCTTGGCGGCCTGCTGGCTGTCGGTCATGCTGGAGATCACGCCGGGGATTTTGAGCTCATCCCCCACGGTCATGAAGCGGGGAGGGGCGAGTCGAGCCATCAGGTCCAGGCGGGCGATGAACTTCTCCCGGCCGGTGCCGAACTCGCTGACAGGGCTGTGGCCGACGGCCGTTGCCCGCCAGGTGGTCAGGTTGTCCGGCAGGGTGAAGTCGGCCGAGGCGCTGCCGTCGGCGTTGCCGGTCAGCAGCGGCTGCCAGAAGGCGGTGTCCTTGAAGGTCTTGCGCAGTTTGAGCCCCTTCAGGTCATCTTCCTTGGCGGACAGGGCGGCGGCGTCCTTGGCCGCGCCACCCAGATAGACGCGGGGGAATGAGTACAGGGTACTCACCAGGTGCTCGCGGTTACCCCGGAAAAACTGGTAGATGTCATCTCTTCGCTCGGGCGCCACGGCAAAGATGGCTTCGTCCACCACCGCCAGGGAAAACTCGGCCGGAACCGCTCTGCGTGCGCTGGTTGAGGAGATGGTCAGATGCACTCTGTCGCCCGGCGCATAGATCTGTTTGTCGGCCTTGACGCTGATATCCAGTTTTGACGGCTGGAGAGCGACCCGCAGGGGCAGGGTGCGGCTAAAGAAACGCCCATTGGCAATTGTCACCGCGGAAACCTGGATGTTTGGTGCGTAGGCTTCAGTGACCGGAATGTCCACCACCTCCACCATGCTCTTCAACGGGATGGTCCGGCGGCTCTGGATGTCGCGCCCCTCCAGCGTCAGCAGCAGGCTGCCGCCGGTGCTGGGGCTGCGCACGATCAGGCGGGCCGTATCGCCCGGTTTGTACTGCTTGCGGTCGAACTCGGCCTCCAGGTCGCGGTAGGAACCCTCCCAATCGTAGCCTTCGTTCCAGACCCAGACGGATGCGGTGTCCGTGGCCATGCGTCCGGCCTGATCGGTCGTCCGGGCCTTGATCTGCCAGTATCCGGAGTGGGGAAAGGTGAATGTGGTGTGGGCCATTCCGTTGACCGCGGTTGTCATGCCGGCTGAATCAATCCGTTTCCAGGAGTAGGAACGGTTTTTTTTGTCGTACTGCTGCTGTTCGAATTCCAGGGTCACCGGCCGGGAAAGCGGCTCCCCCTCCCAGCTTGCGGTGCGCAGGGATATGTCCACCGTAGCACCCGGTTTGGTCAGATAGGAGCCGCTCTTGACGTTCAGTGCCACCAGCGAGGGAACCACGGTCAGCGAGGAGGAGGACACAACCTGACGTGACGATGCGTCGGTCACATCCGCTTCCAGGGTATAGGTGTAGGGCATGTCGTGGGTTTTGGCGCTGATCGGTATGATCGTCTCGCCGTTGTCGTCCAGGCGCGCTTCCCCCTCGCCGATGAAGTCGGAGTAGCCGCCGGAGGAGCGCTCCTCTCCGCCGTTGCCATCGTTGTCGTCACCATCCTGCCCCACACCCCAGGCCGGCTGGGTATAGATGCGCCAGGTGACCTTTCCGCCGGCCACCGCAGCGCCGAAATAGTAGCGGGCGCTCAGCTTGACCTGGGCCGTGTCCCCCGCCACCAGAAAGCGGCGATCCGCTGTCTGTCTGACCTCGAACTCTGGTTTGCGGTATTCCAGCACCTTGAACCAGCCCTGCCAGATTTCGGCGCCGGCTGAGGCATTGATGGTGTAGCCGCCCAGGGCTGTGCCCGCTGCCAGGGTGCACTCGCCCTGGAACGAACCTCCGGACGAGACGGAGCTGTCCTGCTCGCAGACCGCCTTGTCACCGCTGTCGCTGATGGTGACATGCACGCGCTCAACGCTGGGCAGAGCATAGCCTTCCCCATCCCGTTGACGCAGCACCCCCTTGAAATACACGGTCTGGCCGGGGCGGTAGGCCGGTCGATCGGTGTAGAGATAGCCTTTGAGCTGGGCTGGCTTCTGGTTTTCTTCAGCGGAACCCAACTCCAGAAACGCCAGGCTGTCTCCCCTGCGTCCCGCCAGACGGCGCGCTTTTGATGCCGTATCCCAGGCTACTGTCCCGTCGGCGTTGCTGGTTACCATGGGTCCGCCCTGGGACGAGCCGATGGTGATTCCCGGCAGGGCCTTGCCGTTGATCAGGTCCGTGGCATACAGCAGCGTGGCATTGGGCGATGTCTTGGCCACCAGGGCCAAGCGGGTCACCAGAAAGCCAAAACGGGCCGTGGCGCCGTTTCCGCTGACCTCCAGCAGATAGCCCCCGGGCTTCAACCCTGGGATGGGGATACGGGTAGTGCGGGTGTAGCCGTCACGCCGTGCTTTGAACGTGATCGGGAAACTGGTCAGCCGCTGCAGAACCGCACCCGGAATGCTGTCCGGCTGGCGCAGGTCGGCCGTGCCGTTTAACAGTGCGTCAGGGGCAACGGTGGAGATGCGCGCCTCCGCCTTTTCCATCCAGAGCCCGTAGACGCGCAGCTTGAGCGCTTTGTCCGGCAGAAAGACATCACCGTAATCCTCGATGTTCAGCGAGGGGGGCTTGACGTATGTTTCCAGGGTCAGAGTGCGGTTTTCCCCCTCGCCCAGATCCAGCTCGGTTGTTGTGCCGGTCAGACGTTCGTCCGATGTGGATAGGGACAGATGGCCGGGAGGCAGGTCGCTGAATACAGCCTGGGGCTGAGTCGTGGTGGAAGCTGAGCGGTAGAGCGAAGTGCCGGAAAGAGACAGGCTGACGCGGTCCAGGGGGCGTTTGGTGCCGGTTTTTGGATGGACCCTGACCGTGAGTGTGGCAGACCGGCGCATGACCACATCGCCCAGATCCTTTGTCTCGCCGGCACTGAGGTAGAGGTAGCTGCTCTTTTCCAGCACCCAGCCGGGGTGGAACAGTTTTGGCTCATAGCCCCTGGCATCCAGACCGGTGATAGTGAAACGGCCGTCAGGACCGCTGGAAGCCTTGGCCCAGGCGCCGATCTGGACGGTGATGCCCGGCATGGCCGTGCCGTTGCCATTTACCAGCCGCCCGGAAATCTTGGCCTCTTTACGCAGATAGGCGCTGAGGGTTTCCGTCTGTTTGTTGGCGACGGATATGCCGCCCTGATACAGTCCGTAGCCCTCGGCTTTGGCCAGCCAGCTGTAGTACCCGGGTTTCAGGCTGACGGAAAAGGTGCCGTCGGCAGCGGAGTTTGCCGTGGCAGCCAGGGCAGGCGGCTTCTGCTTTTCGCCGCGTCCGAGGAAGCTGATGGCTACGCCCGCCAGCGGTTTGTTGGTCTCGGCGGACATGATGGTTCCCCTGACCGTAAGCGGGGCGGGGATCGGTTTGGCGGCCAACGCCAGGGCGGGGAGCAGGATCATGAACAGGATGGAAAACAGGGCGCGGATCGGTTTCATGGGGACTCCTTGGACGTCAAAGGAATGAAAAAAACAAAGGCAATGGAACGCGGATTACATCTGATTTAAGCGGATTTACACGGATACACCACGAAGGTATTGCAGGGTGTGGATTGCGAAAATCCGCGTCATCGGCGTTCTATATACATTCCGGTTTGTGTGAACTTAATGTCATAAGCGTTTCTATAACCCGCTACCACTACTTCTCGTCGAAATCTCTTCTGCCCTGAACCGGTACACCCTCACGCCAGCTGGGTCTGCCACGTTCAGCCTGCGTAGCGCCTCGCGGAAGGCCCAGCTGGCGGTGCGGGCCTCGCCCGGGACGAAGGCCACGCCGCTGTCGCCATTCTCCACGAACATCCCCTCCCGGAGGGGATCAATGCTGCGGTAGTCATCCACCCGCTGCGGCTGGCCGAGGGGAAAGGTGATCTGGACCCCGGCCGACCGGGCTGTCTCGCGACTCACCCCGCGGCTGCGGGCATCATTCTTCAGAGCCAGGCGGACATTTTCGTCGATCTCTTCACCCAGGCTGGCCCGGCGCGGACTGAAGCCGCCGAAGCAGGCAAAGACCCGCTTGCCGGAGAAAAAGGTTACGAAACAGGCCCGTTGCCGACGAGTGGCGCATTGCGGTGGCGATGGCATGGCCGAGCCATCCAGTCTGGCCAGCAGGCAGCCCCTGGCGAACTCCAGCAGGGCAGCTGATTCGGTTTTGGTGAATTGCATCGGAGCGGCGCTGTGGCCTGCGGCCGGAAAGAACAGGAGCATGATTACGATAGTCAGCAGTGGCGTTACTCTGTTGAGTGTTTTCACTCGCCACCTCCCGAAATAATCCTGCTGGGGGCGGGGTAGCTGTCCTCGGAGACAAGCTGGCTGGTTTCTATGCCATCTTTGCGGATGATCCTCATGGTCTGGGTTGAAAAACCGCGCGCACCCGGCTGTGGCGTGGAGGCGGTTCTTCCGGCCACCGTTTCCGGTTCCAGCGGCACCTGCCGGGAGCGGACCTCCACCTGGAACTCCCTGGCCATGGCGGAGCGGAAGGAAGCGGTCAGGCGGTCATTGTCTGAGGTGATCCGTAGCAGCAGCGGGTGGGGAAAGGGGTTGCGCAGCCTGAGGTCCTTGCGCCAGGAGGAAATGGTGGCGTCACGGCCGGGTGGCACATGGGCCACGGCCCGGGAGTGGGGGTGGCGTTCGACAATTTCCAGCCCGGCCAGCAGCCCGGCGTTGTAGACCGTGGAGGCCAGCTGGCAGATGCCGCCTCCCGGAGTTTCATCCAGTGTGCCGCTGGAATTGAGATGCGGGGCGGGTACGAAACCCTTGTCTCGGTCCCGGGCTCCCACCAGTTCGTTGAAGCTGAACATGCCACCGGGAGGGATGATGGCGCCATCCAGCGCCTGACCGGCGACAGCGGCGTTGCGGCGCTGTTCGGGGGAGCGGCTTGTCAGTGAGGTGGAGAAGCCGCTCCAGAGATGGTTGAAGGGGCTTTCGGCTCCTGCAGGCGAGGAAAGGAGCAGGTACAGGAGCAGGTACAGGAGCAGCAGCAGTATGTCGGGGCGGTACGGTTTCATGATGGGGAGAATTATAATCCCTTTATCATGGACGGCAAGGGGAAACTGGTCCGGAAACGGAAGCATCTTACGGTGTGCCTCTGCCGTCACCGGGCCCTGTAATAGTAGCGGTTCAGATCGAACAGGCCGCCCCGCACCGGTTCATCCTCCAGGAAACGTTTCTGAAACCAGTCGTATGTGTCCCACAAACGGTCATCACTCCTGTTAATGCCATACGTGGCGATGCGCTCCCTGTCCCGGGGACTGTTCTTGAAATTCGCCAGCAGATCGAAAAAGTCCGGCAGATCCTCTTCACGCACATCGACGAAATAGTTCGGGTAGGAGCCGATCAGACCGGGAATGAAATCGGCGCTGTCCCTGCTCGGATCCAGTCTGCCATCCTCGCCAAGCAGGAAGGCCACGTTGTCGTGCCAGCGGTTGATGACGATGGAGCCGACGATGTCCTTGCCGCTCTTCAAGCGAATGCGCATGTAGGCCAGGTTGGCGTTGTACTCGTTGATCAGGGAAAAGAAGGGGGTGCCGGGCCGGGAAAGGGCAGTAAAGGCCTGCAGGTAGTCCTTTTCGGTCTCGTATTTTTCCGGCAGTCGCGGATAGGGCACCCCGGCCGGAAGGTAGTTGATCGGGTCAAAGGCGATCTTTGCGGCGGGCAGCAGGTGCCGTTTGACAACCTGCTCAATGAATTCCCGTGTGGGGTCGGCGGTTGCATAGGCGATTTTAGCCGGCAGGGCCGACGGGTAGTAGTTGACCGTCTTGAGATCGACCCCCTTGTACCATGACTGCATGATCTCCGGCCGTCTGTCCGGGGGGAGGAAGTCCAGGAAATTGCTTTCACCCTCCACCCGAAGTGCGTCCATGTAGAGCCGGATGGCCAGTTGGTGTCCTGCGGTTCCATAGATGTCGAAGCCTGCCACCAGCGCATAATAGATCCGTTCCAGCAGGGGGTAGTCGATCACCCAGAGGGTTTTGGGCATGCTTCCCAGTACACCCCGGTGTACCGAGGCGCTGTTGAAATGGCGGTAGACGGTCAGGACCGGCGCATCCCCGGCCCGGTTGCCCTTCCAGATGAAATCGTAGTCCAGGCCGGCATAATGGTGCGCGGTATAGTAATCCTGTCTGGCCTTGTAGAACTCGATGACCGCCTTTCTATGCTCGTCGGTGAGTGCCGAGAAGAGACGCAGGTCGCTCCCCTTTTCGATCGGCATCCGCAACTTGTCGGCATGCAGCTTCAGGAAGCCGGGATAGGTCACGCTCAGGTCATGGGACGGATCGATGAACATGACCCAGAAGTGGTCGTCGATCACATTCAGGGCGATCTGCCCCTTGCAGACCGGGCCATGGATAAAGGTCATGATGATGTACTGGGCATTGTCCAGCAGGAACTGATAGCGCGAACGGGGCGGAATCTGTTCGAATGCCAGGAACGGGTTGGCGCTGGTCAGCGGGTCATAGCCCATCAGGTGCGGTGTCTGCAGCCATTCCGGCTGGATGAACAGTTCGTTGATCCGCTGAAACTGGGCATCATCCAGATCAAAGACCATGTGGGTTTTGTGGACGATGGTGGAGTGGATCTTGCGGAAGCGGTAGTAGACCCGTTTGACGCCCGGATCGTCATAGGGGCGCACGCTGGGAATCAGCTCCAGGGGCTGTCCCGGTGCCGTGCGGGAACGGACGATTTCATAGAATTCGTTGGTGGGTGTGCCGAATTTCAGATGGGCCAGGAACAGGTGTTCGTAGAGATAGCGGGCAGTCACGGCATGTTTGGGGTCATCGGCGTTCAGAAAGGTCTCCCACTGCAGGATGGCCCGGGCATCTTCGGCCCTGGGTGTGACCAGCTCCCGTTGCTGGGAAGGGGTGGGTCCACGGGCGCCCTGCACCAGCCAGCCGGCAACGGTTTCGAACTCATCCTGTTTGAGCGGGGGGAAGCCGAAGGGCATGCCGTTGTTGGGATGCTTGTCCAGGTAGGCGCCCAATTCCTTCCCGTTTTCGGAGCAGGTCAGGTCATCCGCCTCAGCCTGGTACTCGCCGCTGCTTTTGGGGTTTTTCATCTTGTGGGACAGCAGCTGGATCATGATCGAATCATTCAGGCCGTTGCCGACGCTGCTCGTGGTGACGCTGAAGAACTGCTTTTTGCGCCATTCCTCGGTGCTCTCGGCATCGATAAACAGCCCGGTGGGGTCCATGGTGCTGAGTCGTGTGGAATTGTAGATGGCCCGTTTCGTGGCGCCCCGGTCAGTCCCTTCGAAGGAGTCCAGTTTCAGCTGTGACAGGGGGAGTTGTAGCAGGAGTGGCAGACCACGCAGCGTTTATCCAGGATTGGCTTGACCTCCTTCATGTATTCTATTGTCCGGGTGGGGATCTTGACCGGGACCGGCGGCAGGGTCTTCATGGCGCAGCCGGCGATAATGGTGACCATGATCAGGGCGAGAATGGGAGCGTGTCTCACAATATAGTCTCTCCTTGCGGGTAGAGTGTGCTACCGGGGCTTATCTTCCATTCTTTGATTTTCCCGGGTGCTTGTGTGGGGTGAAATGAAACCCGGAGATGACCGAGGTTGAGGATTATACAGCTACTCGTAGTGGGTCACATTCGAATGATTTTCACCGTATTTGTTTCCTCCAGCACCTGATACACCAACCTGTGCTGGATATTTATTCTTCGGGAATATGCGCCGGACAGATCACCGATTAGTTTTTCGTATGGCGAAGGGTTCTGGTAAGGATTTTCTTTGGGGAGTTCGAGCTGGCGCTCGGTTTGTGGCTTTAATCCGGCATGTGCGATTTTATTGACATCCTTTTGCGCCTGTTTGGTAAATACGAGATGCCCGTTCACCATGCAAGTTCCTCATCGCACTCCTCTATTGGACTCTTGAGCCACTCCATGATTGACTCGCGCATACCGGGTATTGAGGTAAGGTACAATATTTCCTGGATTACCCGCCAGTCCTCTTCGGAAATAAGTACGGCTGAGTGCAGCTTTCCGATGATCTGAATCGGATCGTGCGATGCAGCCACATCGTCAAGGAGACTATATGGCATCTCCTGGCTTCTGTTGCTGATAACGTTGTCATCTCTGTGCCCTCCGTCCTTCGTACGCTATACCGTACGCTGTGGGTTTTTGAGAGTCAAATTTTTTCGGTAATAGCGTCTGGAGTTGACCTGACAGGCGGCTTTATGGTTTACGCTGAGCCCTGAGCCTCTGGCGCGTACCGAATGTAATCTGTTCTTATAAAAGTTTATGTTCAGGGAGGAATTGCATATTTAGTTCAACTTAATAAAATATGCTGTGTCTATTCTTTCGTGTTCGGATTTTCTCCTGATGGCCGGAACCACCGAATCCTGATTCGGCAGTGTGTTCAAATAATTAGGCGAAACTACGCGAGAATTAAGCTTGAAAATCCCGTTTTTCCAAGAAAAAAAGGGTTGCAATTTGCGTTTAGGTATAGTAAAAAATTTTCCCGAAACGGGCAAAAGAACCTTTCAACAGCCATGGGGAACCGGAGTCTGCAGATGGCGGGAAGGTTTTTTTCCGAATGATCAGGGCCAAACTGCTGGCCAGACCAAACAAAACTAGGAGGCAAGACAATGGAGTACCAGGGTTTCAAGATCAACATCAGGCTCGCAGGTATGGAAGGCTTCGAAGCTACTATCATCGACGCAAACGGTTGCTCCTGCGGCAGGGTCTATTCCCGCGAGAGCCAAGACGGCGCCGTTGCTGAAGCACGTGCATTTATCGACAAAAAGCTGGCCTGAGCCACATGTCTTGTCGTCTGTACTGTAGGTGACAATGCAATGCAGGGTTTTAAGCCCGCCTTTTCGGGAGTGTTCCCGGAACAGGCGGGCTTTTTATTGCCCGTTTCCTTACCAGAGCAATGCTGTTCACTAACGTTTTACAAATTCGAGGCAATCTTGCCAACTTTGTCAATTTTTGAACTCTGACCCTGTGTAGTTAGCAAAATGGAAAAGAACGTACCCTGTGCTCCCCTCGGCGATTACGGTGACCAACGAACGGCGGCGTTATCATCTCCATGATTCCCAACACCAGGATGCGCTCTATTAATGCTGTCCGCCGGGCAAAGATCCTCAAATAGGTCACGGCCCACACCTTTCGTCACTCTTTCGCCACCCATCTCTCGCAGGATTATTTCGATATCCGTGTCATCCAGAAACTGTTGGGCCACGCCAGCCTGAAAACCACCATGATCTACACCCACTGTGTGCTGTTCAGGGCGGAGAAAGATCCGAAAAGCCCTGCTGGATTGCGAGAAACTACTCCAGAAACCTTCCAAAAACCTGGTTGGAGAGCAGCATGCCGCGCTTGGTCAGGCGTACCCCCTCGTTATCGGCTGTCAACAGCCCCTGGCCAACCAGTTCGTCCAGGGTTTTATCGTACTGCTTCCAGAGTGATACTCCGAACTCCCGCTCAAGATCGCTCGACCGTACCCCATCTGCCATGCGCAATCCCAGGAACATGAACTCAGCCAGGGCATCCTCCCGCGTAAGCTCGATCCTGTCCCGGCGCGGCAACTCACCCCCGCTGATGGAGGTGGCGTATTCGTCCAGATCGGGTGTGTTGCCGAAGCGGATGCCGTAGTCGCTACAGCGCAGGAAAGAGTGGGCACCGGGACCCAGCCCCAGGTAGCCGTCGCGCTTCCAGTAGCCGCTGTTGTGGCGGCTGCGAAAACCGGGGCGGGCATAGTTGGCGATCTCGTAATGCTCGTATCCCGTGCTTGTCAGCACACTGTCGGCGGTTTCAAACATATCTGCGGACAGGTCCTCATCCACAAGGCTGTCATGGTCGGCGTAGCGTTCGGCAAAGTCGGTGTTGTCTTCGATGGTCAGGCCATAGATCGAGAGGTGTTCAGTGCCCAGCTCCAACGCCTGCCGGAGATCCTGGTGCCACATCTCCAGGGTCTGGCCGGGCAGAGAGTGGATCAGATCGATACCGATATTGTTGAAACCTGCCCGCCGTGCGGCGGTTATGCAGTCGGTTGCCTGGCCCGTTGTGTGGATACGGCCCAGGGTTGACAGCATCCGGTCATCGAAGGACTGCACTCCCATGGAGAGCCGGTTGATGCCAGCCACACGGAATCCCGCCAGTTTACTTTGGTCAACAGTGCCGGGGTTGGTTTCCAGGGTGATCTCGGCTCCTTCTGACAGGCCGAACAGCTGGTCTGCCAGATCAAGGATTCGGCCCACCTGGGTTGGCTGTAGCAGTGAAGGGGTGCCGCCACCCAGGTAGATCGAGTCCAGGGTATGGAGGGGAGCGGATTTTCGACAGGCCTGACGCATCTCAGCCATGAGCAGATCGACAAAAGCGTCGATTTCCGAAGCACTGCCCTTTTTCGAGACAAAGGCGCAGTAGCGGCATTTGCGTTGGCAGAAGGGTATGTGGATGTAGAGCCGGGTAATCATAATAGAATGGGAACATCATTAGCACATTCCTCCGCGATGCAGAATTTTTTTCCCGCCCCGGATTGAATATTAAAATTCTGGCAAATTCCCTGGCTTGTGCTACATTCTAATGAAAGGAGATCCCCATGAACGTAAAACTCTTGGAAGCAGATGCTCAACATATGTCCGAATCAGAAATAATTTCACTTCTTGCCGAATCTGACAGGAATATGGCGAGAGTATTTGAAGATGCAATACGTGTGATGCTGAAGGTTGGCACGATCCAGCTGCGAGACCTTCCCGAGTGCGCCCGTGAAATACTCGAAGCCAGGACCAAACTGAGAATCATGCTTGATGAAAGACGGGGCCACCTGTGAGGTGTGTCGAAACAGTCCCGGCCTTGGGAATCTGCGCCGGAAGAAGATACACCCATTTAATGTGCTCACAGGGAGCTGATATGAACGCTTTGATCATGTTCGAAAAACGTGCCAGCTAAAAATGGACCTGTGTCGCAGCGGGGAAAAACACGGATCTCAATTACTCGGCGTTTTGCCTGACTTTCCCGAAGCAATCCCGATCAAAAGACGATAGGGGCCGGGAACTCCCGTGGGTATGAAGGCCACTCTGTCTCCCGGTTGGATGCGGTGGTCCAATGAGTATACCAGATGGTTCACAAAGACCGCTTCGACCTTATCCAGGGGGAGTTCCAGTTTATTGGCCAGCTCAAGGGCCGTGCATCCCGAGGGTTCAATTGTCACGGTGACGGTTGGCTCCAGGCCGTGATCCTTGCGGTAGGTATGTAGACATCCAAACATCCTTACAGTCGTGTTTGCGTGCGCACACATATTGTACTCCTTTTAAAAGATGGAAATAATGCCTAATCCTGATGCGCCTGCTGAACCAGCATTTCAAAGAAAACAGTAGTGAAATTCTTAAGTGGGGAAGTTGACTTCATAACCTTGGAAAGAAGGAGCGCACCCTCAAACCCCGAAAGAAAAAATAACGCCAAACATTCGGGTGATAATTGATTGGAGATTTCACCTGATTCCTGTGCTTCACGCAGGCAATTTTCGAAATGCGTTATCCAGGAGCAAAATATATCCACCAGTTTCTCTCTGAAAGTCTCATTTGAATCCGCCAACTCCTGTCCCATATTCGCCGCAAAACACCCTATGCTGCAATTGTTACTCTCAAACTTTTTGGTCAGGCTGTCTATGCAATTCCTGAAGCGGACCATTGGGGGGGATGTCTCATCAAGAAGAAACGCGGTAAAAACCCTCTCGACACCGGTCGCAAAGTGATCCAGGACAGTCAGTCCGAATTCCTGTTTGCTGGAGAAAAAGTGATAAAAAGAGCCTTTGGGGACATTGGCCTCTTTCAGGATGGTGGCAAGTCCGGCCGAATTAAAACCGTGGCGGGCCATGATCCTCATGCCGACTTTGATTAATTCAGTTCTGGTATCCTTCCCGTTCATGGAGATCACAGTAGACCAGTCGTCTACAAAAGTCAATCAGCCATCCCATCCTCTTCGGTGGGATGGCTGAGAGCTGACAGGATCATTTTTTTCGCCATGTCAAAACACCACGTTATGGCGCGACGCAGTAACTTATGGATTGCATTTCCGGACGGAATGAGTACAATGTGTCCACTTCATAAACGACATCGAGGAGATACGTGATGAAACGCGCGGTTATGATTATTGTGGCGTTTGCCGCGGCAGCACTGATTACCGTTGCTGCCCAGGCCGAGGGCCAGGGAGAGCAGATCTTTAAACAGAAGTGCTCCATGTGCCATAGTGTCAAGGGTAAGGGTGGCACAATGGGCCCCGAACTGACAGCCATCTCTGCCAGGATGAAGGAGAAAGATCTCAGGGAACAGCTGGAAAACCCCAAAAAAGCAAATCCCAAAAGCAGCATGCCCTCATACAAGACTCTTGCCAAGGCTGACATGAACGCCCTGCTGGGGTATCTTAAAACATTAAAATAGGTGCAACCCTATCCGGGATGGGGCCTGCCGGCTGGCAGGCCTTTTTCATTTGAGGCGTTATGCGACTAAGGGAAGAACAGATAAAGCGCCTGGCAGAAAAGGTGTGCAGCGATCTGATGGCAGAGGGGTTGATTGTCTGTCGTCACGGGCAGGCTGCGGCGGTGGAGGGTATTGCCAAGGTCATTACGCTGGATATCCGTCGTGAGCAGACTCTGGAAAAGGATGCCGAACGGATTCTGGATGATACCATCGCCTCCATGGGACGCGGCGCCGATGATATTGACCGTCGCAAGATGTTGCGCATGATCAAGGAAAAACTTGCCAAGGATCGGAAAATCGTCCTCTAATAGGTGACCCACCGCACCTCCTTCACAAAGTCGAAGCAAAAGGTATCAGCACATGGCATTTTCAGAAGACCGCATATCCAACCTGTCCCATGAGATCATGGAACTCCTCTGGCGCGATGAACTGGCGGACGTGACTGATGAGGGGAGGGCGTTGTCGCGCGTCAAACGGTCGCTGAACTCGTTCTTTCAGGTAGCCGAGGAGATCGACGATGCCGTGCGCGCCAAACTGCGTAATCGTGATCAGGGCAGTCGCGATTGGGATAGTCTGTACCAGAAGTTTTACCAGGAAGAACTGGCAAAAAGAAAATTGTAAACCGGTTGCTGCGATCAGCATCCGGTAGTGAGTGAGAGTACCCCCAGCAGATTCTTTGACCCGTTGATTCAGCTTACCTACCATTATCCAAGGCCATGGGCACACGCTCAGGGCCTTTTCAGCGAAAGGCATACTACAACATGTTGCACACAATCCGTAAACCGCTCCTGATTGCCCTGGCAAGTGTTTCTCTTTTTTCCCTTGTTAGTCATTCGTGTCATGCAGATGATTTTCTGAATCGCGCCGTATCATTGTTTCGAGAAAAAAATTACGAAGAAAGCCTGTCACTGGCCAAAAAATCCGTCGATTCTTCCCAACGTACGTTTTTGATGGGGGTCAGCGCCCTGCGTCAGGGTAAGGCCGAGGAATCACTTTCCCTGCTGGCGGAAGCGGAACAGAAGCTGCCGCTGGTTGGTGACTATGCCGCCTTTTACCAGGTCGAGGCTTTAATGGCGCTCAAGAAGTTCCGTGAAGCGGCTGCCAAGGCCGCCACCATCCCCAACACCTATCCCGCATCCCTGCTGATCCGGAAATCTGAAAAAATAAGGCTCGACATATGTATAGCCGCTGGTGAGTACCCGGGGGCACTCAAGCTTAGTCAGGCTTTCATAGAAAAATACCCCTCCGGCAGTGACTCAGTGGATGCGCTCTTCCTGACGGGCCAAAGCCGTGAAGAGACCGGCGATAAAACCGGCGCCGCCCTGATTTACCGGGGGCTCTGGCTGAATAACCCTTTGGCTCCGCAGGCAAAAAAATCACGGGAACGGCTCACGGAACTGGAAAAGGGGGGCGTCAAGGTCTCTCCGTTTACGGCTGAAGAGTTGCTGGGGCGCGCAACAGCCTTTTCAGCCCAGAATAGCTTCTCCCAATCGCTGCAAACGCTCCAGTCCATTTCCCTGGACGGACAACCCGCGGCTGTGATCGATCGTGTTGCCCTACGCACCGGTCTGAACCACTATCGCCTGCGGAGCTGGAAATCCGCCGAAAAGAGCCTGGCAAAGGCCGCTACCAGCAGTATCGCTTCCATTCGTTCCGAAGCCCGATTCTGGCAGGCCAAGTCCCTGGAACGTCTTGAAAATAACGAACGAGCCTTTACGCTCTTCATGGCGTTGGCGGCGGAGGGGCAGAAACAGGAGTTCGCCGATGATGCCCTGATGGAGGCTGCCGGCCTGCGTAAGGGGCTGGGGAGTTACACCGAGGCGGCGGGTTTGTATGAACAGATCGCGAAGGTGTTTCCCGAGTCGAAAATCGTTGGCCGTTCAGTCTGGGAGGCTGGTTGGTGCCGCTATCTGGCGGGTGAACCCGTCTTGGCGGCCTCGGCTTTTAAAACACTGCTGAAGGATGAGGCGCTGAGGGAAAAGGCGCTCTACTGGATGGGACGCGCGCTTGAAAACGGCGGTGGCGCCGATGCAGCCGATTATTATGCGCAGTTGCTCAGCGAATACCCTTCTGGTTTCTATGCCACCTGGTATCGCGAACAGAAAGGGATCAAAGATACACGGGAAAGTTTTGCCCGGCCTGCGACACCATCAGGCGCTGCCCTGCCGGTCGGGTATGAGAAACCCTGTCTGCTGGCCTCGCTGGGGATGTTTGATGAGGCCCGCAACGAGGTCGCGGCGGCTCGCAAGAAGAATGGCGACAGGAAGGGACAGCTTCCCGGCCTGGCGCGCCTCTATCAGGAAATGGGGGACTACGCGTCGGCAATCGGACTTTTTCTGCAAAACAAAACGCGATCCTGGGACACTGAGTCCTTGCCGCTGTGGGGCGCCGGCTATCCCCTGGCATACACCGCTCCCGTCAAGCAGCATACCGCCGACAACGGTCTCCCCGAGTCGCTGGTCTATGCCCTGATCCGCTCCGAGAGCAGCTTTTCACCGGCGGTCAAATCACCGGCTGGCGCCATCGGTCTTATGCAGCTCATGCCGGCCACTGCCCGGGTCACCGCCCGCGAGAAAGGCCCCTTCAACCCGGCGCGCCTGACGACGCCGGACTACAACATCATGCTCGGTACGCGTCATTTCCGGGAACTGTTGAAAGGGTTTGACGGCGACGTGGTTTACTCGGTTGCAGCCTACAATGCCGGCACATCGGCGGTGGAACGCTGGAGAAAAAAACTGAAGGGGCTCAAAAAGGACGAATTCATCGAGAGCATCCCCTACCAGGAAACCCGCGACTACGTGAAGAAGGTCTACGCCACTGCCGCTACCTATCGGCAGCTGTATGGTTTGCGGTAAAACCAGCCGCATCTTGTTTGCAGGGCCACCTGGTTGATGGTGGCCCGTTCTCTCAGCATGACTCCACTTCAATTTGGCGCAGCAGTGTCAGCGCCTCCGTATCCTCGTACTCCTCAAACAGCTCATACAGGTTGTTGATATAGGAGTGAATCAGGAATAGTTCGTCAAGCCGACGGCCATGGTTGGCGTCGGGGGATTCGGCCAGGGTAAGCTTTTCCTTGAACTGCTCCCAGAACAGGTTTGTCCTGGCGGGATCGTCGATATGGCGTCGCAGCATTGCCATCAGTTTGCGGGCATTGCCGTCGCCGTCAATACCCTTGAATGTTACGTAGCGGTCTGTCTTTTCTCTCTCCTGCATTTCCCCTCCTTTTTTGTGTTCGCCCATGGAATAGTCTCCCGTTGCCCGCTGTTTGGGCAGATTCCGCAACTCTGCCCGAAATCACACATAAACCAAAACCGACAGTTAGCCATGGATTTGGGTAAGGGCGTTTTCGAAACAACAAGATTGCTGTACTGAGTCAACGTGTTGCCGCAGTCATGCAGAAAACGAACCAATGGTGGGTATGCGGGGAATGTTGGTGGGAAATATGTCCGGTGCTTGTGTACGAGGGGGAAGAGCGAGTTGTGGGGGGCGTATTTATTTGCGTGTCTGGCCACCATCGGTCAGTCCGGCCAGGTTGAAACTGAAAGAAACGGAGGGATTTCCGGAACGCTCATGAACCGCAAGATTAACGCTCCAGCATTGGTGACGGTATTCGACGGAATAGACCGATTCAAGCGTGCCGCCTTTGTCAAAGGAATAGCGAGTAGTATACCCGAACGTCCACGGCTTGAAGCGCTTTGTGGAAAGGTGGGCCTCCAGGTACTCCACCTGGTTACTCGTGGTGACAGCGTTTCGTGTCATGCGGTAGCTGAGGGAAGCGGTTGTTCCCTGTTTGTCTTCAAATTCCACTCCCGGCGCGGCATAGGAAATGCGGTTGTCATGAACGTCATAACGTGCATCAAAGGTCAATTTGGCAAGGGGGTGCAGCCAGGTTTCGGTTTCCAGAATGACGTCGGACAGCTGATGGCTGTCATTCACCATGGTCAGCTGGTCGCGGCGTGTTCCGTCGAAACTGTACCCCTGCATCAGTCTGATGCGAGAGATATCGTGGTATTCGGTGTTTTCACCATACTGGAATTTACCGCCCAGGTGGCTTGTTACCCCGTAATAGACCACATTCTGATGGATCAGGCGGTCATCAAAGTCGTAAAACGGAAGCCGCGATTGATCGCGGTCCGACGCGTAGCGGTACGATATCTCCGGAATCAGTTCATGCCGCAGTTTTTTGAGATGTTCTCCATTGACGTCGAAAACTCTGCTCAATGAGGAGGAGAGTGTCATGCCGACTTCGGGCAGCAGGTTGCCGTCGGTGCTGTGTATACCGCTTCCGCTGGGGATGTTGTCGGTGCTGTAGCCCCTCAGATGCGCTCCGGCATAGACCGTGGCGTTCAGATAACCGGGCAGGCCGGTAACCAGACTCAAACGGGGAAATGCATGCAGGCGCTGTCCACTGGGACCGTCCTCGCGGTAAAAATTCGAGGCGGCTGCATCCAGATCGAAGAAGAGCGGGGTGGAATAAAGTTGTTGCCGAACGGCGGACAGACCAATTTCGGGAAGTGTCTGCACGGTATGGTTGTTATTGATGGCGTAATAGTCTTCGCTGTAACGCAGGTTGGCGGTCAGGGCATAGTTCTGCCATGTCTTCAAGACGTTGATGATTGTGTCGTTTGACTGACGGTTGTAGTCACCGCTCTTTTCTCCGTAGTCAACGAGAAATGCCCGGTCTGTGGTCAGATTGATCGACGAGCGCAGGTTCATGTCCGGAGAGAAAATTTCCTTGTGGGACTGGTAGACCTGGCCGCGCCAGCGATCAACCAGGTAATCATAAATCAGATAGCCGGTAAGGTTTCCCTCGCTGCCCCGTTTACGCAGATAGCGATAGTCGACACCAAGACCGACACCGCGTTTTGTCTCAATATCCACATCGATGGTGGCATCCTGGCTGGGAGATATGACCCAGTACAGCGGAACATCAAGTTGAAAGCCGCGTTTTGAAGATTGTCCCAACTTGGGGAACAGCAGCCCTGTTCTTTTCTCTCGCACCGCGGGGAAGGCAATCCAGGGAATGTAAAGGACCGGTGTGTCCTTGATGTAGAAAATGATATTCCTGCCGATGGCGTAACCCAGTAAATCCACATTCAACTGCTCTGCCGCAAATTTCCAACTCGGGTTGGGAAGTTCACAGGTGGTCAGCTCGGTTTCGCTGAGGATCAGGGTGCTGTCGTCGTTGCGGACAATTTTCTCACCGGTGAAGTGTATGGTGGAATTCTGGACGGAGGCGACACCCTTGTGCATCTCACCCCGCCCATTGTTCATGTCCAAATTCACCCATTCGCCCTGCAATTTGTCTCCGTCCTTGTTGATGACCACATTGCCATAGGCCGCCAGCATTCCGGTTGAGCGGTTGTACGTGGCGCGTTGCGCGGTCAGGGTCATTCCCCCCCATTCCATGACCACATTGCCGTTGGCATTGACGGTGCCATCAGCTTCGTTGTGGTTCATGGTATCGGCCTTGATTATAATGTCCTCTGCGGCAAATGAGGTGCTTGCCGTGAGGAACAGCACGCAGGCAAGGAATATCATCAGGCGTGTCAAATTCATGAGTCGGTCCTATCCCCGGATTCCTTGAAATTCTTTGCCCGTCAGCCAGGCCTTGGCTTCGCCCACGGTGAACAACGAGCCTGTTACCAGGATCAGATCACCGGGCAGGGTTTCATATCGGGCAGTTTCTATTCCCTGCCCTACACGTCCGCAGGCCCGGGCCTCGAAACCCATCCCGGTCAGAATGCCGGCCAGGAGCGCATCGTCCATGCCGCGCTCAATGGCCGGAGTGACGCAAAAACAGTGTGCGGCACGGGATGCCAGGGGCATCAGCAGCGCGGCGGCATCCTTGTCTTCCATGACACCGACAACCAGCAGCAAGCGCTCGTAATGATAGTCACCCAACGCTTCGGCCAGCGCTTCGGAACCGGACTGATTGTGGGCTCCGTCCAGCAGCAGACGTGGATGACCGGGTATCAGCTCCATGCGCCCCGGCCAACGGGCAGTTGAAATTCCTGCCACTAAAGCATCCTGTGGCACCTGAATGCCCAATCCATCTGCTGTCTCGGCCGCCGCCAGTGCCAGAGAGGCGTTTTCCGCCTGGTAGCGCCCAGGCAGGCCCGGTTTGAGTTGTAAACATGTTCCACCAAAGCCGTGGTACTCGAGACGCCCGGGACCGCTCCAGGATGCGGAAAAGTCCTGACCCGACTGGAGCAGGCGGGAGTCGCCGCACCTGCAGAACCCCAGGATAATTTCCCGCACCGATCGAGCCTGGCGCGCGCAAATGACTGGTGTTCCCGGTTCGGTGATGGCGGCTTTTTCCGTTGCAATCTGCTCCAGGGTGGTGCCCAGGTAATCGCAGTGGTCCAGGGAGATGGGGGTGATCAGGGTTAAAAAACCGGGCAGGGCTGCTGTCGCATCGGAACAGCCCCCCATACCCGCTTCCATCACGGCCACTTCCACCCCCTCTTCGGCGAACAGTGTCGCGGCAAGGGCGGTGACAATTTCAAAAAATGTTGTTTCCTCCGAAGCAAGGGAAAGCACCCTGCCCAGCAACTCGGCAAGCCGGTCAGCTCCAGGCTCCTTCCCGCTGATCCAGAAACGTTCGCTGAAATTGATCAGATGGGGAGAGGTGAAACGACCGGTTCGGTGGCCTGCAGCGCTCAGGATGGATGAAAGAAAGGCTGTTGTGGATCCCTTGCCGTTGGTGCCGACAACGTGGATTGTGCGAAAACTCTTTTCTGGGTTCCCCAGTCGGTGCAGCAGGGCACAAACCCTTTCAACGCCGGGACGGATTCCGAATCTCCGTCGGGCGTAGAGTGTTGCCAGTAGGCTATCCAGGGGCATCTTAGGCCGAGGGACGGTACAGCATTTTCAGGATGGACGCCAGTTTTGCACGCAGTTCGGTGCGGGGGATGATTACATCAACCATACCGTGATCCAGTAGGTATTCTGCCCGCTGAAAACCCTCGGGGAGTGTCTGGCGCAGTGTCTGTTCGATGACCCGTGGCCCGGCAAAGCCGATCAGCGCCTTTGGTTCGGCAATGTTGATGTCGCCGAGCATGGCAAAACTGGCGGTGACGCCACCAGTGGTGGGATCTGTCAGGATGGAGATAAAGGGAAGCCCGGCCTGTTTCAGCTTTGCCAGTGCAGCCGATGTCTTGGCCATCTGCATCAGTGAGAGGATACTCTCCTGCATGCGGGCGCCGCCCGAGGCTGAAATAATGATCACCGGCTGGTTTTGTTGAATACCCCGTTCGATGGAACGGGTAATCTTTTCACCAACCACGCTTCCCATGCTGCCCCCCATGAAGGAGAAGTCAAAGGCCGAAATCTGCACAACGGTTCCATCAATGGCGCCTTCCACGCAGACCACGGCATCCCGGGAGCCCCCTTTGGCAAGGGCGGCATCGATGCGGTCCTGATAGCTTTTGGCATCTTTGAACTGGAGGAAATCAACCGATGTCATGCCGGCATCGAATTCCTGCCAGATCGCACCGTCCAGTAGCGCCTCCAGACGACGGTGCACGGTGATGCGGTGATGGTGCCCGCATTTCGGGCAAACACCAATGTTGGC
The DNA here is from genome assembly GCA_013377095.1 of Desulfuromonadales bacterium. Classification (GTDB taxonomy): domain Bacteria; phylum Desulfobacterota; class Desulfuromonadia; order Geobacterales; family Pseudopelobacteraceae; genus Pseudopelobacter. The sequence goes on from JACAAY010000029.1 coordinate 50,222, forward strand.
ATCGATATCCTTGCCAAGCAGTGTTGCGGAACATCCTGGACACTTGACCCACATCCCCTCGGGAGCCTTGGTTTTCTTAATCTGCGCCCTGTTGATACCTGCTCTTTCTCTATGGAACCAGCTCATGACGAACCTCGCGATTCTGTAATTTTGTGTGAAATGTTGTCAAAATAAATGAATTTGGTAACAGATATGCTTCTGCGTGTCAAGCCGCTCAGACTTCCTTTTCCAGTATCCTGAGTTGTTTTTCGAGAGCAGCTCGGGCCCCTTCCAGGGCTGTGATGCTCACGGTGGATGAGGATAGCGATTCTCCCATGGTATCTAGAGCCGTGGATAACGTGTCATGACCGTTTGTGTGGGCATTGAGGGCGACGCGAATCTGAGTGATGGTATCCATGGCCTCTCGGGTAGCGTGGCGAATCAGGTCGCTGGCGCTGCTCTGCTCACCGGTAGAAGAGCGGACCTGGCGGTTGAGGACTTTCATGTGTTCAAGGGCCACAGCTATCTGGGCACTGGTCTGGGTG
>JACAAY010000003.1 GCA_013377095.1 Desulfuromonadales bacterium
CCGGATCAAGCTAAAGAAGCTGTATCCGAATTTATAAATGTTACGTGGTACTAGGCCATGCTGCCCACATCGATGGCGCTATTTCTCAGCCTCAAATCCGAACCTGGTATGCTTCCCGTATCCATCACAGCAGAAGAGCGAAGACGGTCTCCTGATGACTCCACACCATCACCCGAAAAGGACCGTAATCAATACTTTCTCAAAGGTTGACTAAGTGGATGATGCATTAATAAAAGAAGATATTATAAAAACTCTCCTCTATTTCTCCATATTTAATCATGCGCTCACATTGGACGAACTCTACTATTTCCACCAGAAAACCAATGTCACCAGGCAAAGGATCAATTACGACCTGCGTGGGATCGTGTCTGAAAAAAATGGCATTATTGGTGAGTTGAACGGATACTACTATATTAAGCCACACATGAATCATGCTGTAGAACGATTCAACAGGGGAAAAATATCGCACGATAGGTGGAAAGTTGCCAAAAGAGTTTCGACAATTATTAAACATTTTCCTTTTGTCAGGGGGATATTTATAACGGGATCGCTCGGAAAAAACAGTTCTGATGTTAACAGCGATATCGATTACCTGATCATATGCAAGGAAAAACGCCTTTGGATAGCGAGGACATTTCTCCGTTTATTTGTCAGAATCCTCTACAACGGTAACAAACTGATGTGTATTAATTATTTTCTTGCAGAAAACAATCTCAGCATAGAAGACAGGAACATGTTTACGGCAACAGAGCTTGCACTGATAAAGGTTATGTACAACACCGAAAATCTCAACCAATTAATCCAAAGCAACCCATGGATAGAAGAGTACTTTCCAAATTACCAATCATCCAACGGCAGATATCATCTGCCCCCTTCAGGCTTGCGAACGAGTGACTCACGCAGTATGCTGCAGCCGCTGTTTGAAATGTTTTTTCCCGGGAAAATAGGTGACAAAATTGATGCGTTGCTGTTACGGCGCATTCAAAGAAATTTTAAGAAATTATTTCCCGACTGTGCTGAGCGAGAACAGCAGTCGAGTCTGGTAATAAGCGCCGGAACAGCTAAAATACACGGGACAAGCATTGGTGATCAGAAAAAGAGAATTCTGGAGAAATACCACGATCTGTTGCGCCACCATGGGATATTTGACCAGCATGGGCACGAACAAACAGCTAAACGCGATACATGATTGATAGAATCCGGCACGGGAAAACCTGGATTAATGCCACGACCAATCGCAAAATATTCGCTGCAGCAGTGCTCATTATTATCTGCTCTGTTTTCGCCAGGGTGGCAGCGACCGTCAAGGAAATCGCCGTTGCCAGCTACTTTGGGGCGGGAGACAACATTGATGCATTCCTTATGGCGTTTCTCGTGCCGGCGTACGTGATAAACGTCATCGGTGCTTCCTTCAATGCGGCGCTCATACCGTCATATATCCGCATCAGAGAGCAGCAAGGCACGGCTTCGGCACATAAGCTGTTTTCGAATGTCATGGCTGGATGCCTTGCAATGCTCATAGCCGCTAGCGTAGTGATCTTGGCTGGTGCGCCATATTACCTGCCGCTGGTCGCTTCCGGGTTTAGTCGCGAAAAGGTTGCGCTCACGGGCCGCTTGCTCTGTTTTCTGTCTCCAATGGTCGTTTTGTGCGGTATCAACACGCTCTGGGGGGCGATTTTGAATGCGGACCGTAAATTCGGACTGGTTGCTGCGACACCCGTCGTAACCCCCCTGGTCGTCATACTGTTCCTCATTTCAGGCCGTTCAGACTATGGAGTCTATTCTCTTGCCATTGGGACCATCTGCGGAATGCTCATGGAGTTGATCCTGCTTGGAATAGCTTTGACACGAAAAGGAATTTCTCCCTGGCCACGCTGGTACGGTCTGGATAGTAATGTGCGGCAGGTGTTCAGGCAGTTGGTGCCAATGGTTTCAGGCGCATCGCTGATGTGCGCAACCGGTTTCATCGATCAGTCGATGTCGTCCATGCTCGGTTCGGGAAGCGTGTCAGCCCTTAGTTATGGCAACAAAATCGTTTCGGCGTTGCTCGGTTTGTCGGCAACAGCTTTGGGAACGGCGGTTACGCCCTATTTTTCAACCATGGTTGCGCGCAGAGAGTGGGCGGAAATACGCCATACTCTCAAACACTATTATCGCCTGATAATGCTAACATCTGTTCCGATCACGATAGTCCTTATCTTCAGCTCGGAACCATTGGTGCGACTTCTCTATCAACGTGGGGCCTTTACACAGCAGAACACCCATCTTGTTGCGCAGGTTCAATCTCTGCTCGCACTGCAAATTCCATTCTATCTGGCTGCCACCCTGACAGTGCGCCTGATTTCCACGATGATGGCCAACCAGATCCTGGTGATCGGCAGCATTATCAATGTAATTGTAAGTGTATCTCTCAACTACATTTTCATGCAAACAATGGGAGTTTGCGGAATTGCACTCTCCACCAGTTGCGTTTACGCAGTTTCATTTCTTTTTCTGTATTATTCCTGGCGATGGACATCCAGGCATGGTGGAACCGCGGCGTCCGATGATTATTCGAGGCGAATTTTCCCAAAATAATTCGTTAAAACTTCTGGACACGATAGGATTGACAACAGATGCAACAGAATAAATCCGCCCACAACATGGAAACGCTTGACGTTGAATCTGTTCTCGAGCAACCACCGTGCCCCCTCTGTCAATCGAAGCAAGCGCATGCCGTATTTGAAGGTCAAGACGATTGGGTACCGGACGGAAAGGCTGGGAGGAGGCGTTTTCTTGTTGTGCGCTGCGAAGGTTGCGGGGCCCACTACACGACTCCCCGCTTCCGTGAATCGAAAAAGCAGTTCGCATTTTCCGGGTCATACCCTTTCTATCAGCGGGCCCGGCAAAATAGCAGCGATCCAACGGAAATGCACCTGCGTCCCTTTGATCGGCGTATTAACCTGCTGGAGCGCGTCCATCCCCAGCCGGGCAGTATTCTCGATCTGGGGATGGGTGACGGCTTGTTTCTTGCCGCAATGCGGCAACGGGGATGGCAGACAACCGGAATTGACAGCGAAGCGGATGTTGTAACGTATGCGCGCCAACGACTGGGACTTTCTTCGAGCTTTGTTGCAGATGCCGAACTGGATCCGTTTCCCGAGGGCATGTTCAACGTTGTAACCATGTGGGGTATGCTGCAACTTACCTATCATCCGCATCAGCTTCTTAAAAAAGTCAAAGCAGTGCTTGTGCCCGACGGCGTAATTGCCATAGGTGTAGCCAACATCAGTGGTGCGGGTGCCAGGCTGTTTGGTTCGCATTGGCACGGCCTCGGGCTGCCCCGCCATCTGATTCATTTTGATCCCAACTCCCTCCGCCGACTCGTGGAAGAAACAGGTTTCCGAATCCATGCAATCGAATTCGATACACCGTATTGGATTATCAGACCTTCCGTTTTGGCCAGCCTGCCACTCCCCGGCATTCTGGGGGGAATCGTGCGTCGCCTCGTTTACAGCGTTCTTTCCCTTGGCGGACGAACACGGCTTGGTGACACCATGATCCTGATTGCAAAAGTCGAGCGCTAACCGGGGAAGCCTGCGGTTTTTCTTCAAGGAGGGTCCATCAGGCCATGCGGCTAGGCCAACTCCCGCCAGCGAAAGCAGTCCGTGATATGATCATTGACCACACCAACCGCCTGCATCAGGGCGTAGCAGATAGTGCTGCCGATGAAGTTGAAGCCGCGCTGCTTCAGGTCGCGGCTCAGGGTGTCTGAAAGCGGAGTGCGGGCCGGCACATCAGCCATAGCGGCCCAGGCATTCTGCAGGGGCTGGCCATCCACAAAACGCCACAGGTAGGCGTCAAAGGAACCAAACTCCTCCTGGACCGCCAGAAAGGCGCGGGCATTTCTGATGGCCGAGGCAACCTTCAACCGGTTACGGACGATGCCCGGATTGGCCAGCAGTTCCGCCACCTTCAGGTCATCGAAACAAGCCACCTGCGAGGGGTCGAATCCGGCAAAGGCCTCGCGGTACGCCAACCGCTTTCGCAGGATGGTAATCCAGGACAGCCCGGCCTGGGCCCCCTCCAACACCAGAAATTCGAACAGCATTCGGTCGTCGTGCAGCGGGACACCCCACTCCAGATCATGATAGGCCTGGTAGAGCGGGTCGTTTCCCGCCCATGGGCAGCGGATGATGTCGAGCTTCTGATTCACGGTATTTCCTCACACTTTGAATTCAACTCTTCAAAACGATTTTCCATTACTGTATGAATGGGCATTGGCTCACATCAGCCCGCGTTCCACAAAACTGAGATATTCCCCGTCGCCGATGATGATGTGATCCAGGACGCGGATGCCCATGATCTCACCCGCTTCCTTCAGACGGCGGGTAATGGCGATGTCCTCCTGGCTGGGGGCAGGATCGCCGGTGGGGTGGTTGTGCACCAGGATCATGGCTGCAGCGGATTCCTTGACCGCCGGACTGAAAACCTCCCGCGGGTGAACGATGCTCTGATTCAAGGACCCTTCCGAGACCTGAACCCGGCGGATGATGCGGTTTTTACCATCCAGCAGCAGCACCAGGAAGTATTCCTTGCGGCTGTCTCGAAATTCATGGTGAAAGTAATCGAAAACCTGGCGGGGGGAGGTGAATCGGTCAAGGTTCTCAAGCTTGCGGGGCTGAAAGCGGGCCGCCAGGGTAAAGGCGGCCTTGACGCCGGCGGCCTTGGCCACGCCCATGCCCTTGATGGCGGTGATTTCCGCCATATCGGCGCTACCCAGTTCGCGCAGGTTGCTGCTGAAATGACTGATCAACTCACGTCCCAGATCGATGGCGCTTTTCCGGGAGGAGGTATCGCCGGTGCGGATGATCAGGGCCAACAGTTCAGCGTCGCTCAGAGTGGCGCAGCCCTGGCGAAGCATTTTTTCCCGTGGCCGCTCATCCTCCGGCCATTCCTTGATACCTCCGGACATGCAAACCTCCCCCTCAACGCATTGCAAACAGCCGTTCAGCTACCCCTTGAATCCCAGCAAAATAGCGGTCACCACCGCACCGCCGGCAACAAACCGATACCAGACAAAGGGCGCGATGCTCCGCTTTTGCACGTAGCGCAACAGAAAGGCGACGCTGATGTAGCCGGTGATGGCCGAGGCGACAATACCGATCAACATCGGCAGCCCTTCTCCGGCCGGAATGCCCTGTTTCAACAGATGCAGCATTTTGAGCAGGGCAGCGCCGGCCACAATCGGCAACGACATCAGAAAGGAGAACCTGGCAGCGCTCTCGCGGGTAAATCCGAGCATCAGACCGGCGGTGATGGTTATGCCGGAACGGGAGACACCCGGAATCAGCGCCAGGCACTGGAACAGGCCGATGGTCAGGGCATTGGGAGGCGTCACCTCATCAAGCAGCCGCCGCTTGCGCCCGATCAAGTCTGCTACACCCAGGACGAGTCCGAAGAGGATCAGAAACACACCGATCAAGAGCGGCTTGGAGCGGAACAGCTCCTCCACCTGATGTTCAAACAGTTTCCCCACCACGGCGGCCGGTACGGCCGAAGCGATGATCAGGAAGGGGAGTCGGTGGGCAGCTGTGTTCAGGGAGCGATGGGCAAGCGCATCAATGGTCGAAACAGCCATTTCGATGATATCCCGGCGAAAATAGACCGCCAGAGCGATGAAGGTACCCAGATGCAGGGCAACATCAAAGGTCAGTCCTGATTCTGGCCAGTTGCACAACCAGGGCACCAGGATCAGGTGTGCGGAACTGCTGATCGGGAGCACTTCTGTAAATCCCTGCAAAACTCCCAGGACCACTGCGTGGAGTAAATTCATGGTTTGGTTCCTTCTGTGCTTTTATTGGTAACTCAAGGCGTACGTAAATGGACTTCAGAATAATTCATGCTTCCTTCAAAGGCAAACGGCAAGCGCTATCAGTGCAATTGCATTACGAAATCATGACAGCAATGTGACATTTTTGTGGGCAGTACTTGAAAAACATGCTATTTATGCCAGGTTTTATATCACGTTCGACAGCGCTACACAGGAGGCATGACATGTTCGGATTAATCCCCAAGGATGAAAAATTCTTCAAACTTTTCAAGGAGATGACTGAAAACATCATCGAAGGGGCCAAACTGCTCAAGGAGATGCTGGACAACTTTGAAAATCCCGCCGAGAGCCAGCGACAGATCAAGGATCTTGAGCACAAGGGAGATTCCATCACCCACTCCATTATCCAGAAACTTAACAAGACTTTTGTCACACCGCTCGACCGGGAGGACATCTATGCACTGGCTTCCAAACTGGACGACATCCTCGACCTGATCGATGTCAGCGCGCAACGGGTTATCATGTATAACGTGGAGAGCATTCCTCCCCAGGCAAAATCGCTCGGGTTCATCATCCTGCAGTGCTGCATCGTGGTGGACAAGGCGGTTGCCATGCTGGGCAAAAAATCCAATGAGCAGCTGTTCGCCCTCTGCGTGGAAATCAATGCCCTGGAAAACGAGGCTGACCGGGTTTGTCGTGAAGCGATCAGCCATCTGTTTGACGAGGAGAAAGACCCGTTCCAACTCATCAAATGGAAGGAAATTTACGAGACACTGGAAAAGGCCACCGACAAGTGTGAAGATGCGGCTAATATCCTGGAAAGCGTGGTGGTCAAGAATGCTTGAGCCGACGTTCCTGATGCTGTGCCTGGTTATTCTGGCAGCGCTGGTTTTCGACTACATCAACGGATTTCACGACACGGCCAATGCCATAGCCACCTGCGTTTCGACACGGGCGCTGTCACTCAAGGCCGCCATCATTATGGCAGCCACCCTCAACTTCGCCGGCGCCATGATCTCCACCAAGGTTGCCACAACCATCGGCAAAGGAATCGTGGACAGCTCCAACATAACCCAGATGGTGGTTCTGGCCGGTATTCTGGGAGCCATCATCTGGGATCTGATCACCTGGTATTATGGACTGCCTTCCTCCTCTTCCCACGCCATCATCGGCGGAATCATGGGGTCGGTATTCGCCCACGCCGGACTCGGCGCCCTGAAAATGAGCGGGCTCAAAACGATCGTCCTGGCTCTGGTCCTCTCCCCGATCCTAGGGACCCTTGTCGGTTTCATCTTCATGGTGATCATCTACAGGATCTTCCGTAACAGCGCGCCAAGCGGTCTCAACAAGGGTTTCCGCCACCTGCAGGTTGTCTCGGCCGCGTTTATGGCTTTTTCACACGGCATGGCCGACGCCCAGAAATCCATGGGGGTCATCACCCTGGCCCTGGTCAGCTACGGCTTTCTCAAAACGTTTGTCGTTCCCTGGGAGGTCATGGTGGCCTGCGCCACCGCCATGGCGCTGGGTACTGCCGGGGGAGGGTGGCGCATCATCAAGACTGTTGGACGCGATTTTGTCAAGCTCCAGCCGGTACATGGCTTCTGCGTTGAAACAGCCTCGGCCGGCGTCATTATGGGCGCTGCAGCCTTTGGCATGCCCACCAGTACCACCCATGTCATTACCTCCACCATCCTGGGGGTCGGTCTCTCCAAACGGCTCACCGCCGTTAACTGGAAGGTTGCCCAGCGTATTCTGATCGCCTGGGTTCTGACCATACCCGCATCAGCCCTGGTGGCCTATCTGATCTATCAGGTCATGAATCCGATTCTGGGCAAATAACAATGGGGCGGGCCATACAGCCCGTCCTATTTCAGTTCCTCTCCGACTTCCTCCATCTCCCGCGTCAGTTCCGCCAGCGCAACATCCTTTCTTCGCGTAAGCACCACCAGCCGGTAGCAGACAAAATACGAAATCAGCGCAGCAACAAAGCCGGTCAAGGAACAGCCCAGCAACAGGGGTTTGGCATGGTGGGTCATGATCACCTTGAGGTGCGGCCAGTCCAGCCCCCGAAGGTGAAGTTCGGTTGAACGGCAGCCCAGTATCATGGCGCCCAACTTGTAATTGAAAATCAGGGCAGGAATGATCGTGAGGGGAGAGTTGACCCAGGCGCCAGCCAGACAGGTCAGTTTGTTGAGTCGAAACAGGAAAGCAACCGCCAGGGCCAATCCGGTGTGCAGCCCGGGAATCGGGGGAGTAAAGCTGATAAATACGCCCACGGAGAAACCTGCCGCGATATGGCCAGGGTGGCTGTCCAGGGAAAGAACCTGCTTGGCTGTTTGTTTGATTTTTTCTCTGTTGATCATAGGTCGCCGCAAGTCTAAAGTGTCTGCCCATGAGTTGCAATCAAAATGATCACACGCCACGTGCCCTTTCGTACGTCTTCGATCCATTTCGTCCCCGTCCTGTTATGGGATTACACTTCACCGAAGCAGTATATTCTGTTAGGATTGCGCCACCATGGACTACGCTGCCGATCTTCATATCCACTCTCCCTATTCACGGGCAACCAGTGCGCAAAGCACGCTGGCAGGCCTGGCGGCCTGGGCCCGCATCAAGGGTATCCAGGTCGTCGGCAGCGGCGACTTCACCCATCCAGTCTGGTTCAGCCGCTTGAAGGAGGAACTGGAACCGGCGGAGTTGGGTCTGTTCCGACTGAAGGATGAACGGGCGCTCCCTTCACCCCTGCCGGGTATATCACCGGCTCTTTCAACGGTCCGCTTCATGCTTTCCGCAGAAATCAGCAGCATCTACAAACGGCATGGCAAGGTTAGAAAAATCCACAACCTGCTCTATGTGCCTGATATCGAATCCGCGGAACGGATTAACGGGCGCTTGGCTGGCATCGGCAACATCGTCTCCGACGGACGGCCGATCCTTGGTCTTGATAGCCGCGATCTGCTGGAGATACTTCTTGAACTGGCACCGGAGGGGTTTCTGGTTCCAGCCCACATCTGGACCCCCTGGTTTTCCCTGTTCGGCTCCCGCTCCGGTTTCGATCGGATTGAGGAGTGTTTCGGAGATCTGACCAGCCATGTTTTCGCCCTGGAAACTGGCCTGTCGTCCGATCCGGATATGAACCGCACGGTCTCGGCCCTTGACCGCTTTGCACTGATCTCAAACTCCGACTGCCATTCACCATCCAAGCTGGGGCGGGAGGTCAACCTGTTCTCCACCGGGTTGGATTTCTATTCACTCCGAGACGCCATCAAGGACAATCAGCTTGACACTTTCCGGGGCACGGTGGAGTTTTTCCCCGAGGAGGGCAAGTATCACTTCGACGGACACCGTCTGTGCAACGTCTGCCTGTCTCCACATGAGACCCGCGGACTTGCCGGTATGCGCTGTCCAGTGTGCGCCAAACCGCTTACCATCGGTGTTCATCACCGGGTCACGGATCTCTCAGATCGGACAGCGCCGGCCCATAAGCCCAATGCGCCACAGGTTTTCAGCCTGATTCCGCTGCCCGAACTGCTGGGCGAAATTCTGGGGGTAGGTCCGTCTTCCAAGGAAGTGCTGCGACAGTATGCCCAGGTAATTACACGCTTCGGTTCCGAATTCGACCTGTTATTGAGGACACCACTCGATGAAATCATCCGGGCCGCACCACTGCTTGGTGAGGCAATCAAACGCGTCCGTACGGGCTCTGTGATCCGCAGACCCGGTTATGACGGCCAATTCGGCGTGATACGGGTTTTTGAAGAAGGGGAATGTCCTTCATCCGGACGCGGCAAAACCACCCGACTCCAGTTGTTACAAGAGTAGTGAAATCATCGGACCGACGCACTGCCAGGGAGCGGCCATGCGCCAGAAAGCGCTTGAAAAGACAGGCCCGGTGTGCTAATTTTTTTAGGATTTTAACAAATTTATGCATTTAAAAAGGAGTATTTGTGAATACCGTCACGAAAGCAAAAATCATAACCGCAGCATTGTGCGCAGTCGCACTCTTTGGTTGCCAGGGAACCCCAGGGTCAAACAGCGGGGCAAAAAAAGAGGGTCAGGTGCTAGCAGAGGTTAACGGCACGACAATTACCACCGGCGACTTCACGCGGGAGCTTAAAAACCTCCCCGAATACCTTAAAGCCATGGCTGACACCCCCCAGGGACGCAAAGAGATGCTGGACACCATGGTAATTCGGGAACTGATTCTGCAAAAAGCATCCAAGGACGGACTTGACAAGGGACCTGAACTTGAAGAGAAATTGCAGGAACTCAAAAAACGCCTTATCGTTGAGTCGTTCCTGAAAAAGAAAGTTGAGACCGATGCCCAGGTATCTGATGCGGATCTGAAAAAGTTTTATGATCAAAACATCGAAAAGTTCAAGTCCGGTGAACAGATTAAAGCCAGCCATATCCTGGTGAAAACCGAGAAAGAAGCCAAGGACATCCTTGCTCAGCTCAAGGCTGGCGGGAAATTTGAGGAATTGGCCAGGAAACATTCCGTTGACTCCTCGTCCGCCAAGGGGGGCGACTTGGGCTGGTTCGGCAAAGGCGCCATGGTTCCGGTTTTTGAGCAGGCGGCCCTGGCTCTCAAGGAAGGCCAGATCTCGGATGTGGTCAAATCGGATTTCGGTTTCCATATTATCAAGCTGACCGGAAAACGCGCTGCCGGCACACGCCCCTTTGATGAAGTCAAGGATCAGATCAAGGCCGCCATCATGCCGGGCAAACAGCAGGAGATCTTCCAGAAGATCAAGGAAGAACTCAAGAAAAGCGCCAAGGTAACGGTCAAGGACGATGTCCTGAACGCAATGGACACCAAGACTAAAAGCGACGACAAAAAACCTGCCGTTCCGGAAAAGAAATAGTCAACACCAGCCTGGAACCGTCATGTAGTACCACTCTGTCTGAGCAACCGGAAGGGTGGGCCCAGCTGCCCACCCTTCCGCATTTGACGCATTTGAAATGAGAACCCCACTTATGAAACGATACGTTTTCACTCTGATTCCCGCATGCATCGCACTCTGCGTATCAGGCGGCTGTGCAACAAAACAGGCGCTGGTACAGAAAGAACCAAATCCGCCGGCTGTCAAGGTCGAACAGCCCAAAACAGCTCCGCCAGCCCCTTTTATGGCGTCCGGCAAGATGTTGAATGCCATTGTTGCCGTGGTCAATGATGAGATCATCACCCTGTATGATGTCAATCACGACGCGCAACCGCTCATTCGTGAAAACGAGAAAAAATCACCCCTGAACGATGCGGAGCGCAGCAGGATACGTCGGACGGTCCTGGACAGCCTGGTGGAAAAGAAGCTGGTTGAACAGAAAATCAAAGAGTTGAATATCAAGGTCAGCGAAGACGAGATTCGTCAGGCCATGGATGATGTCAAACGTCAGAACAACCTGAACCAGGAGGGGCTGGTAAAAGCGCTTGCAGCTCAGGGGATCTCCTACGACCAGTATCATAGCCAGCTGCAGGAACAGCTTGAACGGCTCAAGTTGGTCAGCCTGGAGGTCCGCTCCAGGATCCAGGTAGGCGAAAGCGAAGTTCGCGCCTATTATGACGCCAATCTGGATAAATACCGCGAAGAGGACACCTTCCGCGCCCGGCACATTTTCTTCAAAACCAGTGAAAAGGCTCCCGCAGAAGAGATCAAGCGCGCCATGACCACGGCGCTGAACGTGCTGGCCGAAGCAAAGAGCGGTAAGGATTTTGCCGAGTTGGCCAGAAACTACTCCGAAGACCCCGCCGCCCGCAAGGATGGTGGCGACCTGGGGAGTTTCAAAAAAGGCGACATGCAGCCGGAACTGGAGCAGGCCATCCTGGCCCTGAAACCGGGCGAGGTCAGTGAGCTGGTCTATACTCCGCTGGGCTTTCACCTGATCAAGCTGGAATCGCGGATCATTGGCAAACCAAAACCATTCGAGGGTCTCAAGTCAGAAATCGAGGACACACTTTACAAAAAGAAATCCGAAGATCGCTTCAGCGCCTGGGCCAAGGATCTCCGCTCCAAAGCCAACATCGAACTGAAGGAGTTGCCCGGAATTTTGTAAACCCCACCTGCCACACATACGAGGTATAAAAAAAGAGCCGTTCACCCGGATAATGTCGTGGGTGAGCGGCTCTTTTCTGTTGGCTGAATAGGGTACGTACTACCTTTTCTAATCCCTCCGCCGTAGAAACGACAGAAACTCCTCCTGGGTGAGTTGCTTCTTGCTGACCAGGTTGGCAACCTCCCTGCTCATGGCGGTCTTTTCACCCTGCTTCATATCCTCCTTGAGCAGGATAAAAATGGGGGTATTGCTGCTGTAGGGGTAATGCCTGAATTTTTCCAGCAATTCAAAGGCGGTCATGTCCGGCAGCATCAGGCTGGAGAAGGCCATGTAACGGGGGTGAATGGAGGTCAGCGCCAGGGTCTCCTTACCGGTGTAGGCTTTGACAACCTCGAACCCCACCGATTCAATTGCCTTGGAAAGCTTTTCCTCCCCTGTGCGCGAAACGACCAGCACCTGCAAATCCCAGGTTTCGGCCTCCTCCGTCAAACCGTAAACCGCTAGCCGCTCCAGCAGGTGATTCTCATCCACCGGCAGGGTAAAAAAACCAGCCACGGGAAAGACTCCCGCAACTTTACCGGTTTCGCTGAGAAAAACCGGCAACACCGGGATATTGCGAGTGAGCGGTTCCTTTTTTATCTTGAGCAAAAGCCCCCAGCCATCATCCGAAGAGGGTGATACATCCAACACAATACCCAGCGGACGTTCATGTATGAGACGTTCTATCTGTTCAAGCCGGTTGTGGTAACCACCGGCTGTCAGGTAGGAGCAGAGCAGCTCCTCCCGTCCTGTTCCCGGCTTAACACCGAGTACCCATAATTCCCTGTTGTTGACGATTTCCGGCGCCATGGCCACTCCTGTTCATAGTATTCGCCCAGTTTTCATATCAGATTTATCTCATAAAAACCACATAAAACAAGTGTCAAATGCACGTCAGGAGTAGCGTTCCAGTACCCGTTCGATGATATTGGTGGTGGATTTTCCATCCACAAACGTTACCAGCTCAACCCGACCTCCATAGGACTCGACCAGGTCCTTACCCACCACTCCTTCAGGAGTGTAATCACCCCCCTTGGCCAGAATATGGGGTTTAAGGGCTGAAATCAGCTCCAGAGGCGTATCCTCTTCGAAGATAACCACGTAATCGATGCAATCCAGCGCAGCCAGGATATGGGCCCGCTCATCCTCTCCGATCAACGGGCGTTTCTCACCTTTCAGGCGCCGCACGGAAGCATCACTGTTCAGCCCCAATATCAGCAGATCACCCAGATTGCGGGCCTTCTGCAGATACTTGACATGACCGGCGTGCAGCAGGTCGAAACAGCCATTGGTGAAGACAACCCGTTTTCCGCGGGCCTTTTCAGCCTCGATCAGAACCGCCAGCACGTCAATATTCTTGATTTTTGAATCACTGTCACTGTGAGCCAGCGCAATGGCATTGATTATTTCAACCGGTGTAACCGTCGACGTGCCCAACTTGCTGACAGCGATACCGGCAGAGATATTGGCCAGGCGGGCCGACTCTGCCATTCCCAGGCCGGCTGCCATGCCGGCTGCCAGGGCCGCCAGAACGGTATCTCCGGCTCCGGAGACATCGAACACTTCCCGAGCCACGGTGGGTATGTGCACCGGTTCGGCAGTTTTAGAAAAAAGCGACATCCCCTCTTCGCTGCGGGTGATCAGCAGATGGTCCAGCCCGACCCGCTCCATGATCACCCCGGCGGCCCGCACGAGGGAATCGGTGTCCCGAATGGCGATCCCCGAGGCAGCCTCGGCCTCCTTGCGATTGGGAGTCAGAATGGTGGCTCCGTTGTAACGCGCAAAATCGGTGCCCTTTGGATCGATCAGCACCGGAATTCCTGCCGCGCGAGCAGCGGCAAGGGCAGTTGAGATTACCTTGGGGGTCAGTACCCCCTTGAGGTAATCGGAAAGCAGGATCACGCTGAACGAGCCTGCATTGGAGTGGATCCAATCGCACACCCGCTGCTCGATTTCCGTGGAGAGCGCCATGCGCGACTCCCGGTCGATCCTGACGATCTGCTGATGGGCGGCAACGACGCGCGTTTTGCGGCTTGTCCGGCGGGTCGTGTCGCTGAAAATGGCGTCCGTAGCTACGCCTTTGTTGTTGAAGGCGTCAAGCAGCGCCCGGCCGTTTTCGTCATCACCAACAACCGAGCAGACCGCGACCCGCACCCCCAGTTCGGAAAGGTTGTTGACAACGTTACCCGCTCCCCCCAGGCGCAGTTCCTCGCGGACAATATCAACCACCTGAACCGGCGCTTCGGGAGAAATCCGCTCCGCCTTGCCCCACAGATATTCATCCAGCATCAGGTCACCGACCACCAGACAGCTGATCGTGTGGATCTTGTTAAAAAATGATTCAATCGTTTTTCGGTTCATCCTCAGCTCCATTCTTTGTTTAAGCGTGCCTGTTTGTCATAGCACAAGATATCAGCAGGGTCAAAAGCGGATATGGTCAGTCCGGATCAATGCCTGGAAAGAGAAACCTTAACCGTGATCTGACCGGCAAGCGTTGCCGCTATTCTCTATGTTTTCTGTACGAGTGAAGACAAACAAAAAGCGCCGCGACATTTCGCCGGGCGCTTGAACGACAAGCGGAGGTATCGAAGAGCACTGTCGCCCCTCGATTCAGGCAAACAGCGCCTTTTCCACCAGGTCGCAGACGATATGGATAATGGTGATATGCCCCTCCTGTATGCGGGGGGTATCCGACGAGGGAACGACCAGCGCCAGGTCGCAGGCATTCTTGATACAGCCGCCATCCTTCCCCAGCAGAGCGACGGTCTGACAGCCCCGCTGCCGGGCCAGCTCCAGCGCCTTGAGCACATTGGGCGAGTTTCCGCTGGTGGAGATGCCGATCACCGTGTCATTGGAACAGGCCAGTGCCTCAACCTGGCGGCTGAAGATGCTTTCGAAGCCATAGTCGTTACCGACAGCGGTGAGGATGGAGGTGTCGGTGGAAAGAGAAATAGCCGGCAACGCCCTGCGCTCCATCTTGAAGCGCCCCACGATTTCGGCCGCAAAATGCTGGGCGTCGGCCGCAGAACCACCGTTGCCCATGACAAGCAGCTTGCCGTTGTTTTTGAATGTTGCAACCAGCCGGGCAGACAAATCCGCTATCAGGGGGGGCATATCCCGCGAAAGTATCTCCAGCAGCGCACGTTGGGCCTGCATCTGCCGTGTTATCTCTTCAATCATGGCTACCTCGGGAAAAAACCCCTGGGTGGGGGCTGTTATGGTGGTCCAATTTCACACAGAACCGTGCTGAATGGAATGGCCGGTATACGTTCGTTGAATGCGGCTCCCTGTGCGCCCAGAACCGCTACCATGTCGGGATGTGACAGGCAGAACCGTCGCAGGTCGTGACGGGGAGCGAAGCGGGAGAGAGTGCGCAACTCAATTGATGTGTGCAGACCGTTCCAGCCCATGCGGCGAAAAACTGAAGCCTGTGAAGCGTGCAGCAGAAGGGTAAAACGGTGCCCCTGGCGGGCGCCGCGCAGAATGATTTCAACCGCATCGGCCAAGCCATTCGCGTCGGCGTTGCGCCCGAAATAGACGCCATAGTGATGGCCAGCGCCCCAGCGTTCGACATGCACGGACCGGCTGGCGCGGGCCTGTTCCCGTCGACGCTCATCCGACCCCAGGATGGTTTCCCTGTCGCAGACAACCGTCGAGCCGGATGTTATGCAGGTGCGGAAACCCTTGCTGGCGGCGCGACTGACATAATCCTTCAGGCACCATTCGCCGCCGTCCAGCTGTTCATCAAAACCTCCCAGCTGCAGGTGCAGCTCGCGTTTCAGGGCAAGGACTGAAAAGGAAACCGCAGAGGTTTCAATCAGGGAACATCCTCGCACAAACGGGCTGGAAAAGGGCGCTCCTTCACCGCTGAATACCGGGGAAGCGATACCCCGCTCGGCTGCTTGGAGCAAAGCACCCAGCCACCCTTTGGTCACGGTGACATGCGGGCGAACGATAACGGCAAAGTCACTGTCCGATCGCGAAAGTCCCCTGTTGATGGCCCGCACGTGACCGACGTTTTTTTCGGAGTAGAGAAAGAGGCACTGCTCGCCTAGCGGCTCCGAAAACTCTTCCAGCACCAGCTGGGTTTGCCGGTTGCTGCCGTTGTCCACAATGATCAGACGCGCTTCGGGCGAATGGGTCAGGATTGCACTGAGGCAGGTTCGGGCTTCAAAGTGATTGTTCCAGACAGGGACGATTATATCGACGGTGGGTGAGGGCATATTTTCACGTAACGGCTGGGCAGGGAACGGGTGCTGCGCTCCCAACCCAACCGCCAGTTGACTAGGAAAGGATCTTACGAAGTTATGGAAACGCGGCGCAACAGGTCCAGTTCATCCAGAACCTTGCCGGAGCCGAGCGCAACACAGTCCAGAGGGTTCTCGGCAATCAGCACCGGAACCTTGGTGACATCGCGCAGCAGCATGTCCAGATTGCGCAGAAGCGCTCCGCCGCCAGCCAGGAAAATGCCCTTGTCAACGATATCAGCGGCCAGTTCCGGAGGAGTCTTCTCAAGGCAGATACGCACCGTATCAACAATGGCGTTAACCGCTTCCTTGAGGGCATCGCGAATCTCGTCCGAATTGACCTCAATGGTTTTGGGAATACCTGACACCAGGTCACGTCCCTTGACCTGTTTGATCAGCAGCTCTGGACCGGGGTAGGCCTCGCCGATCTCGATCTTGATCGATTCGGCCATGCGCTCGCCGATCTGCAGATTATACTTCTTGCGGATAAACTGGATAATTGATTCATCCATCTTGTCGCCACCCATGCGTGTGGACTGGGCAAAGACGATACCGGCCAGTGAGATGACAGCCACTTCGGTCGTTCCGCCACCGATATCGACAATCATGTTGCCGGAGGCCTCGGTGATCGGCAAACCAGCGCCGATGGCAGCTGCCATCGGTTCTTCGATCAGATACACCTCGCGGGCGCCGGCTGATTCGGCCGACTCCTTGACAGCGCGCTGCTCCACCTGGGTAATACCGGAGGGGACGCAGATCACGACCCGCGGACGAACCAGGGTCTTGCGGTTATGCACCTTCTGGATGAAATAACGCAGCATTTCCTCGGTGATGTCAAAATCGGCGATGACACCGTCCTTCATGGGGCGGATGGCGGTGATGGATCCGGGGGTACGCCCCAGCATCAGTTTGGCTTCCATACCGACCTTGAGTACCATCTGACGGCCATTTGGCATTCTCTGGACGGCAACCACCGATGGTTCGCGCACGACAATGCCCTTGTTTTTCAGATACACAAGTGTATTGGCGGTCCCCAGGTCGATTGCCAGGTCATTTGAAAACAATCCGAAAAGATAATCAAATATTTTAAGCATGTATATGCGGTCCTTTCCACGGTTCTGGCTACTGAATAAAGGTCTAAAAAGCTAACAGAGAGCACCGGTAAATGCAAGGAGTAAAACAGAAACCGCCGCAAATTCAGACCACAATCCTGAATTCGACGCCTCCATCAACGTTACGGGCCGTCAAGCTGCCTTCGATGTTCTTTTCAATGATCGTCTTGGACATGTACAGACCGATACCGGTGCCCTTGCCCTGCTCCTTTGTCGTGAAATAGGGGTCGAATATTTTGGGAAGCACGTCATCGCTGATTCCGCCGGCGTTATCGTGGATGGTGACGACCGAGCGCTTGTTTTCGCGGAAGATTGCGATGCGGATCAATGGCTGCTTCACCTTGCGTTCCAGCAGCACATCCCTGGCATTGTTGAGAATATTGAGCAGTGCCTGCATGTACTCTCGGGGATACCCATCGGCACTCACGTTCGGCTCTTCGCGGCATTCCACATCTATCCCGCTGTTCTTGAGGCCGGGCAGGACAAAATCCAGCGAACGGGAAACCATCTGGTTGACAACAAACGGCTGACGTTCCTTGTCCTGGTGGAAAAAATTACGAAAATCATCGATGGTTCGAGACATGTAGGCGATGACGTCCATGGCCTTGCCGACTTCAGTTGCCATCTGTTCGGAATCCATCTCACCGGCCTCGTACTGCAACTGCAGATTCTGAATAATCAGACCGATATTGTTGAGCGGTTGCCGCCACTGATGAGCGATATTATTGATCATTTCACCCATGGCGGCCTGCCGGCTCTGCTGGATAAGCAAGCGGTCCTTTTGACGCAACTCGTCCACAGCCTGTTGTACGCGTTGCTCCAGGGAACGGTTAAGCTCTTCGAGCTGCTGTTGTTTGAGAGCCAATGCCTGCTCGGCCCGTTTGCGTTCGGTTATATCTACCGAAATGCTTCCCAGAAGGGTTCTCTTTTCCGGCATGGGGAGCGGGAATTTGTAGGTTTCAAAGATACGCTCATCACCATAGGTGTCATTGACCCGGTTTTGAATCAACAACAGCCCCTGGGTGAGCGCCTGATGGTCATTCACGGCCATCATTGAGGCTTCTTCAGGGGGAAGCAGTTCCCCGAGGGTCTTTCCAACCGGATCGTCGGCTGCCAACAGGTCTTTCATGAATTCGTTGGCAAACAAAAACCGGCCGGATTTATCCTTGATGGAAACCGCCAGTGGCAGATGCTCCATGAATTTGGAAAATTGCTGTTCCCGTTCCGCACGTGGCGCGCCGAATGCACCCTGAAACCGGTCACTGCAACTCTGTGAAGCCTGATACCTGTCTCTGTCAACACCATTTCTGCCCATGGCCGGCCCCCTTTACAACAGTTCGGGCAAGATGACGAATTAATAGTAATTTAAATACTACCAAGCAACGATGAAAACACAACCAAACCTGAATGGCTCTTTTTCCGCCCCCTCGGTAACGACGCTGCCTCCCTTGACATTTCAGCCATATCTCTGTAATTTGAATTGATTTTACACTGAATTATCCAACGAGGAGATCGTTTCAATGGAATATAAGGATACGCTCAACCTGCCTCAGACCGACTTTCCCATGAAGGCCAACCTGCCCCAGCGCGAACCGGAAATGCTCATCGCTTGGGAGAAAAGCGGTCTGTACGAAGCCATGGAAACAGAGGGCAAGGACAAGCCGCTCTTCGTCCTGCACGACGGTCCCCCCTATGCCAACGGCCATATTCACATCGGCCATGCCCTCAACAAGGTCCTCAAGGATATCGTTCTCAAGGTCAAGCGCATGGAGGGGTTCCGCGCCCCCTATGTACCGGGCTGGGACTGCCACGGTTTGCCGATCGAACTGCAGGTGGAGAAAAACCTCGGTTCAAAGAAGCATCATCTGTCAAAACTGGAGATGCGTAAACTCTGCCGCGAGTACGCCGCCAAATACGTGGCCATTCAGCGTGACGAGTTTAAACGGTTGGGGATTCAGGGCGATTGGGAGAACCCCTATCTGACCATGAATTTTGACTACGAGGGGCAAACCGCGGCCGAACTGGCAAAATTTGCCCATAACGGCGGGTTATACCGCGGACGCAAGCCGGTGCACTGGTGTTCTTCCTGCGTGACCGCCCTGGCCGAGGCCGAGGTTGAGTACGCCGATCACAGCTCGCCATCCATCTTTGTCCGGTTTGCGCTACGGGATGATGTCTCCGCAGACATTCCGGCCCTGGCCGGCAAGCAGGCCTATGTGGTGATCTGGACCACCACCCCCTGGACAATCCCGGCCAACCTGGCCGTTGCCCTGCACCCCGAATTCGACTATGTCGCCCTGGAAACGGAAAAGGGGGTGCTGATCGTGGCCGAAGGGCTCAAGGATGCTTTTCTGGCAACCACCGGCCTGACCGGCCCGGTGATTGCCACCTTCTCCGCCACCCTGCTGGAACGCAAGCGCTGCCAGCACCCCTTCTATGACCGTGACTCGATCATCCTGCTGGGTGAGCACGTCACCCTGGAGGCCGGTACCGGATGTGTCCACACCGCCCCCGGCCATGGCCAGGAAGACTACGAACTGGCCCTGAAAGAGGGGCTGGAGATCTACAACCCGGTGGACAACCACGGCAAGTATCTGCAGACCGTGGAATTCTTCGGCGGTCAGCAGGTTTTTGCCGCCAACCAGAGCGTGATCGACAAACTGACCGAGGTGGGCGCCCTGCTGCAGACCTCCACCATCAGCCATTCCTATCCCCACTGCTGGCGTTGCAAAAAGCCGATCATCTTCCGCGCCACCGAACAGTGGTTCATCAGCATGAAGCAGAACGACCTGCGCTCCAAGGCACTGGAGGCCATCGGCCAGGTAGAGTGGATTCCCAAATGGGGCCGCGAGCGGATCTATGGCATGATCGAAAACCGCCCCGACTGGTGTGTATCTCGTCAGCGTTCCTGGGGTGTGCCGATCACGGCCTTCTCCTGCACCCAGTGTGGCGAATACATTGCCGACGGCACCCTGATGGACCATGTGGCCCAGATTTTCAGGACGGAAAGCTCCGATGTCTGGTTTGACTGGGATGCGGAAAAACTCCTGCCGCTGGGGACGAAATGCCCGAAATGCGGGGCGGCGTCCTTTGAGAAAGAGAACGACATTCTGGATGTCTGGTTCGATTCCGGCGTGTCCCACGCCGCCGTGCTGGAAACCAACCCCGCGCTGCACTCACCGGCCGACCTGTACCTGGAGGGAAGCGACCAGCATCGCGGCTGGTTCCACTCCTCGCTGCTGGAGAGTGTCGGATCGCGCGGCTGCGCTCCCTACCGGAACGTGTTGACCCACGGTTTCGTGCTGGATGGTCAGGGACGCAAGATGAGCAAGTCAGTGGGCAATGTGGTGGCTCCGGAGGATGTGATCAAAAAATTCGGGGCGGATATCCTGCGTCTGTGGTGCGCAGCCCAGGACTATCGCGACGACACCCGTATCTCCCAGGAGATCCTAACCCGCGTGGCTGAAGCCTACCGCCGCATCCGTAACACCTGCCGCTACATCCTGGGCAATCTCAGCGATTTTAATCCCGACAGCCAGACGGTGGAGTTCGCCGCCATGCCCGAAATCGACCGCTGGGCCCTGCATCAGCTGGAGCTGCTTAAAGAGCGGGTACTGAGCGCCTACCAGAACTACGAATTTCATGTCATTTACCAGGACGTCACCTCGTTCTGCTCAGTGGAGATGAGCGCCTTCTACCTGGATATCCTCAAGGACCGCATGTATACCAGCCGGCCGGATTCGCTTGAACGCCTGAGTGCCCAAACGGTCATGTACCGCATCCTGGACAGCCTGGTGCGCCTGCTGGCGCCGGTGCTCTCCTTTACCAGTGACGAGGTCTGGCAGCACATGCCGGCTCGTACACGCAACAGTGTGCACCTGTCCTGCTTCCCGGCTCTGAATCCGGAGTGGAAGGACACCACCCTCGAGGCGCGCTGGGAGCGGATCATCAGGGTGCGCGCCGATGTCTCCAAGGCGCTGGAGCTTGCCCGCGCAGCCAAGACCATCGGCCATTCCCTGGATGCGGGAGTCACCATCGCCGCCCCGGCGGAGCTGCTCGCTTTCCTGAACGAATACCGGCAGGAACTGCAGAGCATCTTTATCGTTTCGAATGTAACGTTGACCGATACCCTGGAAGGGGAATACTGGTGCTCGGAATCCATCCCCGGCCTCAACATTCAGGTCAGCGCAGCTCCAGGAGAAAAGTGTGAACGTTGCTGGTGCTACAGCCAGCAGCTGGGCAGCAACAGCCAGCATCCGTCTATCTGCCCCAAATGCACCGCGGCGGTGATCTGAGCATGGGACGCTGGTCACTTTTCGGTACAATCTCCGTCATCGGCCTGGTCTTGGACCAGATCAGCAAACAGTACATCGACCGGACCATGTCGCTGTACCAATCCATTCCGGTTGTGGACGGCCTCTTCAACATCTTTTACATCAGAAACAGGGGCGCGGCCTTCAGCTTCCTTTCCCAGGCTTCCTGGCGCCTCCCCTTTTTCATCGCCATTTCGCTGATCGCCAGTCTGGTGATTCTGGTTGCCTTTGGAAGGCTCCGGAACGACCAAAGGCTGGCCCAGGCATCCCTGGCAATGATCTTCTCCGGCGCGGTCGGCAATCTGATCGACCGCCTGCGCCTGGGAGAGGTGATCGACTTTCTGGACGTCTACTGGAATAATCACCACTGGCCGGCCTTCAACATCGCTGACTCATTCATCTGCGTTGGCGTGGCCCTGCTTGCGCTGGATATGCTGTTGGAGGAGAGACGAAACAAAACGGCCGGCTGATTCAGATGCTACATTTCGTTACATCCGGGGACAGGTCACGCTATTGGATCAGCGGCCTGTCCTTTTTTCATGTCTCTGTCACACCTGTTTTCATTGACAAAAACAGCGCTCCAACGGGAGAACCTGCCTGAAAGGAGCTCTTCAATTTTTTCTTTGCCACCCTCCGCTCCTTGCGGGTATGATGAACCGTTTTTTTACTTTGCCGATTTGGACACTGAGACCCTATGGAAGAACCCAAAAAAGAAAAACTCGCCAAAGAACTGCAGGGTATGGCGCTGGCAACGGCCGGTATCTTTTTTCTGCTGACCCTGCTCTCCTTCAATGCCAGCGATGTCTCCTGGAACAGTTACTCCAACGAGGGTGGCATCCACAATCTGGGTGGCCGTCTGGGCGCGCAGGTGGCGGACCTGTTTTTCAGCAGTTTCGGTCTGGCCTCCTACCTTGTCCCCCTGGCCATACTGTACATGGCCTACACCCTGCTCCGTTTCAAGGAAGTGCGCCTGCGTTCCTATAAACTGCTGGCAGCCCTGGGGTTGATCTTTTCACTCTCCACCCTGTTCGCCTTTTCCCGCGACACGATCGTTTTTTTCGGTCAGCAGATCCCCACCGGCGGGGCCGTGGGTGTCATGACCGCCCGTTTCCTCAAGGCAGCGGTCGGCACGACCGGCGCCCTGCTGCTGTTACTGCCGCTGCTGGCCGCCATGATCATGATTCTGTCGCACTTCTCCTTTGTGCTGTTTGCCGGCTGGTGGCTGGAAACCCTCCAACGGAAATGGGCTGTCTGGCGGGAACGACGCGCCGTTCTGCAACAGGAACAGCAACGTGAAAAAGCCAAGCAGGAGGGTCTGCCCGCACCACCGTCTCCAGCCTCCGGACCGGTCATCAAACCAGCCACTCCGCCTCTGCCGGCGCTCAACGTTTTCAAGAAAAACAAAGACAAGAAAAAAGAAGCCGAAAAGGTAGCCGCAGTACAGGAAACCTTCGAGTTTCTCAAGGCGGACGGCGATTTCCGCACACCACCCTTTTCCCTGCTTGATACGCCGCCGCCATCGGAGAAAAAGCTGGATCGGGACGCCCTGACCATGAACGCCCGTCTTCTTGAGAAAAAACTCAAGGACTACGGCATCGATGGTGAGGTTGTGGAGATCTGTCCCGGCCCGGTCATCACCATGTATGAATTTTCACCCGCTCCCGGTATCAAGATCAGCCGCATTGCCGGCCTGGCCGATGACCTGACCATGGCGCTGCAAGCCATGTCAATCCGCATCGTGGCCCCGATTCCCGGCAAGGGCGTGGTGGGGATCGAAGTGCCCAACCGTGACCGCGACATGGTCTACCTGAGTGAAATCTTCAACTGCGAGGAGTTCCATCACAACAAGATGAAGCTGCCCCTGGCCCTGGGCAAGGACATTGCCGGCATCCCGGTGGTCACCGATCTGGCCAAGGCGCCCCACCTGCTGGTGGCCGGCTCCACCGGTTCGGGTAAATCGGTCTCCATCAACACCATGATCCTGTCGCTGCTCTACATGTTTGAACCACGGGATGTGCGCATGATCATGGTCGATCCCAAGATGCTGGAATTCTCCATGTACGAAGGCATCCCGCACCTGCTGCTGCCGGTGGTGACCGAGCCCAAGAAGGCCTCCCTGGCGCTGAAGTGGGCGGTCAACGAGATGGAACGCCGTTACAAGCTGCTGTCAGACAAGGGGGTTCGCAACATCGATTCCTACAACAGGAAACTGGCCGGCGAAGCCCTGGAGCTGGAAGAGCTGAACAGCCTCCCTGAGGCCGAGATCATCGAAGATCTGGAGGAGATCATCGAAGAGGGTGAGATGGTCATTGACCCAATTCCATTTGTGGCGGATGAGGTTGAAGCGATGGATCACGGCCATATGCCCTATATTGTGGTGATTGTGGATGAGTTGGCCGATCTGATGATGGTGGCTGGTCGCGATGTGGAGGAGCATATCGCCCGCTTGGCCCAAAAGGCCCGCGCCTCGGGCATCCACCTGATCCTGGCCACCCAGCGTCCCTCGGTGGATGTCATCACCGGTCTGATCAAAGCCAACCTGCCGTCGCGCATCTCCTTCCAGGTAACCTCCAAGGTGGACTCCCGCACGATTCTGGACACCAACGGCGCCGAAGCGCTGCTCGGCTCGGGCGATATGCTCTTCATGCCACCCGGGACCTCTCGCCTGCACCGCATCCACGGCGCCTTTGTCTCCGACGCCGAGGTGCAGCGTGTGGTCAGTTTCCTGCAAAAGCAGGGCAAACCGGTGTACGACAAATCGATCATGGATATGAAGGATAGTGACGAGAAGGGTGGGGGGAGTGACGATGAGGAACAGGACGAGCGTTGGGAAGACGCCCTGCGGCTGGTGTATGAAACCAAGCAGGCCAGCATTTCCATGGTCCAGCGCCGCTTGCGCATCGGTTACAACCGGGCGGCGCGTATCATCGAAATGATGGAACATGAGGGCATGGTTGCTCCCAGTGACGGCACAAGTAAACCCCGTGAAATCTATATGGATATTATCCACGCCTATCTGAATTCACAGCTGATGCGATAATTTTCCCGTTGACAGCGGTCGCATTGCCCCGTACCATGTTGCAAAATAAACACACATTCAGGCAGCTTTAGGATAGACGATACTACTAAACCATCCGCAAGGATGGGACGGAAAGCCCACGGGTCTTCACAAGACAGCCGGGTCGCCAAACTATCACGCACCATGATAGCTGGAGACCCGGCTTTTTTTGTTTCAGCTCCGTCGCTGCCTTTATCCGCTAACAGGAGAATTCATGAGAATAAGCAAAAAAGTTCAAGACATGGCGGTATTTATAGAGTTTCTCACCGGGGCCGGCCTGGCAATTTTCTTTCACTGGGTACTCCATTACCCGGAGGCGGCCTACACTATCTTTGGCATCGGCATCCTGCTCGCCCTGGCAACCTATCTGCTCAGGGAGGATATGGAGCGAAATCACCTTGATGTGACAGCAAAATACGAGCAGTCACATGAGATCACCTTTGCCATGGCCGGAATCAGCGACCTGGAATGCCATGCAAAGGCACTGGAGGTTCTGGCCAGCGCCAAGCGTACCATTGCCATGCTGCAACAGGGCTTTATCCCGCTTGACGAGACCGAGTTCTATCTGGAAAGCGCCAAGAGTTCCGATCTGGCCGTGCAACGCATCAAAACCGTCTGCCCGTTGACAACCGGCTGGCAAACCCGTGGAGCGCTGGTTAACCTCTACCAGTCCAACCTGCGCGCTCTCGTCAAGGGTGTGGCCATTACCAGGATCTTTGTCATTCACCGCGATGCCCTTACCGACCCCGACGCCAGGAAAATTCTGCTCACCCACTTCGGAGACGGTTTTGATGTCCGTATCGCCTTCCGTGATGAATGCCCGGCTCCCAGCGAGATCAGCGACCGGGACACCACCAGTTCCTTCGATTTTGCCATTTACGATGATCACCTGGCCAGCGAGGTATTTCCCCAGCAGGGCAAATTCTTCGGTCGAAAAACCACGCTTGCGTCCAATGTGGACAGGCTACTTCATATGTATGAACTGATTGAACACAGTTCCCATGTGCTTACCGTTGAGGAGGACAGGATCGTTCTGGCATCCGAAGCCTACAAACTGGCGGCCTGATCTCGTCAAGATCATTTTGCTTTGCGAAATTAATATGGTATTTTTAAACCATATTGATTTTCGCGGGGAGGAATGAAATTGAAATTTAATGACGTTACCCGGGGCATCGGCCTGGAAGAGCATGGCATTGCCAACGCCAACCTGATTTACTGGACTCCGCCCACGGCGGTTCTGTATGAACAGATCATCAAGCGCGGGGAAGGCCTGGTATCCCATCTGGGAGCACTTGCCGTAAAAACCGGCCATTACACCGGCCGCGCCGCCAATGAAAAATTCATTGTCGATGACCACGTATCCCACGATCACATCGCCTGGGGCACAATCAACAAGCCCTTCAGTCCTGAAAAATTTGACGATCTGTACAAACGCATGCTGGCCTTCATGCATGGCCGCGATCTATTCGTTCAGGACTGTTTTGCCGGCGCGGACAAGGAACACCGCCTTCCGATCCGCGTGATCACCGAGAAGGCCTGGCATTCGCTCTTCGCCCGCAACATGTTCATCCGCGCCACCCCGAAAGAACTCGAGCAGCACAGCCCGCGTTTCGCGCTGATCGACATGCCTGACTTTCACGCCATCCCCTCACTGGATGGTACCCATTCGGAAACGTTCATTATCGTCAATCTGGCCAGGAAACTGATCCTGATCGGCGGCACCAGCTATGCGGGCGAGATCAAGAAGTCGATCTTTTCCATTCTCAATTTCATTCTTCCCATAGAGCAGCGGGTGTTATCCATGCACTGTTCCGCCAATGTGGGAAAGAAAGGCGACTCAGCCGTGTTCTTCGGGCTTTCGGGAACCGGCAAGACAACCCTCTCGGCAGATCCGGAGCGGGCGCTGATCGGTGACGACGAGCATGGCTGGGACGACAAGGGCGTTTTCAACTTTGAGGGGGGTTGCTACGCCAAGATCATCCGGCTTTCCAAGGAGAATGAACCGGAGATATACGCCACGACCCGCAAATTCGGAACCATTCTCGAAAATGTGGCCATCGACACCCGCACCCGCCGGGTGGACCTGAACGATGAGTCGTTCACCGAGAATACGCGCGCATCCTACCCTCTGGCCTCCATTCCCAACATCGTTCCCTCGGGAACCGCCGGACATCCGGCCAACATCATCATGCTGACCTGCGATGCCTATGGGGTTCTGCCTCCCATAGCGCACCTGACAAAGGATCAGGCCATGTTTCACTTTCTCTCCGGCTACACCGCGCGGGTTGCCGGCACCGAGGCGGGCGTCAGAGAGCCATCCGCCATCTTTTCCACCTGTTTCGGCGGACCGTTCATGGTCCTCAACCCGACCGTTTACGGCGAACTGCTCCGGGAAAAAATCTCCCGCCACGACGTCTCATGCTGGCTGGTCAATACCGGCTGGAACGGCGGCCCCTTCGGCATCGGTCAGCGCATAAAGATCAGCTATTCCCGCGCCCTGGTTAACGCGGCGCTGAACGGAACGCTGTTAACCGGCGCCTTTGAGCAGGACCCATTTTTCGGTTTGGCCATCCCCACCAGCTGCCCGGAAGTGCCTTCAGAAATTCTCAACCCGCGAAATACCTGGGCCGATGCGGCCACATACGACGTAGCCGCCCGCAAGCTGGTCACCATGTTCAGGGAAAACTTCATGAAATTCCATGGTCTTGTTGCGCCTGAAGTCGCCGGCGTGCTGTAATTTTCCACCATTTACATCACAAAACAGATGGGGGCGCAGCCGTTTGGCTGCGCCCCCATCCATGTCAGAACACACAATCCCCGTGAAAAAATGGACAAAAAAAAGCCCGCAGAAAAATCTGCGGGCCAGTCCATTCGAAAATGGGTTGCAACTTACTTTTTCTCGGGAGCCACGGGAGTAGTAGTAGTGGTGGTGGTGGTGGTTTTAGCAGACATAGGAGCCTGAACCGGTTTCGGAGCTTCGGTAGCAGCAGGAGCAGCAGGAGCAGGAGCTTCTTCTTTTTTCTTGCAGCCAGCGGTGAAAGCTACGGTAAGAGCAAGTACCATCGTCAGTGTCATCAGTTTTTTCATGTTATGACCTCGTTTTTTTGAATTAACCATAGAACGCAAATGCGCATGGCTTTAAAATTGATTTATGATCATACTCGCGGATTTAATAATGTCAAGCTGTTTTTGGTTCATCTGGTGCAGAATAGCGATAATCCACATGAAAACCCGTTAGTGATGAAACCGTCCCTTACGCTCCCGATGGGCGGGAGTCGGCGATTTGTGGCACTCAAAACAGCGTAACTCCTCGACCTTCTTCAATTCGATCGGAGAAGAGTGCTTATTTTGCTGCGACTGGTTGTATTCAGGGGTCTGGAACGCCAGGTTAGTGCGTTCATCAGCCACGTTGGCCGGCTGATAGGCTACCTGCCAGTTAGTGCCAATCGCCACGGTATGGCACTGGTCACACCCCCCCGGGGGTGGAATGCTTTTCCAGGAGGTAAACATCGTACAGCCTCCCAGACCGGCAGCAACAGCAAGAACCAACAGCAAGACAGACTTCATATACGCTCCAACCTGACCCGAAGTGATGACGGTGTGGAACTGTAGCACAACTCAGTAAAAAAAGACAACATTCACTGTGCGGGAATATCCCCAAAAATTCTTTGCGTGTTGTTCAGCACCGCATGGGCAACATCCGCCACCAGCATACCACGAATATCTGCCACTTCAAGCAACACTTCCCACATCCAGGCCGGCTGGTTTGGCTGGCCACGGTGGGCCTGTGGCGTCAGATCGGGAGCATCGGTCTCCAGAACCAGATTTTCCAGGGGAATTTCGCGTGCCAGCCTGACCGGCCTGAGCGCACCCTGCCATGTCACCGTGCCGGAAAGGGATATACAAAAACCGAGCCTGATGAATTCCCGCGCCATTTCCGGTGATCCGGAAAAGGCGTGCATGATGCCACCAACCTGCCCGGCTTTTTCCTCGCGGAGAATCCACAGTGTCCGCTCAAAGCACCGTCGGCAATGCACAAGCACCGGCAACCCCAATGCAACCGCCAGCCTAAGCTGATCCCGGAAGGCCCGTTCCTGACGTTCAAGCGGAACGGAGTAGAGTGGATCCAGGCCGATCTCACCCAGGGCAACCCCTGTTGCCGCAATCTTCTCCAGTGCAGCCAGGGCGCTGTCCTCTGCCAGATCGGCATGCATGGGGTGGATGCCAAAAGCTGTCATGACCCCCCCATGTTCCCTCGACAAGGCTGTGATCCTGCCCCAGTCGTCGGGATGCACACCCGGAACGACAAAACCGATTACCCCTGCCCGGCGGGCGGATGCCAGAATCCGGGGTAAATCTGAACGGAGCGGCTCGCAGTCCAGGTGACAGTGGGTATCCACCAGGCGAACAGCATCTTCGGGTTGCAAATCTGTCTGCTTCGGATACACTGGGCGTCAATCTCCCTGGAGCTGGTACATGCCGACCGGACAGAAACCACAGCTATCCATCATCGTTCCGGTCCTCAATGAGGCTGACGAACTTCCCCTGCTTTTCGAAAACCTCGGCAATCAATGTGCTATCGGTATTGAGCTAATCCTCTGCGATGGCGGTTCATCCGACGAAACGCAACTACTGGCGGAGCAGTTGTCAAAAACCGGGCTGTTTCCCGTGCAGTACATCCGAACCAAACGCGGACGTGGCTGCCAGATGAACGCCGGAGCAGCCCGTGCCCGCAGTGATATCCTGCTGTTCCTGCACGCCGATTCCCGTTTTTTTCAACGGGATGCCCTTGAGCGCGCCGTCCCGGCCTTCAGGGATGCGATGACCAAAACAGCCGGTTTGGTTGCCGGGCGTTTTGGTCTCCGTTTTCGCCGTCAGACGAGTTCACCATCCCTGGCATACGCATTCTACGAGGCCAAAGCGCGCCTCAACCGGGCCGACTGTATCCGCGGTGACCAGGGCTTCATGCTCTCCCGTGCCTTTTTCAATCAGATGGGACAATTTGACGACTCTCTCCCGTATCTGGAAGATGTCAGACTCGCCCTGGCCATTGCAGGGCAGGCATCCTGGATACTCCTGCCGGCCGAAATTTTCACCTCCGCACGCCGCTTCGAAACGGAAGGGCTCTATGAACGGCAGGTAGCCAACGCCATCATTGCCAATGCCCTGATCTGCGGCTGGACGGAACTCCTGACCTCCCTGCCCGACTTCTACCGCTGCCGCGCCGAAAGCGGGCGGCTTGAGCTCCATCCGCTGCTGAACGGCACCCGCAGACTGATCGGGTGCAACCCGCTCCAATGGCAACTATCCTTCTGGCACGCCACGGGACGACATGTGGCAGCCAACATCTGGCAACTGTTTTTCTGGATGGATGTGCGCCGCTCCTTCAGGGCAGGACGGTCACGGGAGACGATACCGAAGCGCTGGGCCTACCTGTTCGATCGTTGTCTGGAACCACTCAGCCGAACCACTGCTATGGCTGTCATGACAGCAGCTGTTGTCTGGCTCTGGTTCCAACTGCTGTTGATCACCAACCGTCGAAAATGCGGGTAACTATAAAAACCACCCGAACAGATTGACCAGTTTTTCCAGCATGCGGGTCGTTATTCCCCGCTGTTCATGACCACGTAGTGTAATACGTCGTGACGCAACCAGTTCCCGCTCCACCACCCTGCGAATCTGAGTGCCAAATGTGCTGCTGTCTATGATGCCATTGATCTCGAAATTGCGGTGAAAACTGCGCTGGTCAAGGTTAGCCGAACCGATGATGGTACGTTCGCCATCCACCAGCATGACCTTGGCGTGCAGAATCTCCTCCTCCAACTCGTAAATTTCCACCCCCCCCCTGAGCAGGGCGCCATAGGAACTGCGTCCCACCAGCAGCACCAGAGGCACGTCGCTGCGGGCCGGCAGCAGCAGCCGTACCCGTACTCCACGGCGGGCCGCCCGCAACAGCGACCGGATGATGCGGGGACCGGGCACGAAATAGGGGTTGACGATCAGCAGATCCTCGGAAGCAGAGGCGATATTGATCAGGAAGGCATGGCGGATATAGGAACTGCGCTGATGGGGTCCGCCGCTGACAAATGCCACATTGGCCTCACCATGATCGGAGCTGCCCCGCTGCCTGGCAATAGTCACCGGCAACTCCGGAAGAGTCCCCAACTCCATCTGCCAGGTTTCATTGAATATGTCGATCAGCTCTCTGACGGCGCTCCCCTCTACGCTGAAACCAACGTCACGGAAGCGATGGCGTCTTGGCGTAACCCCGGAGTATTCGTCGCCGATGTTGAATCCGCCCAGAAACGCCCTGCAGCCATCGATTACCATCATCTTGCGGTGATCGCGCCGATCAAACCAGCGGATACCGCGCCGGAACGAGGGCGCGTTGAACGGAATCAGCTCAACACCCCGCTGCGCCAGTGTTTTAAAATAGATGGAGGGTGTTTCCACGCAGCCCAGATAATCGTAGATCAGAAAAACACGCACGCCACGCCTGACCGCATTCGCCAGTTCTTCGGCAAGGGCGGCTCCGGTACGGTCGTTGCGAATCAGGTAATATTCAAGCAGGATACAGCTCTCTGCCGCACGTATGGCATCCAGAAAGGCATGAAAGAATGTCTTCCCGTCGGGAAAGAGTACCACACGGTTGCGCCGGTAGACCACCGGCAGGGGCGGCGTGCGGCTATGCTCCAACCGGCGCATCAACCGCGCCAGCCGCTTATTCTGTCTGAAATAGCTCTCTTCCGTCATGGACACCACGTGCAAGGCCGACAGGGCAGTCGCTGTCCCCATCATGAAAATGTAACCGGACCATCCAATCTTGTGTTTCGGCCTGGAAGGCCGTAGAGTATTTGCCGGAGATATGCCCAAAGGCTACTCCCAAAACGGATCAGGATCACATAAAAAAAGCCGCCCCGTCAGACTATCTCTGACCCGGACGGCTAATTAGCTCACCTCTTTTTCACTTCCCGTTCCATCACACCAGACTCTCCCCGGTCATCTCTTTCGGCTGTTTGATCCCCAACAGCTTGAGCATGGTTGGTGCGATGTCCGCCAGACAACCACCCTGGCGCAGCTTGGCATCTCTGTGGCTGTCATCAATCAGCAGCAGCCAGACCGGGTTGGTGGTGTGGGCGGTGAACGGTTCACCGTTTTCATCCGCCATCTGTTCGGCATTGCCGTGATCGGCGGTAATCAGAACCGCGCCACCTTTTTCGCGCACTTTGGCCAGAACCCTTCCCACACAGGCATCCACGGTTTCCACCGCCTTGATGGCCGCCTCCAGGACACCGGTGTGCCCAACCATGTCGCAGTTGGCAAAATTGAGGATGATCACATCGTAAAGATCACGATCCAGCCGGCTCAGCAACTCGTCCGTCACCAGACAGGCGCTCATCTCCGGCTTTTGGTCATAGGTGGCCACCTCCTTGGGAGAGGGGATCAGACAGCGTTCCTCGCCGGGGTAGGGGACTTCGCTCCCGCCATTGAAGAAAAAGGTGACATGGGCGTACTTCTCGGTCTCGGCTATGCGCAGCTGTTTCAAACCGGCCTTGCTCAGTACTTCACCCAGCAGGTTGGTCATTTCAAGCTGCTCAAAGGCGATCGGCAACCCGAAGGTGGCATCGTACTCGGTCATGCAGACATACCCGGCCAGCCGGGGATGGCAGCAACGGGTGAAGCCGTCAAATTCATCCAGGGCGATGGCCCGGGTGATCTCCCGGGCGCGGTCGGAGCGAAAGTTGAAGAAGATAAACCCGTCACCGTCCCTGACCGTTGCCACCGGCTCGTCATCATCCGTAATAACCGTGGGGAGCACAAACTCATCGTGAATACCGGCGACATAGCTCTGCTTGATGGCTTCCTGCACCGATGCGCAGCGCTGCCCCTCCCCGCAGACCAGGGCATTGTATGCCTGCTCCACCCGCTCCCAGCGGTTGTCGCGGTCCATGGCGTAGTAGCGCCCCACCACCGTGGCGATTCTGCCATACCTGAGCCGCTCCATCTCCCGTTCCAGTTGGGACAGATAGTCGACCCCGCTCTGGGGCGGGGTGTCGCGGCCATCCAGCAGACAATGGACAAACACATCCCGGACTCCTTCCCGCTTGGCCAACTCCAGCAGGGCATAGAGATGGCTGATGTGGGAATGGACGCCGCCGTCGGAGAGCAGACCGGCCAGGTGCAACCTGCCGTCTGCTGCCTTGGTCTTGGCGATACAGTCGAGGAGTACCCGGTTGTCAAAAAAGTCACCGTCATCGATGGCTTTGCTGATACGAGTCAGATCCTGATACACCACCCGTCCGGCGCCGATGTTGAGGTGACCAACCTCTGAATTACCCATCTGGCCATCAGGGAGCCCCACCGCAAGTCCCGAGGTGCGAATCTGCACATGGGGGTAATCGGCCAGCAGTCCGGTCAGGTTGGGGGTTTTTGCAAGGGCCACGGCGTTGTGGTCAGGGTTGCGATTGATCCCCCAGCCGTCCAGGATCATCAGCAGCAGCGGTTTTTTCATCGGAAATCCTCGTAGTCGAAAAACAATTCAACCAATTCAGTGGTGGTACGGTTCACCATTAAGTATCGTAAAGGCCCGATAGATCTGCTCCAGCAGGAACACCCGCACCATCTGGTGGGTAAAGGTCATTTTCGAGAGGGAGAGCAGCCGACCCCGGCGTCGAAAATCCTCGGAAAATCCGTAGGCGCCACCAATGACAAAAACCAGCTCACCGGTACCCATGTCACGCTGCTTGCCGATAAATGCAGCCAGACCGGGGGAATTCATCTGTTCACCCAGCTCATCCAACAACAGCACCGTCGCAGCGGGAGGAATCAGTTTCTCCAGACGTTCGCATTCGCGACGCCGCATCTCATCGGCCAGAGCACCCTTCTCTTCACGTACCTCGCCCAGCTCAAGGTGTGTATAACGCCGTATGCGGGCGCCATAATCGGCCAGCGCCTCCTGTACCCACGCTTCACGACTT
Organism: Desulfuromonadales bacterium; assembly: GCA_013377095.1. GTDB lineage: Bacteria > Desulfobacterota > Desulfuromonadia > Geobacterales > Pseudopelobacteraceae > Pseudopelobacter. The sequence continues at coordinate 33,611 of JACAAY010000003.1, forward strand.
TTGCCGACCCAGGCGATACGGACCTTCACCTAGTCGCTTTCCCTCTGCTCATTGCGGATCGATGCGGGCAGTTCCACTTCCGGCGCCATGCGCCAGAGTCCGTCCAGATCATAGTAGCGGCGAACAGGTTCGTGAAAGATATGCACAAGGATATCGCCATAATCCATGACGATCCACTTCCCTTCGGACTCCCCCTCGATATCGTTGACCTTGCCGTATTTCTTGAGACCGACACGGATACTGTCGGCTATGGCCTGAACCTGTCGATCCGAGCCGCCCGATGCGATTACCAGGTAATCGGCAATGGAAGAAATCTTGGATATCTCCAGGATGCGGATGTCAAAAGCCTTCTTGTCCGAGGCCAGCTCAGCGCACATGATCACCCGTTCCTGTGGGGTCGGATTCTGTTTTTCGACTGCTTTTTTCTTTATGGTCATTCTGAATAGATCCTCTGTTTGTTGATGTACGCCTCCACGCTGGGTGGGACGAGGTAGGTTATGGACTGGCCGGCCGCCGAAAGACGGCGGATTTCACTGGATGAGATATCCAGCAGACATCCCGCGAAAAACTGGATGCTGGTTCCGGCCGCATGTTCCAGGCGACGGCTGGCGTGAGTGTAACGAAGTTCTTCCTGAAGGGAAGCTGGCAACGCGGAGAGAGGATCACAGACCTGGCGCCCGGGTCGCTCGACAACGATCAGATTACAGGAGCTGACAATGTCGGCATAGCGGTGCCACAATCCGAGCTCCAGGAATGAATCGCTGCCGATGATAAAATAGAGTTCGGCATCGGGATTCTCATTCCGAAATACGGTAATAGTGTCAATGGAATAGGATTTGCCGCTCCGTTGTCCCTCGATATCGGACAACTCGAAAGCCGGATTGTCCGCAATCGCCAGCCTGACCATCTCGCAGCGTTGGGCAAAGGGTACCTCGCCTGCCAGCTGCTTATGGGGTGGGTCGGCAACCGGGATAAACAGTACCCGGTCAAGGGAGCACAACTCACGAGCCTCCTCGGCAATACGCAGGTGGGCCAGGTGTATTGGATTGAAGGTGCCGCCCATCAGTCCGATTCTCATGATTCGGGCGCCATCGTGGTATTCATACCATCAGTATCTTGTTTTTGACAATCAGCATCTCAAACGCCAACGACATCTTTCTGATCAGATTTTGAAGTTCATTCAGCCGTGGAACGAGATCATCCATATCAGCCTCAACCAGCACCACCGCAACAGCCTTGCCCATCATGATTACCGGTACCGCAAACAACGGTGTATCATCCGCCAGCGCCAGTACCTGAAGGATCCTCAGGTTTTCCGGGGTACTTACCAGCGGGCCCAGGGCAAAGGCTCTGGTTTCGACCACATCCCGCAACACCGATGGCTTGCTCATTACCAGGCTCAAACTTTTTATGTCGTCAATCATTGAGCCCTTGGTCACCCCGCGCCATCCCATGGCAACAGTGCCGCGCAGCACAAACAGCGCTCCGGTACCGAACTCACGACCAAGATAACGGACCAGCACATCGGCCACATCATCACGGGAACGCGCTTCGGCAAGCTCCAGGGAGATACTCTCCAGATTATCCGGATTCTTGGGTACCTGAGGAAGGCTGCTCTCATCATTCAGGACGTCATTTAAAGAAGCAAAATCCTCAAATTCTGCGGGTATGAGGACATTAAGCATCTCACCGGTCTCCGTCATGGCAGAGATGGCAACCGTCTCCTCCTGCTCCCTGTCTGCTTTATCCTTTAAACGTTTCAATTCGGCAATGTGCTGATAGCGCGCATCACTTTCGCTGATGCGATAATACTTGGCCTGGGCGTGTGAGATTTGAACATCCGGGGCGACATAGGGTTGCACCACATGACCGGTGATAAACGATATTTCTTCAATAGCCTTGAGATCGTTCGGATTGGTCATGGCCAGCCCCAACCGGTTGCGTTCAAGCTTGAACGGCATGACCTGGTATCTGATGACCATGGCTCGCGAAAAATCGTTAATAACATCCCGGGGAATGGACGACAGTTCCGAGCTGCCGACAAAAGGCACACCAAGTTTTGTACTCAATACCCGCGCCAAGGCGTCTTCCTCCACATAGCCCATTTCGATCAGCGCGCTGCCGAGTCGGATACCGAAAACAACCTGGTTTTTGAGCGCCACTTCAAGCTGTTTGGCGGTGATCAGCTTTTCCCTGAGCAGCAATTCTCCCAGTTTCAATTCCATCTGGTACGCCCCCTTTCGTAGTCATGCGCAGGCACTGTCTCGGCCATGGGTGTATGATACATCAGAGTACCACCGGTTTCAGCAATGTTCCACGGACAGGTATGCGGAAATTACCGGGAGAAACCATAAATTTGGACAGTAACAGGAAAACCAGTTTCTGTCGTTCCAAAAAATCCGGTTTGGGCATGATCTCCAGGATCAGGTTGAGTGGAGCAGTAACGCTATCCCCATTGGGAATATCTCCCGATAGGCGCATGTAAACCCCCTCTCCCTGGAGTGTAAAGCTCTCCAGGCGAAGCCGGTCTTCGGTAATTCGTATCATCCCCTGACTGCGCAGATTAGCAGCGTCGGGCAGGGGAAAAGCGCCCAGCCTGACCCCGGAGAACTCAAGCTTTTTTACCTCAAACCGCAACTCACCATTCAGGCCTTTTGAGCCGCGACTGGCACTCCCCTTAACCCACACCTCTCCGGCGACCCTGGCGGACAGCACCGATTTAAAAAAGGGAATATCTGCCAGATTGATGCCGGAGGAGTCCACAACCAGTGCTTCCCTGCCATTCAGGCCGTATTCCAGGTCGAGTTGCCCCCCCCGCACAACAGCTGACGCCCCCAGCTTAACCCGGCCAGCCAGCAGCGGCAACAAGCGTAGTCGCAGGAAGAGCTTGTCACAGCTGACCAGCGCACCCTGGGGAGAGGAGAGCACCGGACTGTCCCAAGCCAAACCAGGCAACAGCGTTTTGTGGGCAGCGGGAGTCAGTGAAAGATCCTGGCTCTCCAACTGACGGTTTATAAGCGAATTTACCTGCTCGGTTGACAGGAAAACATAGATCAGGCCAATCAGCAGGAACAGCCCGATCACGATCAAACCGGTGATCTTCAGCAGGCGGAATCTACCCGTCATCTGCCCTGACCGGGCGCCGGTTTCAGCAACGCCAGTGTGAGCATAAGGTCGAAGCGCGAGGGGTCATCAAATCGAACCCTCAGATTTGACTTTTTCAACAGCAGCGGCCGTCCACCCTTTTCCAGTCTATACAGCACGTTGAGCGCTTCATTGGCTGTCAGTCCTTCGATGCGGACATCCGAGGCATCCTCCAGAATGCCATTCCGTTCCTCACCCTTGACATGCGCAATCTTGACACTTCGCCCCTTGATACCGATCTCATCGATTATCTTGGCAGGTGAATCATCGGGGCGCACGCCGGACATCTGGATCGCCACCCTGTCTGCTGACTGTTTTGCCGCACGATAGGCCACCTTGAGCGGCAGCAGTTCCTTTAACACCTCTTCACGAGCCGCGCGTTTGCGTTCCAGCTGGGTTGTTTTGGCTGCCAGCGCCGACCAGGACAGGGCAACCGCCAGCATGACGATCAGCAGATAGCCCGCCCGGAGTTTGGTGCGGCTGTCCAACCTTCGCCAACCATCAAGAGCATCGTTCAGGAATCTCATTTCTTACCCTCCCTGAGTGTAGCCACCAGGGTAAAGGTCACGCCGCCGTCGGGACGACTCTTGAGTTCGCCCACCTCTACGGCCGACATCAACGACGCCAGGGCGGTCTTGAACTCATTAACCGCCTGAGCCGAGCGAGCATCACCTTTGAGCCGTAAGTTCCGCCCCTCCAGTTCAGCCTCATACAAACCATTGACACCGGCGCCCTTTGTATCGGCCAGCTGTTTAAGTGTATCCAACACCCCGCCGGCACTGTCGCTGCCGGTCAGTTTCCTGATTTCGCCCTTTATTTCAGCTACTTCATCCACCGCCTTTGTGCGGGTGGGAAATATTTCGCGGTACATCGAAGAGATGGAACTGTTCAGGGAGACGATATCCCTATTCGCCGACTGATACTGTAGACACTTGCCGATGAACAGCAGCAGCAGTGCCAGCACTGCGAGCAGTGCCGTTAAACCCAGTTTTTTGCGCAGTAACGCATCACCGGCCGTCCAGGCCAGGTTTCCCCGCCTGAAGTCGGGCAGCGAACCGGCGCGAATGGACAGGGCCACCGCGTACATGCCTGCCAGTAGCTGGAAGGTTTGTTCACTCCTGAACTGTACGGCGAGCTCTTTCGGCAACTCCAGCGTTTCCACTGCAAGCGGGAGCGTGTCCACTGCCTGCGCCGATCCGGACTGCACTCCAAAGATGATCAGTTTCGACGGCAAAGCCATCTCTGACATCTCCAGCGCCGAAAGGGTGGCAAGCAGCTGTTTTTGCCGCTCTGCGACCGGCAGTGCCCGCACGAATGCCAGCCTGCCTGCCGCTACGATGGCCAGCGCGTTACCGTCACACAGGGCGCAATCAGCGGGTATACCGGGAAGATGCGGCCAGGAAAACGGCTCTGAAGAAACAATTGCCGGTTCGAGGCCCGCCTGTTTGAACAGGTCAATGGCCTGGGAAATATCCGCGCGCCGCGCCCAGAGCGCCAGGAATTTCCCTTCGGGAAGCTGAAGCGCATCAAAAACCACTGTCTCCACCGGCAGGGCAAACTCACCCTGCAGATGGGCCGGCAGTACCTCACGCACTTTGCGTAGATCGGTCAGGGGCAACTCAACAATGCGGTGAGCAAACAGCGACGGCGGCAGGCAGAGCACGACCCGTGGCGACCCGCTGATACCGGAAGCGATCCGGGCTGCAGCGGCAGCCAGATCCTGTTCCCCGTTCAATTCGAACTGCGCCGATCCTTCCAACGCGACGGATCTCCCGGAAACGCCGAAACGGGCTACAGTCACATTGTTCTCATCGATCCGGATTATCAGATAGTCCATGCGGTTCCCGTAGTCGTCATTTCAATATTCCTGCCACGACAGAATCTCTCCACCCAACAGCGCCACCGCTTCAACAACACGTGTGGAATCCTTTACATGCGCCTGCGAGATTATCCTGAACACGATACCCTTCGTGGTTGCAAAACCCACCAGTCCAGGAGCAATGGGAGCAAAACCGGAAATAGTCGACAAATCTGCCACTGTTTTAAAAGGGCGCAAACGACGCTCTTCAACAACACGCTCCGCCATACTAACGCTGATTCGCTCATCCAGTGCTCGAATAACCTCCTTGGACGCGGTGTTGATATTGATCTGCGTTACTCCACCAAGCACTGTCTGCGTGGGATACACCGTCACAAACGGCCGCAGCTTTTCGATAATATCAAAAGTAAAACCCCTGATCAGCGATAGTTCGGTCAGGCTGGCCAGTTTGCCGTTTCTGGCGCTGTAGGGCGGCTTCAGCGTCTGATAGTAGGGTGTTTCAGCGCCACCGGAACTGGGCAGGTCATCGCTGTCCAGCCAGTCAGCCAACGCGCCCCAGATATCTTCCGGTATATTAAGCTGTTTTCCGAGCAGTTTGAGCGCCTTTTCGGTAAATGGATTCGGCTTCCCCTGTGGAGTGACAAGGTCATTGAGGTTGATTTTGCCACTCTCCTCAGTTGCCGTTATCTCGATGGAGCCGACCTCATCCTCCTGCTTTAGAGGTTCGATAAACGAACTGTATGTCTGGCTCGAAAGGGCGTTCTGCAGGAGTTTCAAACCTACCTTGACACCCGATTCGGCAAGCAGTGACCCCTGTTGGCCATCGCGAAAACCGCGACTGAGGGAGGTGTCCACGTACACCTGGTGGATCAGCTCGGTTGTCACCGCCACCATCAGCGCCGTAATAACCAATGTCAGAATCAGGGCAAAGCCCTTTTCGTTCCTCATGGCCGCCCAATTATCCGGGGTGTCGACAGCACGGAGAACTCCACCGGCTTGCCGTCCTCCTCAAACTGCACCGTAATCCGCACCTGTGCGGGCAGATTGGGATTCAGCGACGACCAGGTCCTGACCCATTTGGAACCATCATAGCACTCCACCAGAAAACCGCTGATCCGTTCCATCTGCGGGTAGGGTTTAGCCGTCTGCCAATCGTAGAACAGATCCTGCTCCCTGCGGGTCAGTATGGTCTGCTTGTTTTTTTCGACCATTTCGTAGCGCACCGCGCGGATACCCGATTCAGGCCTCACCTGGCCGGTTTGAGGCACTGCCAGGGTCGTTAACTCCAGATTTGAAGCCGGTTTGCCGAAATTATCCCGGTCCTCGACCACAAACCGCAAACGTTTATCGTCGCGGTTATACACTGTGGAATTAATTTCCCTCCGCAGCAGATCCAGGGTCGCTCCCAGTTCACGGCGCTCCTCCATTCCCGCGACCGCTCTTTCCCGTGCTTTTACAACCGAAAAGTAACTGGCATAGAGCGCTGTAGTCAGAAGGGACAGCAACACCAGGGCGATGAGCAGTTCGAGCAGGGTAAAACCTGCCCGACTCCGGGGAATGGGAGGAGCGAAAAAGGCCCAGGTGCGATTATTTGAACACGTAGCGCACAAGCGACACCTCCCGCCTGTCACTTGTCCGCTGCACCTTCAACACCTGTTTCCACAGTGAGGGAAGCTGGGTGGATACCACCTCGGCGTGCCAAGTCAGCTCAGGGTGGGCAGGCGATAGTGTACCTTCACTTTTATCCTGCAAGGGAAGCTGCTCCAACTCCGCCATACGCGCCCGGGCCAGGATGGTTAGGGCCGTATTGTCCCGTTCGGCTGCGATTACGCCCAGGTGATAGTTGACCGACGACAGCACCGTCAGGACAACGCCCGCCATGATGGCCAATGCGACCATCACCTCCAGAAGGGTGAAACCCCTCATAGCGCCTCTTCCTGGTACCCGTCGTATAATTTTACCTTTCCACCGCCGGGAAAGGCCATGACTGTCCAGAAACTGTTATCCGCTGAACGGAGATGAATGGTGACCAAATCCCGTAAACCTCCTGCGCCAACATCCAGCCGTACCTGACCGTCATTGAGCTTGCCCAAGCGGGGGATATACACATCCGCCACCTGGATATCTTCCTTGATCGGTCGTTTTTGCAGCAGGTTGTCATCCGGCTCTTTCTCGCTGCCGTCGGCTGATACTTCCAGCAGCCTGATGCTGCCGGTTCCTGGCTCCATACGTAGAACATAGTGTGTCCTGCCGGTGGCTGCCCGGTCCTGCGCATACCGCAGGGTAGCAGCCAGGGTGCGGGCCGATATTTTCAGATTTTCGCTATTAGACGAGGGGAGGCGGGGGATGATAATCGCCATGACCATCCCGATGATCGCCAGAACCACGACAATCTCTATCAGGGTAAAGCCGTGGCGGTTCATGGGCTAGAGAAACTCGGAAAGCTTGTCCCGCTCATCAACCAGATAGAATTCCAGTGTCTTGCGCAGGGCTTCGTCGGCGGATGTCACCGGTTCCCACCCCAGACACTCCTTGGCGCGCTGAACTGACGGCACACGGGTCAGCATATCCTGGTACCCCTTGCCATAGAAAGAATCCGAGGAAACCTCCTCAATACGGCATTTTTCGGCCATTGCTTTATAGAGCGGAAACTCCGCCACCATGTCCCGCAACTTGTGGGCCAGTTCCTTGACGGAAAGATCATTGGCAGGGTTGCCGATATTAAATATCTTTCCGTCCGCGCAGCCATTTTCGTTGGCAATGATCTTCATCAGACAGTCGATGCCGTCCTCGATGTAGGTAAAAGAGCGGCGCTGATTACCGCCATCCACCAGCTGGATCGGTTCACCGGCAAGAATGTCGTAGAGGAACTGGGTCAGCACACGTGAACTGCCCTCCTTGGCGGTGTGGATACTGTCCAGCTTGGGCCCGATCCAGTTAAAGGGGCGGAACAGGGTAAACCTGAGCCCTTCGTGCATGCCATAGGCGTAAATGACCCGGTCAAGCATCTGTTTTGCGCATGAGTATATCCAGCGCTCCTTGGCAATCGGCCCCAGCATCAGCGGTGAATTTTCCTCGTCGAATTCCCGGTCGGGCGACATGCCGTAGACCTCGGAGGTGGAGGGAAAGATGACCCGTTTGTGGTATTTGTGGCACAAACGGATGATCTTCAGGTTCTCCTCGAAGTCGAGCTCAAAAACCCGCAGCGGTTCCTTGACATAGGTTACCGGCGTAGCAATGGCAACCAACGGCAGAATCACGTCACATTTCTTGATGTTGTATTCAATCCACTCCTTGTTGATGGTGATGTCCCCCTCCAGAAAATGGAAGCGGGGGTCGCCCAGGGAGCGCTCCAGCTTGTCGCAAGCCATATCGAGTCCAAACACCTCCCAGTCTGTGGTGGCAAGAATCCGATGGGTGAGTGCGTTACCGATAAAACCGTTGACGCCGAGTATAAGAACTTTCATTAATTCTCCTGAAATTGGGTAATGGGGGTTTGCCGGGTTTTCAAAAAAGCTTGCGCCGTTACTTCCGGTTCTCCCTCCAACTGCAACATCTTGATTTCCAAAACACCTTCACCTGTTCCAACCAGCAAAGGGTCATGCGATACGACCTGTCCCGGTTCCCCCGAACCGGTTGTCGGCCAGCTCTGCCAAATGTAGACTTTTGTTCCCTCGCAATACGTAAATGCACCGGGGTAGGGGTGGGTCACTCCACGAATCAGATTGTATATCTCCCGAGCATTTTTTTTCCAGCTAATCTGACCGTCGGCCGGTTTGCGGCCCCCGAAATAACTTCCTGACGTAAGATCCATGGGGGTCCGGCTGGCCGTACCGGCACGCAGCAGCGGCCAGGCCCGGGAAAGAAGCGTTACGGCTGCGTCGGTAACCTTGGCAAACACGTCGTGGGCCGAATCGGTAAAAAAAATCTCAATCCGTTCCTGGTCAATGATATCACCGGCATCGGGCTTTGCCACCATGTAGTGCAGTGTAGCGCCGGTCTCGGTCTCACCGTTGATGACTGCCCAGTTGATCGGCACCCGACCACGGTAGCGGGGCAGGAGGGAACCGTGCAAATTGGCAGCGCCAGCCTTCGGGATCTCAAGCAGTTCTTGCTTTATCATGGTGCGGTAATAGAATGAAAAAATGAAATCCGGAGCGAGGGCGCGCACCCGTTCAACGTTCGCCGGCAGATTTATGTCGCTCGTCAGACAGGGAATCCCCCTGCTGTCCGCCAACTCACGCACCGACTGAAACCAGATCTCTTCTGTAGGCGAGTCCTCGTGGGTAAAGATCAGGCTGACCTCCGCCCCCTGACGCAGCAGTTCCTCGATACAGCGGTAGCCGACATTGTGGTAGGCACAGATGACAATGTTATTCATTATCAAAACCGTAGGTCCTTCTGATCACAAACCGCGGCCGCTTGCGAACTTCCTGGTAGATCCTCCCCACATACTCGCCAACGATACCGATTCCCAGAATAATGATACCGATGAAGAAGAACAGGATGGCGAACAGGGTGAAAACCCCTTCAACCTCTGCGCCGACAACAAATCGCCGGATTAACAGAAACAGGGCAAACACGACTGAACAGACCGAGGTTATGATACCGAACAGTGCGAACAACTGCAACGGCACAACCGAAAAGCCGGTCATCAGATCGAAATTCAGCCGAATAAGTTTGTAGAGTGAATATTTACTCTCTCCGGCAGCGCGCTCCGAGTGGGAAACCCGGATTTCCACCGGGTTGGAGCAAAAGGTCTGGGCCAGGGCGGGGATAAAGGTGGACGTTTCCTGGCAACGATTAATATTGATAATGATATCACGGTGATAGGCCCGCAGCATACAGCCGTAATCGCTCATTTTCATGCCGGTCATTTTATTCGTGGTGATGTTGACGATGCGCGACGCCAGACGACGGAAGAACGTGTCCTGACGCTTTTGACGGATTGTGCCAACCACGTCCCGCCCCTTCTCTATCTCAGCCACCATGCGCGGAATCTCTTCCGGCGGATTCTGCAGGTCGGCATCCAGCGTGATGACTATCTGGCCACTGGTTTTCTCAAACGCAGCCAATATCGCCATGTGCTGACCAAAATTACCATTAAATTCAATCACTTTAACGCCAGGATACTGCTGGGCCATCTGGCGTAATATCTCCAATGAGCGATCTCGGGAACCATCGTTTGTGAAGATGATTTCAAAAGGTTTGCCGGTACCCTGCAAAACCGGATAGAGTCTCTCCATCAAGGGCGGAAGGTTGTATTCCTCGTTATACACCGGTATGACAATACTAAGGTAGGGGGGATTCATGCACTGCTCCATTTAACAAACCGCATCCATCTCGTCCAGGAGATCCTGACCATACAGGTCCTTCTGCCAGCTTCGCATTCCCGCAATGTCATCCAGCGCCGCAAAACTGGTTGGATTGGCGTCCGCAATCCCTTCCAGCAACCAGTTGGGAGCAACAACTCCCGGTTCAAGTCCGAGTTTGCGGCTTTCTTCCTGGCGCCAGGATTTGAGACATTTAAGCCGTTCCTTTGTACCATCGGCCAATTCTTCGCGTTGTTGGCGCGGAAAACGGGGCAGGGCCTCTTCGTGGAGCGCCATTGCCGATATAACGCAAGCAATGATTTTATCGCCGAAACGCTGAATCTGTCCAGGTGTCATTCCTTTGATGGAAGTGAGATCACCGATGGAGCGCGGTTTTTTCTCAGCCGCCTCCAGAAGCGTTTCTGCAGAAAAAATCTTGAAAGCTGGTCGGTCCAGTTCGCATGCCAGCCGGTCTCGCAATTGAAGAAGGCCCTCCAGAGCCGCCAGGCTGCGTCCCTTGAGTTTTCCGGCCCCTTTGCAGGAAAGGAACAATGGCCCCTCCTTCTCACTGACCCTGGCCTGGCAGACCAATCGGCATTCCTCTTCCAGCCACGGCAGTCGCCCCTTTTCAATCAACTCGCCACGCAACTGATCGTAGAGTCTCAAAAGGTCGGATGTATCAGCCGCGGCATAGGCGCACATCTCAGCGGAAAGCGGACGTTTACTCCAGTCCGCTTTCTGGTATTTTTTGTCAAGTTCGATCCCAAAGCGGCTCTTGAGGAGTGCAGCCAGACCAAATTCGGTAATACCAAGTAGCCTGGAAGCGATCATGGTATCAAACAGATTGCAGACCTCAATTCCAAAATCTCGATGGAGCGAACGGATATCGTAATCAGCGCCATGCATGACGATCAGGATGCTGCTGTTGCCAAGCGGAGCAGCCAGAGGCGATAGATCCTTCAACGCCAGCGGATCGATCAACCAGCTTTCGGTGCGTGTTGAAATCTGCATCAGGCAGACTTTTTCCTGATAGTGATGCAGTGAATCCATCTCTAAATCAACGGCAACTTCAGTTTCACAATTGATGAGGCTGGCCACTTCTGCCAACCTCGCCGCACCGGTGATTATTTCGCAGGCTGTAGCCTGATGAACTTGTGATGTCAAGCGGTAAACTCCCTCATTATTTTGTACAGTGTTGTGCGCTGAGCAGCCCTAAACCCCGCACTCTTGATAAGCGCAACCATTTCATCGCGGGTCATACGGAAACAGCATCCGGCTGCAGCCACGACGTTTTCTTCCAGCATAGTGCCTCCAAGGTCGTTTGCACCAAAAAAAAGCGCTACCTGTGCCATTTTGGCGCCCTGGGTGACCCAACTGGCCTGAATGCTGGAGATGTTGTCCAGGACGATCCGCGACAATGCCAGCACCTTGAGATATTCGACGCCGGTGGCTGTGTCGCCTCCCAACACTGTATTTCCCGGCTGGTATGTCCAGGGAATGAATGCGGTAAATGATCCCCCCGCATCCTGCAACTCCCGAACCCGGAAAAGGTGCTCTACGATGTCTTCGGGCTTTTCACCACTGCCAAACATCATGGTGGCTGTGGTAGGCATACCTAGGCTGGCCGCCTTAAGCATCACTTCCCCCCATTTTTTCCAACCAATTTTGTTGGGGGAAATAGTCGTTCTCACCTCATCAACAAGAATTTCAGCTCCACCACCCGGAAGTGAATCAAGCCCGGCAGATTGCAATCGCTCAAGTGTTTCATCCAATGACAACCCTGAGGCAGTGGCAATGCAAACGATTTCTGCGGGAGAAAGGGAATGGTTTTGTACCGTGGGATATCGTTTCTTGATTTCGCGGAATAATGTTTCAAAAAAATCGATTTTTAGGGCGGAGTTAAGCCCCCCCTGCATAAGAAGTTGTGTTCCGCCCAGTGTAACCAGTTCACTGATTTTTGTGAAAATGTCCTCTTGAGGCAACACATAGGCCTCAGTATCTGTTGCATCCCGGTAAAAAGCACAAAACGAGCATTTTGATTCGCAAATGTTTGTGTAGTTTACATTACGGTCCACAACAAACGTTACCAGGTTTTCCGGATGAAATTGTCGGCGAATTCCATCCGCGGTAGTGCCAAGACACAGCAAGTCTTCATCTTTCAACAGACGTAACGCCTCATCCCGCTCAATGCGCTGGCCTGCTGTTTTTTTTTTATCAGAAACCTGAAGTGTCATGTACCCTCATAACCGAACGGTTTCATCAAACCAGTCGATGAAACCGTCCTCTCTATAGTCATACTATCAAACGGAGTATAATGAGCGATTGAGGTTAATCAACGGTACCTCAGGCTGATCGTTTCGTGTCTCCCTGATCCGCGAAATCGGACCTGCAAACGCAGCTCCCGTGCTGTTGGTGCCTCGCCGGGAAAGAAGATGAAACCACTCGCCAGGGAGCCTGCCGGGATAATCTTGCCCTCAATTCCCTTTTCGCGAATGTCTTCCGCTATCCTGTAGCCCCGTTCACGATCATTGTCTGCTTGTGATGCTCCACCTATAACCGCTCCGCCAGCACCACCAAGAACACCACCCTTGACAACAGCCTCACCAACTCTTCGTCCGGATACAATGCCGATAGCCAGCCCGAGTAATGCACCAGCTGCAGCCCCATAGGCAGCCCCCTTACCGGCGCCACCGGCAATTGCTCCGCCCTGGGTAGCCCTCTCAACACGCTCGACAGCTTCTCCATTTGAGAGAATTTTCCAATAGGCATTGGTTGTATCCACAAGAAATGTTTGGCCGGAAACAATTTCAACGCCCTGGCCGCTGTTGTTGTCGAGTACTACCTGTACCGGCAGTATGCCACTCCTGCGGATATCAAATCCAAATGTTTCTTCCGCGCGTTTTTCGTCAGAGAAAGCCTCGCTTCCAACCATCACTCCGGAAACATCCTGGTAGTTGATATAATCCTGAGGTGGCCTGAACGAGACCGCACGGTTTTCATAGGAAGCGCAGGCAGTCAACTGACATGCAATGATCAGCGAACAGATGATTTTTTTCATGCCCGGTCTCCATTGTAGTTGTGTAGGAATATTTAACGTACTTTAGTTCAGAATTGCTTCGTCTGCAACTTCTATCTGTCGCGATTTTTTTTGAAAAATAGCAGTATGGGCTAAATCGCATTATTTTGAGCTTTAGCGCGCTAAAACAAACAAAGCATATCTAACCATGGACCAAAACAAGAAAACAGCTCACAGAGGCTCATTTTTAAATCAAAAATGAGCCGTCGGGTTATTGTTTTGAGAGCGTTTGATGGTTATCAGGCATCGCTCGCCATTTTCAAATGGCAGTGTGTAGTGGTCAATGGAGCCAAGCTCGAATTGAAGTGACCGCAAGACAGTTCTTGCCGACTCCAGCTCAGTGCTTGCGGCAGGTCCTTTCATTGCAATCAAGACGCCACCATCTGCAAGCAGAGCTCCTGTTAAACGCACAAACTGCTCCAGGTCGGAAAATGCGCGTGACGTAATTACATCAAACCGTTGCGCATGGGTAGTGCAAAGACTTTCAATTCGCGAGTGCAGCGCCTCAAAATTTTGCAGCCGTAGCAAGCGCGCAATATGCCGCTGGAAGTGTATCTTCTTGCCGACAGCATCCACTGAGACAACAGTGACATCCGGTCTGGCAATTTTTAGCGGGATCGCCGGTATCCCCGCTCCTGAACCCACATCCAGAACGCTGTGCCTACTGGAAATCAGACGAGTGAGGCAGAGTGAGTCAATAATATGTTTAACCGCAATTTCCTGGTCTGTGATGATTGAAGTCAGGTTTATCTTGCGATTCCACTTTTTCAGTTCCATCGCAAATAGTTCAAAGGCCCTGATCTGCTCTTCCGGGATTTCCAACCGCATCTGTTGCGCTGCCTGTATTAATGTGTCGCGAATCATTGCTGTTCTTCGCCTTTTATGCCGATATGCGCCTTGAGCGCAATGGAAAGCACCGATATTGCAGCTGGAGTTACGCCGGGAATACGTGAAGCCTGTCCAAGTGTCCCTGGTCTTATTTTGCTGAGTTTTTCCCGAACCTCAGTAGTCATACCGTTGAGTGTGTTGTAATCAATTTCACTTGGTATCCGTGTGTGTTCCAGCTTGCTTGATCGCACGATCTGCTCGAGTTGACGATCGATGTACCCCTGGTATTTTATCTGTATTTCAACCTGATCACGAACCACAGATGATGTTTCACGTGAAACATCATCAAACTCAATCAAATCCTCATATGAAAGCTCCGGCCTTTTCAACAATTGTTCAAAGCTTGTGCCTTTCTGCAAGTCATTCAGGCCTTTTTTAGCCAACCAATCGATCTCACGGCCGTTCATGGAAAGTCGCGTTACAGAAAGCCGCGATCGTTCTTGTAGAATGGCGGCATGTTTTTGCAGATACAGGTCATATTGATCATCACCCACAAGCCCAACAGAGTGCCCTATTTCCCGCAGTCGCTGATCGGCATTATCTTCACGTAAAAGCAGCCTGTATTCAGCCCGTGAGGTAAACATGCGGTATGGTTCTTTCGTTCCAAGGGTTACCAGGTCATCGATCATGACGCCGATATATGCGTCACTGCGCAAAAGAACGAGGGGCTCGCGCTCCTGCACGCGCAGAGCGGCGTTGATACCAGCAATCAAGCCCTGGGCCGCAGCCTCTTCGTACCCGGATGTCCCATTGATCTGACCGGCGTGATACAGGTTCTTAACACGTTTCGTTTCCAGCGATGCGTGCAGTTGAATCGGATCAACGTAATCATATTCGATTGCATAGGCTGGCCGCATGATTTCAACGCGTTCCAGCCCTTCAATGGATCGATAAAATGCTATCTGAATATCAATCGGCAACGAAGTCGACATGCCACTGGGATAGACCTCAACCGTTTCCAAACCCTCTGGCTCAATAAACGTCTGATGTCGGTCCTTGTCAGGAAACCTCACCACCTTGTCTTCAATGGATGGACAGTAACGAGGACCGATTCCCTCGATAATCCCCGCATACAGCGGAGACCGGTCAAGTCCGGAGCGGATGATGTCGTGGGAATGTGGATTGGTATACGCGATATGACAGGGTACTTGCGGCATGGTAATTTTCGATGTGGAAAACGAAAAGGGGACAGGAGGGTCATCTCCATACTGAACTTCCAGCTTTGAAAAATCAATACTGCGGCTGTCAAGACGCGCAGGAGTGCCGGTTTTAAGCCTGCCTACCTCAAAACCGAACTCCCTGAGCTGGTCAGACAGACCAATGGAAGGCAGGTCACCCGCTCGTCCACCCGGGTAGTTGTTGAGTCCGATGTGAATCAGGCCACGCATAAACGTACCGGTTGTAACAATGATCGTTTTACCGATAAAACGGATACCTGATCGTGTATCAACACCGCGGAGTTGGTTAGACTCAAAATAGAGGGCGGTAACCTCCGCCTGCTTAAGATACAAATTGTCCTGCTGCTCAAGAACGCGCTTCATCCGCAACCGGTAAAGCTGTTTATCGGCTTGAGCACGCGATGCTCGCACGGCCGGCCCTTTTCGCGTGTTGAGAACACGAAACTGAATACCTGTTGCATCAATGTTTTTGGCCATCTCCCCGCCAAGTGCATCGATCTCCTTGACAAGGTGCCCTTTTGCAAGACCACCAATTGCCGGATTGCAAGACATAAGCGCAATGGCATCCAGATTTATCGTCAGCAGCAGCGCCCGGCACCCCATGCGTGCCGCAGCAAGTGCAGCTTCGCATCCGGCATGCCCCGCACCGACCACTATGACATCGTACTTATCTTCATAGGTCATCATGACGTTGTTCCCTGATGTTCCACGTGAAACATGGTCTATTTTCCGATACAAAACGAAGAAAAAATATGATCGAGCAATTCGTCATTAGTGACCTGGCCCGTGACTGAACCTACTGCTGCAAGAGCATCCCTGAGATCAATCGACAGCAATTCAAGACAGCAAGCACTAGCGAGAGCGCCGATAATACGCTGCAGGGATGATTCCGCTGAACGAAGCACATCACGATGGCGGGCACGCGATAGGGCAACAAACTCTCGATTGTCCAACGTATGTGTGCTGATAAAACACGATCTGATCGAATCCTTCAGAAATTCGACGCCTTCCCCGGTCTCCGCGGATATGTGAAGCAGGGGTAAGGTGCTAAAGAAGTCGGGGAGGTCAATCACACAGGGAATGTCTGACTTGTTAACAACAGCAATAACTGATCTTCCCTGAAGCGCATCTATAATAAGCTGGTCCTCGCGGTCAAAAGGACGTGAACCATCGAGCACAAATAAAACCAGATCAGCCTGGGGAATCTTTTCCAGAGCACGATTGATACCTTCCTGCTCAATAATATCCATGGTATGACGGATTCCCGCCGTATCAAGGAGACGAACTGCCAATCCACCCAGATTAATTGTCTCTTCTATAATATCACGTGTGGTACCGGGAATGTGGGTTACTATCGCACGGTTTTCATTGAGTAGCCGATTGAGAAGCCTGGATTTTCCCGCATTGGGTTTACCGATGATCAAAACCGATATGCCTTCTCGAAGAATACGGCCTTCATCAAAACCTGCTATCAGTTGATTGAGTAGTGAACTGGCCTGGCAAACCAGCGAAGAAATTGTTGAAAAGTCAGTTGTGCCCAGATCGTCTTCGGGAAAATCAATATACGCCTCTATCAGAGCCAGGGCATGCAGCAGCAGATCGCGTGTTTCACTAATGCGTAGCGAAAGAGCCCCGGAACGCTGACGCTGCGCCATTTGCAGAGCGGCATCGGTTTGAGCGCCGATAATATCCATGACCGCTTCTGCCTGAATCAAATCAATTCGGCCATTGAGAAAAGCCCGTCGGGTAAACTCACCCGGATCAGCAAGTCGGGCGCCAGCACGAAGAACAAGTGACAGAACCTGCTCAACTACCAACATGCCACCATGGCAATGCAATTCGAGCACGTCTTCCCGTGTATAGGAATGGGGCGAACGCATGATGACAGCCATGGCTTCATCAATGGTAACACCCGACAGATCGTCAACAATGGTGCCATAACAAAAACGGTGGCTTTCGAGGCCACCGTTACAAACCGGTTTAAAAATGGTTGCGCCAATACCGGAAGCCATTTCACCACTGACACGAATAATGCCGATACCACCACTACCCGGAGGTGTGCTGACTGCAGCTATCGTATCTCTTATATACATTGAAACCAAACCATGGAAAATCCCGGTTAATCGTTAACAAGCTTGTTGATGTACATCTGCTGTCCAATGGTAAGTATGTTGTTCAAAAGCCAATAGAGAACCAGGCCTGAAGGAAAATTCAGAAACATGAACGTGAAAACAACTGGGAGCGCCAGCATCATTTTTGCCTGAACCGGATCCATGTTTGAGGGGGTCATCTTTTGCTGAATAAACATGGTAGCACCCATGACAAGTGGCAGTGGGCCGATGACAAAAGGAAGACCGAGTAACTGACCAAACAGATTATCCGGGCCGGATAGGTCAGTGATCCACAGAAAGAATGGCGCGTGTCGTAATTCAATGGAGAACATCAGCGCCTTGTAAAGGGCAAAAAAGACCGGAATCTGAATCACCATGGGTAGACAACCGCCAAGAGGATTCACCTTATGATCACGGTAGAGTTCCATGACAGCCTTATTCATGGCATCACGGTCGTTTTTATACTTCTCTTTAAGAGCTGTCATCATTGGCTGAATCTTCTGCATATCCTTCATTGACTTGTAGCTCTTGTGGGTCAATGGAAAGAAAAGCGCTTTAAGGATGACCGTAATGATGATGATTGCGAGACCGTAGTTACCAACATAGCGGTAGAAAAACTTAAGCGTGTACAAAAGCGGTTTAGCAATGACCGAAAACCATCCCAGATCAAGGGACTGTTCCAAAGAATTTCCCTGTGCCTTGAGTATATCGATATCCTTGGGGCCAACATAGAGACGATAGTTCAGGGTCGCCGTTTGCCCAGGGTTAACCGTTATCTGAGGTGATGAAATGGTTGATTCAAGGTATCCTGCAGCATTTTTTTTCAACTCCACGGAATTAATACTGTTGTTCTCGGAAAGTATGGCGGCGAGAAAATACTTGTCCGCAAAACCCGCCCACTGAATATTTTTGTCGTACGTCTTCGCAGCAGAAGCAACATCCTTGAGTTTATCGTTCTTTATGCTGTTATCGCTATAAAGGTAGGATCCGCTTGCATCATAGCGAGTTTCTTTAACTTTAGGTTGACCTGGATAGGAAAGTACTTGCTGGAGTGTCCCAACAAGAGGGAACGTTGCATTATTTGCAACCTGGGTTTCAAGTTTTATACCGTAGGAAGCGCCCGTAAAAGAATACGTCTTTCGAACACTAAAACCCTGTCCGGAAGTATACGTAAAAACGATCTGCTTTTTTTCATCGCCGCCAAGTTTTAATGAGTTGGTATCTGCCTGAAAGAGAGTGCCTTCCGGAAGATTAAATCCGGTAGCCTTGGTTGCAAATGTGAGTATAGCGGGATCAGCCGTATCACCGAGAACTACCGAATGAGCTGCCGGGGTGTTCTGTTCACGATACTTTTTCAAAGTGAGGTTTTTCAATGCACCACCCTTTGAGGCAAATACCGCCGTGTAAAGATCAGTTTCCACGGTTACATCAGGTTGAACATTCGCATCGGTTTGCGTCGGCACACCAGCTGTATTCGCACGACCCGTCGTTGTTTGGGGAGTTACAACTGGAGCCGATACGGCACGAGTAGCGGGTTGGGGAGCAACCGGCTTTTTTTCAGGAGTAAAATAAAGTGATGATGCATAAAAAACAGCTACAGAGAGAATGACTGCCAATAAAGTACGCTTTTCCATGAAAGCTCCAGTGTTGTCTCGTTTATGGTACAGGGTCATATCCACCAGCATGAAAAGGATGACATTTGCCGAGCCTCTGCACGGTCAAGCGGAGTCCTTTTACAAATCCATGGCGCTGAATTGATTCTCGGGAATACTCGGAACAGGAGGGATAAAAACGGCAGGTCTGTGGCAGTAGCGGTGATAGCAGCCTTTGATACAACCTGATTGCTAGGAGCAAACTGCTCTTAAACATGGTGATGCGCCGATACGGCTGAAAGCTTTTTCAAGTTCACGTTGTACACTACAGAAATCCATTGATGCTGATTCGCGGCGCGCAATCACATTTATGTCAACCTGAGGAAGCAACGACCTGCGGTGTCTGAAAACTTCTCGGGTAAATCGCTTAATTCTGTTACGAATGACAGCGCATCCAATTTTTTTGCTTGCAGTTATTCCAAGACGAGGGGCATCACGATCGTTGCTTTGCCAAACGATGAGAAAGCCCTTGACGGTCTGTTTGCAGGTCGCATTCTGAAGAGCAACAAAATCAGCACGTTTTCGAAGCCTTACCGACTTTGGAAACGTGCTGACATCGCGTACACACTCACCAACGGAAAAACTACTTGGTCGCAATGCGAACAGCCAGACTCTTGCGTCCTTTTGCTCTTCTGCGCTTGATAACAAGACGTCCGTTTTTTGACGCCATTCTAACAAGAAATCCGTGAGTTCTTTTGCGTGAAATGTTACTTGGCTGAAATGTTCTTTTCATTTGTTCACCCCTGGTATTATTTTTCAGGAATCGATTCTTTAATCATAACACGACACCCTTGTCAAGTTTTATATTACCTCAGCTTATGCAATCAACGCTGATTTGCCTTGAAAAACAATACATCCTCTGGTAATCTCCTGCCAGATAAAAAAACCTTATAATTTCAGATAAATAGATGTAACTCTTTGTTATTAAAACGAAATAAGTTATCAACAGGTGTTGAAAATCATGTTGATAATATTGTACTGAAACCTTAGGCAAACGATGCAAAACGTGCTTATACCATTGGTAGTTCTTAAATCAACCGTATGTTGATAACTGTTTTTCAACTTTTAGATTAGTGTGAATTTATGCATGACGTATGGCAACAAGCCACTGATAACCTGGAAAAAGTTTTATCTGAGCGAGACTTCACGACGTGGATCAAGCCCATATCCTACAGTCATCATGATGAAACAATTGTTTACCTATCTGTTCCCACACTCTTTTTCAAAGAATGGATAGAAGAACATTATCGTCAGATGCTCACTGGCGCCCTGTCAGTCACAGCAGGAAAAAAATATTCCATTGATCTCGTCGTTACTGAAAACAATACCGACATTGAAACCTATCAACCTGAAAACCTGATCATAAAAGGTCACCAGGAAACGGAACAGCTTTCCAGTAATCACACCGAATCATCCTTTACCTCACTGAACCCCAAATATACCTTTGAATTGTTTGTCAGCGGCACGGGAAACCAGTTCGCCCACGCTGCTGCCATGGCTGTGGCGCATAATCCTGCCGACACCTACAACCCTCTTTTTATATATGGTGGTGTCGGTCTTGGTAAAAGCCATCTACTCAATGCAATAGGTCATACCATCCGTGCAAACTCGCCAGACTTAAACGTGTGCTACTGTTCAGCGGAAAAGTTCATGTACGAGATGGTTAATGCATTACGCCAAAAACGTATGGAACAGTTTCGATCGCGGTTCAGAAATCTTGATGTACTCCTGGTTGACGATATTCAGTTTATTTCTGGAAAAGTAGGCACACAGGAAGAATTTTTTCATACCTTCAATGCTCTTCATGACATGCAGAAACAGATAGTGATAACATCGGATAAATTCCCCCGGGAAATATCGGACCTAGAAGAACGTCTCAGATCCCGATTCGAATGGGGCTTGATTGCCGACATTCAACCTCCTGATCTGGAAACAAAAATTGCCATTTTGAAAAAAAAGTCAGAAATTACCAAAATTAAACTTCCCGAAGATGTTATTTATTTTTTGGCATCAAGCGATACCCGCAATATTCGAGAACTGGAAGGAATGCTCATCAGATTGGGTGCTTACAGCAGCCTGCAAAGCATTCCCATAACCCTCAGCATGGCAAAGGAAAATCTGAAGGAAATACTAGGTGACAAACGCAAGGATATAACCGTAGAGCTGATCCAGAAAGTAGTCGCCGATTTTTTTGACCTGAAACCGGCTGATCTTAAATCAAGCAAAAGACCTAAAAACTTTGTACAGGCCCGTCAGATAGCGATCTGGCTCTGTCGTGACATGACAAACTTTTCATATCCTGATATCGGTTTAAAATTCGGCGGCAAGGATCACTCAACTGTAATTTATGCAGCCAAAAAAATAGACAATGCTCTCAAAGATGATTCAAAACTCTCTAAAATGATTGGTGATATTAAACATATCCTTCTCAAATAGACACAGCATGTTGATAAGACGTGCAGAGAATGTGTATAACTCGCAGGCTGTTGACAAGCACCGACTTGCGCTTTATTTCATCAACAACCTGAATCAAAATATTTTCCTTAATTTTTTGAGGTTTAGGCAGTTATCACCAGATTCCTGGTCCCTACTATAACAACTAAGATTTAATCTTTAAATAAAAGAACCTTTAGTAAGGAGTGACAGATGGAATTCATAATTGACAAGGAAGCATTTCTCAAATCGCTGCAAAAAATTCAGGGTATTGTTGAAAAGCGAACATCCATGCCAATCCTTTCCAATGTCCTTCTTGAGGCTACTGATTCAGCGCTTCATGTAACAGCAACTGACCTGGAAGTCGGTATGAAAAGCATGTATCCGGCTGATATTTTGGCACCGGGAAAAATTACGGTCAGCGCTAAAAAACTGTATGAAATCGTAAAGGAACTTCCAAATCAACCGATCACTTTTTCTACAAAAGACAATGATTGGGTAGAGATTAAATGCGGCAAGGTTCATTTCAATATTGTTGGTCTCTCAGCAGATGAATTTCCTTATTTCCCCACGGTTAAAGAAGAAAATCTCTTTGAGATCGAGAGTTCGCTTCTTAAGGGGATGATTGAAAAAACATCCTATGCCATCTGTAATGATGATACGAAATACAATCTGAACGGTCTTTTCGCCAAGGTTGAAGTAACTGCGGATGATCATCAGATTTTAAAGATGGTGGCCACAGATGGCCATCGACTCTCGATTGCAAGTTGCTCTCTCAAAGGAACCGCCGGTCCGGAACTGTTAAAAGGGGTTATTCTTCCTAAAAAGGGTGTCTATGAATTAAAAAAAATAACCGAGGAAGATGGCGGAACCCTCATGTTTGGTTTCATGGACAACAGTGCAGTTATAAAACGTGGCGACTCCTACATGGTCATGCGCCTGGTGGATGGCGAGTTCCCCGATTACACACGAGTCATACCCACATCAAATGAACGAATTATCACTGTTAATATTGATGATTTTACCCATTCGGTACGGCGCATGGCAATTCTCTCCAGCGAGAAATTTAAAGGAATTATGTTGGAAATAACCTCATCAGGTATCAAGATATCATCCAGTAACCCGGAACTCGGCGATGCCATGGAAGAGATCGATGTTGTGTACGATGGGGAACCTCTCGCGGTCAGATTCAACGCCCGCTATCTCCTGGATGTGTTTGCAGTTGCAGAAACTGACAGGATTGTAATGAAATTCAAGGATGAGCTGGCGCCTTCAATAATTCTGCCCGAAAACAGCGACAGTTTTCTGGCAGTTATTATGCCCATGAGGCTGTAATAACGCAGAATGCGCCTTACCAACCTTTTCATTGCCGGGTTCCGTAACATTGAATCCATGCGGTTTACACCCGGCAAATATTTTAATCTGATATATGGGCAAAATGGTCAGGGTAAGACCAACCTGCTTGAGGCGCTCTACCTTCTGGGAAGTCCCCGTTCATTCAGAAATGCGCGCCTGCCGGATTTTATCGGATATGACCAGAAAAAAGCTCAGATGCAGGGAGAAATAGAATCAACTGGCATGCATACCCGCATCAGGGTGACCCTGGAAAACGCTGGCCGCAGGGTTGAGTTGGACGGGAAAGCAATTCAAAAAGCATCGGATCTTTACGGGAGAATAAACACGGTTGTTTTTTCTCCCGATGACACCAGCATGGTCAAATTCGGTCCGGAATCACGAAGACGCTTTCTTGATAGAGCAGTTTACACCTGTGATGTTGGCTATTTGCTCTGTTGGCATAGCTATCACCGCATTCTTAAACAACGAAACCAGCTCTTGAAAAACAACGATAAGAGTGGTCTGGATACCTGGACCGAGCAGTTGGCTGAAACGGGGGCCGACGTTATTTATCGCCGGCAACGTTTTGTGAAACGGCTCAGCGGCGCGCTTCAACAACACTATGGAACAATTTCCGGTGAGGGCGAAACAGCCGATATTACCTATGCTCCGGAAGGCATTTCTTCTACGGAACAGGGACAGATTCGGACAGAACTCCTTGAACTTATTGAGCGACACAAACACAGCGACCTTCGTTATGGAACAACAACCGCTGGTCCACACCGTGATGACCTGATATTTCAGCTCAATGGCCGGCCGCTGAAATCATTTGGATCCACCGGCCAGCAGAAAAGCTTTGTGCTGGCTCTAAAAATGGCTGAACTCAACACCGTTCAGGAAATTTTCGGAGAAGCTCCACTTTTGTTGCTGGATGATGTGAGTTCGGAGCTGGACGCTGCGAGAAATAGCAATTTTTTAACTTTTTTGACCGACATGAACATCCAGGTGTTCATAACAACAACTGAACGTTCACCCGCCCTGCTCGGGGCCGCAGCACACTACGCCGTGTTCCATATGGAAGACGGCAATCTGACGTTTGAGGGAAATGAATCGCATGAATGAAGACAATAAAACAGCACAGGGCGGTGCGGAAGAATACGGCGCCGACAATATTAAAATACTGGAAGGTCTGGCTGCGGTACGCAAGCGCCCGGCCATGTACATCGGTTCCACCTCCAGTGCGGGTCTGCACCACTTGGTGTACGAGATCGTAGATAACTCCATTGACGAGGCACTGGCAGGTCATTGCGATAATATCAGTGTAACCATCAATACCGATGGATCAGTAACCGTTGTGGATAACGGCCGTGGTATTCCGACAGACATGCATCCAACCGAAGGAAGGTCAGCGGCGGAAGTTGTTCTGACCGTACTGCATGCCGGGGGCAAGTTTGATAATGATTCCTACAAAGTTTCCGGTGGTCTGCATGGCGTAGGGGTTTCCGTTGTCAACGCTCTTTCCCGATTGCTGGAACTGGAGATCAGGCGGGACGGCAAGATTTTCAGGCAGTCCTACCGACGCGGTGATCCACAGGCGCCTCTGGAAATAGTTGGAGAAACCAGGAAGCGTGGCACAAAGGTCACCTTCACGCCGGATGAGGAAATCTTTGAAACAACCGAGTTTTCCTTTGATGTACTTTCCCAGCGGTTGCGCGAAATGGCGTTTCTCAACGCTGGCGTTCGCATCAAGATCAGCGACATGCGGGTCGATGACAAGTTCCATGAATTTTATTATGAAGGTGGCATTAACTCCTTTGTGGAGTATCTGAACCGCAACAAGGTCGCACTGCACCCCAAACCGATCTATTTCAAGGGTGAAAAAGGAGGCGTTGAAACAGAAGTGTCCATGCAGTACAGCGACTCCTACGACGAAAAGATCTTCTCCTTTGCCAACAATATCAACACCCATGAGGGGGGCACCCACCTGGTAGGTTTCAAGGCTGGCCTCACCCGCACCATGAACAGCTATGCCGCCGCCAATAACCTGCTCAAGAAAGAAAAGGTCTCCATCTCGGGGGATGACTTGCGCGAAGGGCTGACCTGTGTCATCTCCGTCAAGATCCCCCAACCGCAGTTCGAGGGGCAGACCAAAACCAAGCTGGGTAATTCGGAAGTTAAGGGCTACGTTGAAACCCTTATTAATGAAAAACTGGCCCAGTTTCTGGAGGAAAACCCCCAGGTAGCCAAACGCATCCTGGAAAAATCCATTGAAGCGGCCCGGGCCCGCGAAGCGGCCCGCAAGGCGCGGGAAACGGTCAGGCGCAAGGGAGCTCTGGATCTGGGGGGCTTGCCGGGTAAACTGGCCGACTGCCAGGAGAAAAATCCCGAGCTGTGCGAACTGTATCTGGTCGAGGGCGATTCAGCCGGCGGCTCGGCCAAACAGGGCCGCGATCGCAAATTTCAGGCGATCCTGCCGCTCAAGGGCAAGATCCTCAACGTGGAGAAGGCCCGTTTCGACAAGATGATCTCCTCTCAGGAGATCCGCACCCTGATTACGGCGCTTGGCACCGGCATTGGCAAGGATGATTTCGATATCGCCAAATTGCGCTACGGCCGCATTATTGTCATGACAGACGCCGACGTGGACGGCTCCCACATCCTGACGCTGCTGCTGACCTTCTTTTATCGCAACATGAACGAACTGATCCAGCGCGGGCATTTGTACATCGCTCAACCGCCACTCTACAAGGTCAAGCGCGGTAAAAAGGAGATGTACCTTCGCGATGATGCGGCCATGCAGAACTTCCTGCTGGAGGAAGGGGCCGAGGAGTTGATCCTGAGATTGGAGAAGGGTGATCGGATTTACACCGGAAAGCAGATCATTCCGGTTATACGCCAGTTCATCGACAACCGGGCCATCTTTGACAAGGTGCTTAAAAAAGGAATCACTCCCGAGCTGCTTTCGGTGATTGTCCGCAGCAACGTACCTGCCGGACTGGAGGAACTCTCCCAGTTTGAGCCCTATCTTGAGTCCATGAAGTCACTGACGGCGAATGGTGAGTATCAGCTTGAAGAAGAGCGGATCATCTTTTACACGGGGAATATCCGTGCCATCATCGACCAGCAGATTTTGGGCGTACTGGCCACCCACGAGTATGAACTGCTGGTGGATAATCACCGCCGCGTTGTGGAGACCATGGCAGACGGTAGGGCGTTCGTGGAGCAGGAGTCCGGCAAAATACTGCTGGAGACCTCCAACCATGAGGAACTGCTGACCTTCTTCCTGGAGAATGCCAAAAAGGGACTCGGTATCCAGCGCTACAAGGGTCTCGGCGAGATGAACCCTGATCAGCTCTGGGAGACCACCATGAACCCTGAAAACCGTGTCCTGTTGCAGGTCAAGATCGAGGACGCCGTTGAATCGGATGAGATCTTCACCATCCTGATGGGTGACCAGGTGGAACCGCGCCGCGAATTCATCGAGACGAATGCGCTGAACGTGGTCAACCTGGATATATAATTTCATTTCAGAGGGATATACGAGGTAGTAATGATTAACACTCCGCAAAACAAAATTTCCGTCAATATCGAAGATGAGATGAAACGCTCCTACATGGACTACGCCATGTCGGTCATCGTCGGCCGCGCCCTGCCTGATGTACGCGACGGCCTCAAGCCGGTGCACCGGCGCTGTCTGTATGCCATGTACGACATGAGCAACGACTATAACAAGCCCTACAAGAAATCAGCCCGTGTGGTCGGTGATGTCATCGGTAAGTACCACCCCCATGGCGATACGGCCGCCTACGATACCATCGTGCGCATGGCCCAGGACTTCTCCCTGCGCTACATGCTGGTGGACGGTCAGGGTAACTTTGGTTCAGTTGACGGCGATTCGCCGGCGGCCATGCGTTATACCGAAATTCGCCTGCGCCAGCTTTCCCATGAATTGCTGAACGACCTGGAAAAAGAGACCGTTGCCATGGTCTCCAACTACAATGACGAGATGCAGGAGCCGACGGTCCTTCCCGCCAAGTTCCCCAACCTGCTGGTTAACGGCTCCACCGGCATTGCCGTCGGCATGGCCACCAACATACCGCCCCATAACCTGGTCGAGGTGATCAACGGCATCATTGCCGTGATTCAAAATCCTGAAACCACCTTCGAGGAGTTGCTGGCGCTGGTGCCTGGTCCGGATTTTCCTACCGGCGCCACCATCTACGGCCGCCAGGGTATTTACGACGCCTACTCCACCGGCCGCGGCATCATCCAGATACGTGCCAAGGCCCATGTTGAGGCGTCCAAGAGATCCGAACGCCAGTCAATCATCATCACCGAGCTGCCCTACCAGGTCAACAAGGCCCGCCTGATCGAGAAGATCGCCGAACTGGTCAAGGAGAAAAAGGTTGAAGGTATCACCGAGATTCGCGATGAATCCGACCGCGAGGGGATGCGCATCGTCATCGAGGTCAAGCGCGACGAGAACGCCGAGGTGCTGCTCAACCAGCTCTACAAGCAGACCCAGTTGCAGAACTCCTTCGGCATTATCATGCTGGCCATCGTCCACAACCGGCCGCGGGTACTGACCCTGCGCCAGATGATGGACTGTTTTGTCGAGCACCGCTGCGAAGTGGTTACTCGCCGCACCAACTTCGAACTGAAGAAGGCCCTGGCCAGGGCCCATATTCTGGAAGGCCTCAAGATCGCCCTGGACTGGCTGGATGCGGTGATTGAGTTGATCCGTGAATCCAAGACTCCACCCGAGGCCAAACAGGGACTGATGGATGGCACGTTTGCCAACCCCGAGTATTTGGCGCGATTGAACCTGCCCCGTCCCGCAGGTTATGAGCATGAAGTACAGCTGTCCGATATCCAGGCCCAGGCCATCCTGGAAATGCGCCTGCAGCGCTTGACCGGTCTGGAGCGGGACAAGATCATCTCCGAGTACGAAGAAATCCTGCGTCTTATCGCACGCTTGAGGGAGATTCTGGCCTCGGATACCGAAATTCTCAAGATCATTGTCGACGAACTGACCGATATCCGGGACAGGTTCGGCGACAAGCGCCGCTCGGAGATTGCGGACAGAACCGCTGATATCTCCCTGGAGGACACCATTGAGGACGAAGAGATGGTGGTTACCATCTCCCACACCGGCTACATAAAGCGCAGCGCCGTGGATCTCTACCGCTCCCAGCGCCGGGGCGGTAAGGGCAAGACCGGCATGAAGACCAAGGATGAGGATTTCGTCGAACAGCTCTTCATCGCCTCCACCAAGGACTACCTGCTCTGCTTCACCGACGCCGGACGGATGTACTGGCTCAAGGTCTACGAGATCCCCGAGGGAAGCCGCACCACCAAGGGCAAGGCTGTGGTCAACCTGGTCAATGTCGGTATGGATGAGAAGATCACCACCATCCTGCCGATCAAGGAGTTCAGCGAGGACACCTCCCTGTTCATGGCCACCCGCAACGGAGTGGTCAAAAAGACGCCGCTGATCGAATACTCCAACGTGCGCTCCGGTGGCATCATCGCCGTCAAGCTGGATGAGGGTGACAAGTTGATCGGTGTGGCCCTGACCGACGGCACCAAGGATATTTTCCTGGCATCCCGCAACGGCAAGGCGATTCGTTTCCACGAAGCCGATGCCCGCTCCATGGGACGCGTCACCCGCGGTGTGCGCGGCATGAATCTGAATGAAGACGATCATGTGATCGGGATGGAGATCGTGGATAACGAGGCGGTCGGTTCAACCATCTTCACCGTCTGCGAGAACGGTTATGGCAAACGTACCGATCTTGACGAATACCGTGGTCAGACCCGCGGCGGCAAGGGCATGATCACCATCAAGACCAGCGACCGCAACGGCTGCGTGGTCAATGTCATGCAGGTAGCCAATGACCATGACCTGATGGTAATTACCGATAACGGTAAAATTCTGCGGGTGCCGGTATCCGGTTTCTCGGTCATCGGGCGCAATACCCAGGGTGTCCGTCTGATTACCACCGAGGTCAAGGAAAAGGTGGTTGCCGTGGCCAGACTGGCCGAGAAGGAAGAGGACGAAGAGTTTGAAGGGGATGATGGGACCGAGTAGAGTCAGGCCCCTGTGTCTGCCCGCGACCAGGGCGGCCACAGGGGGTAGCCCCTGCAGGTTCAAAAACAGAACATGAACAGAGCCTTCACTATTGATAAATCACTGAGGGAGCGGCGGCGTATCATACGCCTGCTGGATTTTCTCAAGCGTGATGACCTGACCACCGAGCAGATGGAGCGGATCGGCAAGCGTCTGCAGAAATCGGGGCGGCGGGCGCTGCGTCCCTTGGTGCGTAAACTGTGGCGGGAGAAAAACGGCACTGCCATTTACCGTTACACCTGCATGCTGGATTTTTTCGAGGACTCCAATTGGCTTGATCAACTGGTCCAGATCACCATCAAGCGTACGGACCTGGATGAGCAGTCCCGCATGGCGCTGCTGGATGCCCTGCATGACTATGGGGTTGATGTCACCGCTCCTCCCTTTGCATCCATGACCGGTTATGGAGCGCGATCCATGGAAGGGTTTATCGGCGACTGCCTGAAGGATGGAGAGCGCGGGCTGGTACGCTTCATGGATATGTTTCTGGACGCAGACAACGACGTTCGAGAACGGATGACCCGTTTTCTGTCCGAGGTTGGAACACCCGATGCGGTGTCATTGCTGGAGATCCTGATCTCCTTCGAGCGGCCCGAGGTGGTCCGTGAGGCAATTATTACCCTGGGAAAAATAAAAAACGGTCTCGCCCTGACGGTGCTCACCAGCGCGGAAAAACGGCATGAGGGCGATGTTGCCGACCTGATTCGCCGCAGTATCCGCCGGCTCTCCTTCATGGGAATCCGGCAGCCGGAGCAGCTCCCCCCCTCTTTTCCCGTGCCACGGCCGCTCTACCAAGTTCAGGCCGGTCCGGTGGATATCTACGGCTCCCGTTCATTGCTGTTTTCCTGGCAGCTGGATGATGGGACCTATGCCACCCTGTTGCTGCTGGTTGGCGAATCCGAGGGCATCATCAACGCGCTCAGCTACCGCATGAAGGATACTTCCGAGTACGATGCGGTTCTGCGAGAGATCACCGCCGGTGAGCTGCTGGAACCAGTGGAATCGTCCTATGCCCTGGCTCTGCTGAGGGACGCTCTCTCCAACAGCCGCAAGCAGAGCTACCATCTGCCGCCCGATTTCTATGTTGACATGCGGATGTTCTATCCTGATTCGCTGCGCTCCGAAGCGTACATTCCCCGATTCAGCCTGGTTCACCTGGAAGGTATCGTTGAGCGGATACCCGACTATATAGCCGGCAGCAGCGAGCTGCTTGACCATCCCGGCCTTGAGGGGTGGATGCTGTCGGAGCCGGCGGTGTATGATGTTGCCGAGCGTCTGGACAGGCTGGAAAAAACCGCCGCCGGCAAGGGTGTTCCGGACGATGTCGTGGAAGAGATCATGGTCAGCTTCTGCGCGGAATTGATCGCGCCCCGCCGGGCGGAGCTTGTCAAACGCCTGCTGTTGACCGCGGACTTTCTACAACAGACCGGTTGCGACGAGCAGGTTATTCAGCATACCCTGGCCACGGCGCTGAGTCTGGTGGGAGGGTTTGTTCCCGAGGAGCGTCACCCCTTTATTCGACGTTTGATTCTGGACAGTATCGAGACGGCCCGCCAGGCACTGGCCGATGGTTTTGACCTGCGATTGGAGGAGGGATATGACGATGAGGAATAAACCGTTACGTGCAGCGGTTATCGGTGGCGGAAGCTGGGGTACGGCGCTGGCCAACGTGCTGGCCAGCAACGGCCACGACACGACCCTGTGGGTTCACGATGCCGAGCTGGTTGACGAGATCAACCTGCACCATGCTAACCCGCTCTTTCTGCCCGGTATTCAGCTCAGTCCCGCGCTGAGCTGCACCGCCAACCTGTCCGAGGCCCTGGCGGGTCGCTCACTGGTCCTGATGGTGACGCCGGTGCAGGTCATGCGCAGCGTACTGGCCCGGGCGGTGGAGCTGATCGA
This sequence comes from Desulfuromonadales bacterium, assembly GCA_013377095.1. GTDB lineage: Bacteria > Desulfobacterota > Desulfuromonadia > Geobacterales > Pseudopelobacteraceae > Pseudopelobacter. The sequence goes on from JACAAY010000003.1 coordinate 64,591, forward strand.
TCCGGCCGCGACCATTGTCAATGCTTCCAAGGGGATCGAGCTGGAGACACTCAAGACCGTATCCCAGATCTGCACCGAGTTTTTCGGGGACGATTTTTTAAACCGCTATGTGGCCCTTTCCGGACCCACCTTTGCCCGCGAAGTGGCCGAGGGCCTGCCCTCCCTGATTGTGGCCGCTTCCCGCAACGAGTCATGCTCGCGGCTGGTACAGGCTGCCTTCAGCAATCCCTCATTTAGGGCCTATACCAACAGTGATGTCATCGGTGTGGAGTTGGGTGGTGCCGTCAAGAATGTGATCGCCATTGCCGCCGGTATCTGCGACGGTCTGGGTTTCGGACACAACGCCCGGGCCGCACTGATCACCCGCGGTCTGGCCGAGATGAACCGGCTGGGACTGGCCATGGGCGCCCAGCACGTCACCTTTGCCGGGCTGGCCGGCATGGGAGATCTGGTTCTGACCTGCACCGGCGATCTTTCCCGCAACCGTACCGTCGGTTTCAAACTGGGACAAGGCATGCGTCTGGCCGATATCCTGGCCGAGATGCGCATGGTGGCCGAAGGGGTCAAGACCGCCGAATCGGTCTACGCGCTCTCCCGCAAGCTGGGCGTGGAGATGCCGATCGTGGAGAAGGCCTTCCAGATTCTGCACGAGGATAAACCAGCACGCGAGGCGGTGACCGAGCTGATGGCGAGAAACTTGAAAGCCGAGGCATGACCGCTGCCCACATACTTTTATATCGAACGAACCCCGACATATTCGGGGTTTTTGCGTTAATTCGCCCCACACGTCCATAATGGCTGTGTGGGGTTGCGCCATGGGTAACATCGGGCGTTACGAAGTCGGTCAACTGAATCTACCGACTCTTATTTTTCATTTGGAGACAAGTTTATGCGCATAGGACACGGCTACGACGTTCACAAACTGGTGGAGGGGAGAAAACTGATCATGGGTGGGGTGGAGATCCCCTGGGAAAAGGGGCTCCTGGGGCATTCCGATGCCGATGTGCTGCTGCACGCCATTGCCGATGCCATCCTGGGGGCAATTGCCGAGGGGGACATCGGCAGGCACTTTCCCGACACCGACCCGGCCTACAAGGGCGCCGACAGCTTGAAACTGTTGGAACATGTGGGCAATCTGGCAGCCGAACGGGGGTATGCCCTGGGCAATCTGGACGCCACCATCATTGCCCAGCGCCCCAAGATGGCGCCCCACATCGCTACCATGCGGGAGAACATTGCCCGGGTATTGCGGGCGGATATCGATCAGGTCAACGTCAAGGCTACCACCGAGGAGGGGTTGGGATTTACCGGCACCGGTGAGGGTATCTCCGCCCATTCCGTGGTGCTGATGAAAAATGGATAGTCATCCCAGGGTACCCGATTGAAATGCTGTTCAGTTTTTGGTGCAAAGAACCGATTATAATTAAAGGTTCCGGAGCTGTGAATATGGCAAATGCAGCATGTATTCCGGCCAGTGAGCATGATTGAAATGATTTCCGTTGGCAAAGGGATGCACCCCATGAATCAGTTACGCAGTATTTTTTGTCTGGTCGTTCTGACCCTGTTCCTGCTGAGCGCCCTGCCTGCGTTCGCGATTACACCCACACTGACCATCGGTGCTCCGTCGGCCACGGCCACCAAAAACGGGCCGGTTTCCTATACGCTCACCTACACCAACGCAACGACCGTTACCCTGACAACCGGCGATATCACGCTCAACACATCCGGCACGGCTACCGGCACGGTTTCCATCAGCGGCACGGGAGCTTCGACCAGGGTGGTCAATATTGATGCAATCAGCGGTGACGGCTCGATCGGGATTTCCGTGGCCGGCGGCACCGCCTCCGATGATGTGGGCAACGCCGCTCCGGCAGCCAGTTCAGCAACGTCGTTCAAAGCGGACAACACCGCCCCCGTTATCAGTATCAGTTCTCCCACGTTCAGCGGCACCAGGACCGGACCGGTAAGCTACACCGTGACCTACACCGACGCCAACTTCAACATCAGCACCCTGAAAGCGGCGGACATAACCCTCAACAGCACCGGCACCGCCAACGGCTCAGTGGCCGTTACCGGCACCGGCATCACCCGTACGGTCACCATCAGCGCCATCACCGGTGAAGGCTCCCTGGGAATTTCCATCGGGCCCGGCACCGCCAGTGACCAGGCCGGCAATACGGCGCCGGCCGTTGGCCCCAGCGCCACCTTCACCTGCGACAGTATCCCCCCCACGCTCTCCGTTGGCACCCCGTCGGTCGCCTTTACCAAAGCGGGACCGGTGAGCTATACCCTGACCTATGCCGACACCAATTTCAGCGCCAGCACCCTGGTACCGGCCAATATCACGCTGCTCAAAACCGGCAGCGCCACCGGCAGTGTCTCTTCCGTCACCGGCAGCGGTACAACCCGCACCGTGACCATCGGTTCCGTTTCCGGCACCGGCACCCTGGCCATCTCCATCGTCGCCGCCACGGCTACTGACCAGGCCGGCAACACGGCTCCCGCCCTTGTTTCCAGCACCCCCTTTATCGTCGACAACACCAATCCGACCATCAGTATCGGTGCCCCATCCTCCCCCCATACCGCCAGCGGTCCGGTTACGTACACGGTTACCTATGGCGATACGAATTTTGACACCAGCAGCCTTTCGATCGGCAATATCATCCTGACCAGAACCGGGACCGCCGACGGCATCGTCTCGGTTGACGGCGGTTCCGGCAGTGTCCGTACCGTTACCATCAGCTCCATCACCGGCAACGGCACCCTCAAGTTCTCCATTGCCGCCGGTACCGCCGTGGACCTGCTGGGCAATCTGGCTCCCGCTTCGGGTGTGAGTGCCACCATCACGGTGGATAACACTGCCCCGACCGTCAGCATCGGGCCCCCGTCGATCACCGGTACCAAAACCGGTCCGGTAAGCTTTGTGGTTACCTACGCCGATGCCAACTTCAATTCCAGTACCCTGGTGCCGGCCAACATTACCCTGAACAAGACCGGTACCGCCAGCGGCAGCGTAGCGGTGACCGGCACCGGCACAACCCGCACCGTGACCATCAGTTCCATTACCGGAGAAGGCACGCTTGGCATTTCCCTGCCGGCAGGCACCGGCAGCGACCTGGCCGGCAACAGCGCCCCGGCCGCCGGCCCCAGCGCCACCTTCACCTGCGACAGCATTCTGCCGGTCATCAGCGTCGGCGCTCCGTCACTATCCAGCACCAAGAGCGGTCCGGTGACCTATACCGTTACCTATACCGATACCAACTTCAGCGCCAGCACCCTGACCGCGGCCAATGTCACCCTGTCCAAGACCGGCACCGCCACCGGTACCGTCAGTGTCGACAGCGGTAGCGGCGCAACCCGTACGGTCACCATCAACTCCATCAGCGGTACCGGCACCCTGGCCATTTCCATTGCTGCCGGCACCGCCCGGGATGTGGCCGGAAACCTGGCGCCGCTCTCCGGCTCCAGCACCAGCTTCATTGTTGACAATACCAATCCGGCCATCGGCATTGGCTCACCATCCGTTGCTTACACCGGCAGCGGTTCGGTGACCTACACCGTCAGCTATACGGACACCAACTTCATCTCCAGTAGCCTTTCCCTGGCAGATATAACCCTCAACACAACCGGTACCGCCACCGGTACCGTTTCGGTGGGGAGCGGCACCGGCGCCAGCCGAACCGTCACCATCAGCGCCATCAGCGGTGAGGGCAGCCTGGGGATTTCCATCGGCGCCGGCACCGGTGTTGACATAACCGGCAACACCGCCCCCGCTTCGGCGGCCAGCACAGTGGTCACGGTGGACAATACCTCCCCGACCATCAGCATCGGCTCCCCGTCGGCAACCACGACCAGAACCGGACCGGTGAGCTACGTGATCAGCTATGGCGATGCCAATTTCAGCACCAGCAGCCTGGCCCCGGCCCAGGTCACCCTGATCAGCACCGGCACCGCCACCGGTACGATCGCCGTGACCGGCACCGGCACTACCCGTACCGTCACCATCAGCGCCATCAGCGGTGACGGCACCCTGGGAATCTCCATCGCTTCCGGCACCGCCAGTGACCTGGCCGGTAACACGGCACCCGCCGCCGGTCCTAGCGCCACCTTCCTGGTGGACAATACGGCGCCGACCATCAGTGTCGGCTCCCCTTCGGTTGCCAGCACCAGGGGTGGCCCGGTAACCTACTCGGTGACCTATGCCGACGCAAATTTTAGCAGCAGTCTCGCTCTGACGGCGACGAGCGTCACCCTGGTCAAGACCGGCAGCGCAACCGGCACCGTTACGGTCGACAATGGCACCGGCCAGGTGCGGACCCTGACGATCAGCAATATTTCCGGTACCGGTACCCTGGGGATCTCCATTGCCAAGGATACCGCCAGCGATACATCAGGCAACAAAGCTCCGGTTTCCGGTAACAGTACACTTTTCATCGTTGACAACACCGCTCCGACCATTACGGTCAGCGCTCCTTCGGCTGTTCGCACCTCCAGCGGTCCGGTCTCCTATACGGTGACCTACAGCGATACCAATCCCGGCCCGGTTACCCTGTCGCAGGCAGATATCACCCTCAATGCCACCGGTACGGCCACCGGTACGGTTTTCGTCAGTGGTTCCGGCAGCACCCGCACTGTGACCATCAGTTCCATCAGCGGAGACGGCACTCTGGGGATTTCCATCGCATCCGGCACCTGCAGCGATGTGGCCGGCAATTCGGCTCCCGCCACCGCCCCCAGCGCCACCTTTACGGTGGATAACAGCGCCCCGACCATCAGTATCGGCGCACCATCCACAACCAGCACCAAAACCGGCCCGGTAAGCTATACGGTGACCTATGCCGACGCCAGCTTCAACGCCACGACCCTGACCTCCGCAAACGTTACGCTGATCAGGACCGGCACCGCCACCGGCACGGTTGCCGTCAGCGGCACGGGCGCAACGACTTCGGGCGCGACCCGCACCGTGACCATCTCGTCCATCAGCGGTGAAGGTTCGCTACGCATCAGTATCGCCGCCAACACCGCCAGCGACCTGCTGGGCAACAGCGCCCCCGCATCGGCAGTCAGCGCAGCGTTCTCGGTGGACAGTTTTGCTCCCACGGTGAGCATAAGCGCCCCGACTGTCGCAGCCACCAAAACCGGTCCGGTGAGCTATACGGTGACCTATGCCGATGCCAACTTCAACACCAGCACCCTGCTCCCGGCAAACATAACCCTCAACAGGACCGGCAATCCCAGCGGTACGGTCAGCGTGAGCGGCTCGGGAACCAGTTATACGGTGACTATCAGTTCCATCAGCGGGACCGGCACCATGGGTATCTCCATCGGCGCCGGTACGGCCAGCGACCTGGCAGGCAACAGTGCGCCGGCCGTCGGTCCCAGCGCAACCTTCATCGCGGACAGCCTTGTCCCGGTGATCACCATCGGCGCTCCGTCGGCTACAATCGCCTCAACCGGTCCCATAACCTATACGGTGACCTACGCTGATGCCAACTTTGCCGGCAGCACCCTGACCGCGGCAGATATCACGCTCAACAAAACCGGCAGCGCCACCGGAACCGTTTCTGTTGATAGCGGCAGCGGGGCCAATCGCACCGTTACCATCAATTCCATCAGTGGAGACGGCACCCTGGGCATCTCCCTGGCCGCCGGCACCAGCAGCGACCTGTCGGGCAACAGCGCACCCTCTGCCGGCCCCTCCGCCACCTTTACCGTTGATAATTCCCTGCCGCTTTCCGCCATAACCGTGCCGGCCAACAGCTCTTTTGTCAGTGGCGCTTCAACCGTTGTGAGGGGAACCGCCGCTGATGCCGCTTCCTTTGTCCAGCGGGTCGAGCTTTCAACGGACAATGGCATGCTCTGGAGCACAGCCAGTGGCAGCAATTCCTGGAGCTTCACCTGGGCGCTTCCCCTGGATGGAACCTATCCGGTTCTGGCGCGTGCCGTGGACTCAGCCGGAAATGTCCAGGCTCCTCCCAGCGCCATATCCGTCACCATCAGCAGTACGCCACCGGAAACCTTTATCTCCTCCGCTCCCAGTGATCCGAGCATCCAGCCGGTCGGCAGCTTTACCTTCAAGTCCAGCAAGCCCGGATCCACCTTCGAGTGTATGACCGATTCGGTGGCATTTGTCGCCTGCCAGAGCCCCTACAGCACCGTGGCGCTTGCCGATGGCAGACACAGCCTGACTGTGCGGGCCAAGGATCCTTCGGGCGCCTACGACCCCTCACCTGCCATCCATACCTGGACGGTGAACAGTTCTGCCAGGATAGCGGTTCTCTCCGGCGTTCCCCCATCTCCGTCAGCCATAGCCAATGCGGTGATCAGCGTTGCCGGCCCCGGCATTGTCTCATACCAGTTCCAGCTGGATTCGGGAGCCTGGTCGGCGGAAGTTCCGATTGCCACACCAATCACCATTTCCGGTTTGACCGACGGTCCACACACGCTGAAAGTCAAGGGGCGGGACTCTCTTGCCAATACACTGCAGAGTATTCCCACATGCGTTATCTGGACCGTTGAGACGACACTGCCGACAACGACCATTTTACGCGCTCCGGCCTCGCTTTCCGCTTCCCCGTCGGGCATGTTCATCTTCCGCTCGTCAAAGCCGGGCACGACCTTTCTGTGCCAGCTGGACGGAGGCAGTTTTGCTCCCTGCGCCTCGCCCTACACGTACAGTGCGCTCGTTAATGGAACCCACTCCCTGGCAGTCAGGGGCATCGATCTGATTGGCAACAGTGAGCCTTCCCCGGCCGGTTATTCCTGGATGATTGATACACTTTCCACAATCGCGGTACTCTCCAATACACCGCCCGCGCTCACCAACAGCACCACCGCCACCATCCAGGTCTCCGGCCCCGGTATTGTCGCCTACCGCTACAGTCTGGACGCGGGAGCGTATACCGCCGATGTTGACCCCTCGCTCCCCATTTCCCTCAAGTCGCTGTCAAACGGCGCCCATGCCCTCTCGGTTGTGGGAAAAAACGCTGACGGCATCTATCAGACCTCACCGACCAGTATCGTCTGGACAGTGGACACGGTAGCGCCGACCACCACCATCATCAGTCAACCGGCGGCGGTCTCCAATACAGCCACCGGCAACATAGCCTTTACCAGCTCCAAGCCGGGATCTACCTTTCTGTGCAAACTTGATACTTCAGCAGCCACCATCTGCTCCTCTCCCTACGGATTTGTCGGGCTCGGCAGCGGGGCCCACAAAGTCACCATAACCGCCACCGATCCAGCCGGCAACATCCAGTCTACGGCCACCACTGCCAGCTGGACCGTGGATATAGTTCCTCCCACGGCGGCACTTGTCATTACACCTACTGTCGTGCCGGCTCTTACTTACAAGCTGGGGGACGTGGTCACCTTTACCGCCACTTTTAGTAAGGCGATGGCAATCTCTCCCGTTCCCCAGATTGTGCTGGGTGGCGGCAATATCCTCTTGGCCGGTGACATGCAGCGGGTCGATGCCACCCATTACACCTACAAGCACACGGTCGGCGCCGGCAGCGGTACGGTTATCGTCTCCCTGGCAACCGGCACCGATACGTCGGGGAATACGGTAGTGGCCACACCCACCGCCGGTACGACCTTTACCGTAGTGAAGTCCACCCAAACAATGACCTTTGATCCAATAGCGTCAAGAATGTTGGGTGACGCTCCCTTTGCCCTGAGCGCAACGGTTTCTTCCGGCCGGCCGATCACCTACAGCAGCTCACGTCCGGATGTAGCCAGCATCAGCGGAAATATGGTCACCATCACCGGTGTCGGAACCACGGTCATCACCGCCAGCCAGATCAATGACCCCACCTATCTGCCGGTGTCGGCCACCCAGAATTTTACGGTAAGTTACAGCAGCGTTGCGCCCTCCCTGTCCCTCTCAACGCTGCCGGACGGCGCGGTGACGGCCGCGGCCACCCTCAATATTTCGGGACTGATCTTTTGTCAGAACGGAACGAAAGCCTTCACAATTAACGGCGTGCCGGTGACGGTCGCTCAGGGCGGAAGCTTTTCCCAGGCGCTCACCCTCAGACAGGGGGCAAACAGGATTACGTCTGTTGTCATCGACAATGCCGGCCTGATAACCCAGGACACGCGGACTATTACCCTGGAAATTTCCGCACCCGCCTTAACGGTCAGCTCACCGGTTGATAACAGCATGCAGTCGTCAAGTCTTGTCACCATTACCGGAACGATCACCGATCCAAGCGCAACGGTCACGGCAGGACTCAACGGAGGAACTCCCCAGTTCGCCGCCATAAATGGAAACAGTTTCAGCATCACGCTCAATCTTATTCCCGGCCTGAACACCATTTTCATCAGCGCCACCAATCTGGCGGGCACAACGGCAACCCTCAAGCGTACCGTCGTTTTTGACAGCACCCGTCCCGGTCTGGTCATAACCGATCCGGCGCAGGACACTATCAGTTTAACAAAGACCATGCTGCTCAGTGGAATGGTCACTGACGCCCTCTCCGCAGTCACCGTCTCCATCACCATGGATGGGAACAGCTATACGCCGCAGGTTGTCAATGGTGCGTTCCAACAGCAACTTACCTTTGGTGTGGCAAAACAGTACGCCATAACCGTAACCGCTACGGATCAAGCCGGCAACAGCTCCACGGTCCAGAGAAATGTCATCTTCTCCCCTGCCTCCAGTGGTGATATCAACAACGATGGCATTGTTGATGTGAGCGATGCCTTGATGGCGTTGCGCATGGCGGTCGGTCTGATCACCCCCACCGCGGCCGAACTCTCAGCCGGTGACGTCAGTCCGCAGAGCGGCGGAAAACCGGCCCCGGATGGGATAATCGACATTTCCGACGCGTTGTTGATTCTCAGGAAGGTGGTTGGTTTGGTAACCTGGTAGGATGATGAAATATTCAGCGGATCAGTGACAACTACAGCTTGACGGCAACCATCCCGCCCCCCTTTGAAAAAAGGGGGGCGTTCCACTGCAACACTGCAGCATTACAAACCCTTCTGGGCCAGTTCCTCCACCAGCTTTTTCTGCTCCGGGTTGAGCGCCTCCGGTACATGCACGCCGATTTTCACATACAGATCACCCTTGGTGTTTGAAGAGAGGGTCTTGACACCGCACCCTTTCAACCTGATCTTTGTACCGGGCTGAATGCCGGCCGGCACCTTGATGCGCTTATCTCCCTCCAGGGTCGGAACGTCCAGCGAGACACCCAGGCAGGCGGCGCTGTAGGGGATCGAGCGCTCCACGAAGAGGTCGCCGCCATCGCGGATGAAAACCGGATCCGGCAGGGTGCGGATGATCAGGAACAGATCGCCGGCCGGCCCCCCCCCCTCTCCCTGGCCACCCTTGCCACTGATGCGGATCTTGCTGCCGTTATCAACACCGACCGGAATCTTGACCTTCAACTCTTCACGGACGCCGTTACGGCGGAAGGCGATCACCTTTTCCGCCCCCTGGACCGCATCCCTGAAACTGACATCGGTTTCCATCTCCAGATCTGAGCCCCGTTGCGGTCCTGCCCGGAATCCGCCCCGACCTCCCCTGCCGCCTCTGCCGCCGCCGAACAGGCGCGAAAAGATATCTTCGCCCCCACCCATGCCCATGTCCCGGAAGGTTCCGCCAAAGTCGAAATTGCGGAAGATGTCCTCCTGGCTGTACTGTTTGTGGAAGCCGCTCGAGCCGTAGGTATCGTACTCTTCCTTCTTCTTCGGGTCGGAGAGTACGGCGTAGGCCTCGTTGATCTCCTTGAACTTGTCCTCGGCGGACTTGTCGCCGGGGTTGCGGTCGGGGTGGTATTTGACCGCCAACTTGCGGAACGCCTTCTTGATTTCGTCTGGGGTGGCGCTTTTGTCCAGCCCGAGTGTTTTGTAATATTCCGTCTGTGCCATGGGGGGTCCTTTTGAAATTATTCCAACGTGTATGGGAACAATGTATGTCGCCTTGTCCGGCATGTCAATACAGCCGTCGGTCTATGCCTTGACAGCCACTTTACCCGCACGTACTATCACTGACATGGAGGGAGCGCATCCCATGAAAAAAGTGATCATCATCGGTGGTGGCATCTCCGGTCTGGCAACCGCCTGGTTGTTGCGGGACAGGGCTCGGGCAGCCGGTATCGAGCTGGATCTGGCGCTGCTGGAAAAGGAAGAGCTGCCGGGGGGCAAGATCAGGAGTATCCGGGAAGAGGGGTACATCTGCGAGTGGGGCCCCAACGGTTTTCTGGACAGCAAGCCCCAGACGCTTGACCTGTGCACCGCCATCGGTGTCAGTGGCAAGCTGCACCGCAGCAACGACAACGCCCGCAAACGCTTTATTTTTTCCGGCGGCGAACTGCACCGCCTGCCCGAAGGGGGGCCCTCATTCCTCAAGAGCCGCCTGATCTCCTGGCCCGGCAAGCTGCGGCTGGCTCTGGAGCCGACCCCCCTGGTCCCCGGGCCTCCGAAGGGGGTGGATGAATCCCTGGCCGACTTTGCTCGCCGCCGTCTGGGCCGGGAGGCGCTGGACAAGCTGATCGCTCCCATGGTATCGGGCATTTTTGCCGGTGACCCGGAGACCATGTCGCTGGTCTCCTGTTTTCCGCGCATTGCCGAGCTGGAGCGGGATTATGGCGGCCTGATCAGGGCCATGATTATGTTGGCCAGAAAGAAGAAGCAGGAACGGGCAGCCGGCAAGGCGGTTTCCAGCGCTGCCGGTCCGGGCGGGGTATTGACCTCCTTCCGCGAGGGGATCCAGTCTCTGACCGATGCGCTTGCCGCGTCCCTGGGTGAGGTTGTCAAACCGGGCAAAGAGGTTGCGAAGGTGGCTCGGGGAGCAGGTGGCGCCTGGAAAATAGGCTGTGAAGACGGGAGCGAACATGATGCCGATCTGGTCATCGTTGCCTCACCCGCCTATGCGGCGGCGGAGATGCTCACCGGCTGTGATGATGGGTTGTCGATTCTGCTGCGCCAGATCCCCTACGCCAGTATGACGGTGGTCTGTTTCGGCTATGAGCGGGAGAGGATCAGTCACCCCCTGGACGGTTTCGGCTACCTGATCACGAAGAAGGAAGGGCGCAGCACCCTCGGTACCCTGTGGGATTCCAGCATGTTCGAGCAGCGGGCGCCCGAGGGGAAGGTGCTGCTGCGCAGCATGATGGGTGGGGCCTGTTTTCCGGAGTACGTCAAGTTCAGCGATGATGAGGTGGTTGCACGGGTTAGGAAGGACCTGAAGGCAACCATGGGGATCGATGCCGAGCCATCCTTCATCAGGATTTTCCGCCACCCCCAGGCCATCCCCCAGTATGTCGTCGGTCACGGCAAACGGCTGCAGGCGCTGGAAGAGCGACTTGGCGGCCTGCCCGGACTGATCCTGACCGGCAACTCCTATCGGGGCATCGGCCTGAATGACTGCGTGGCAGCGGCGCAACGGGCCGCGGATCAGGTTATGGAGCTGGTGCGCTGAAATGACGCCCATGACTGATGATGGGGTGGTTTTCAATGGGGTAGTGATCCCATTTAGCTACTGCCGTTCCCGCAGGAAAACGCTGGGTATGACGGTCAGGCCAGACAAGTTGGTGATGGTCCGGGCGCCGCTTCGTACACCCCTGGGGCAGATCAGGGATTTCGTTGCCCGCAAGGGCGCCTGGATCATCAAGGTCTGGCAACGGTTTGACAGCCTGCCGCCAAAATCGACGCAGAGCTATGGCAGGGACGCAAGTATTCTGTTTCAGGGGCGGAAGTATCCGTTACGTATCCAGCTGGGTGCACGTGAAGCGGTTTCGCTCCATGAGGATGCGCTGGTTGTGCAGACCCCGCAGGAGCATAGCGGCGAAAAACTGCACGGGCTGATTGAAGCCTGGTACCGTCAGCGGGCCGTGGAACTGTTCAGCGAACGGTTGCAGCTGTGCCATGGCAGCATGCGTGCGGAAGGGTTTCCACTACCGGCCATGGTGATCCGCAGCATGAAAAGCCGTTGGGGCAGCTACTCCTACCGGACTGGCCGGATCAGTCTTAACCTGCAGCTGATCAAAGCGCCGGAGGCCTGTCTCGATTATGTGATCATCCATGAGCTCTGCCACATCAGGGTGCCAAACCACGGACCGCGTTTCTGGAGGCTCGTCAGCCGCTATGCACCTGATCACACCGGGTTGCGCAAACAGCTCAGGAGTTGTGTGATACTCTGACGATTCCGGGCTCGTTGTAACAAGGACCAGCATTCATGGCGATCATCTCAGTCAGCCGCCGCACCGACATTCCCGCCTTCTTTTCCGAATGGTTCATGAAGCGTATCCGGGCCGGTTTCTTCCATCGTCTCAATCCCTTCAACAGCCATCAGGTCAGGCGCATCAGTCTGGAGCCCGATAACGTCGATGCCATCGTATTCTGGAGCAAGAATCCCCAGCCGCTGCTCAAATATCTCACCGAGCTGGACCAACGGGGCTATTGCTACTACTTCCAGTTTACTCTCAACTCCTATGACAGCTGTTTCGAGCCCCATCTTCCCCCGCTTGAAGAACGCATCGACACGTTTCGCCGGCTGAGTTCCCGCATAGGGCCGGAACGGGTTGTCTGGCGCTATGACCCGATCATCCTGAGCAGTGCCACCCCGCCGGATTATCATGTGGAAATGATCAACCGCATTGCTGCCAAGTTGCACGATTCCACAGAACGGCTCATGTTCAGTTTTTTCGATTTTTATCCAAAACTGAGGAGCAGGTTAAGGGAACTGGAACAGCGGAGCGGCATCACTATCCACGACACCAGCAGCGGCATCCATGAGCTGATCGCGTATGAGCTGGTTCGGCACATCGGACGAGTCGCTGCCAGCCACAGCATGGGTGCCTATTCCTGCGCCGATGAGCGCGATCTGTCAGCACTGGACGTCCGGCACGGCAGTTGTATCGATGGCGATTTGATCGCTGCAATTTCTGGTCGCGCTCTACGTTTTGCACGGGACCGCCATCAACGCGCTGCGTGTTGCTGTGTCGAATCCATCGAGATGGGGATGTACGACACCTGCCCGTACCAATGTGTCTACTGCTATGCCAACCGCAGCGGGAAAGGGGTCGAAGCCAACCTGTTGAAACATGATCCGAGCAGCGCTTCAATCATCGGAAATTTTGGGGAATCGGTGGAAATTTCTTTAAGTGATTCGTCAGAAAAAGTTCGAAACGATAAATATAACACGCCGATATAAAATAACTTATTGTATATTCTTGACAAACACTATGTATGAATCATATTTTAAACATGCAATACAGTATTAAAGCGTGTGGGAGCATGATACCGAGCACAGGTGATGCGCTATCCGTTTACACCCGTTGGTACCATAGGTTTGGATCCGGTAGGGGGTTAGAGTCAGTCGGGAGTTTCATGAAAATGCCCAACCGCTCCATAACAGCATTGCTGATGACCGTAATCTACCTGCTGATTACGCTCTTGCCACTTGCGCCTCTGGCCATGCATTCAAAGAGTGTAGCCCACGCGGTGACCGGTCAGTGCTCCGGTGACTGTGACATATGCGGCTGTTCTCCCGAGCGGAGAGCCTCACACACCTGTTGCTGCTGGCTCAATAAGTTGAAAAAGAACCATGCCCATCTGGACGACAAAAAAAATGTTCCTTCCTGCTGCAAAAACAAACCGCCCCGCAAGGTGGTTGAGCTGACCTGCAATTGCCCCTGTGGAAGCAACAAGCTGTTTTCCCTGTGGGGGGCTGAACAAAATCAACATGTACCGTTCAGATACAGTGTTAGCACTCCACTCCCCCGTGTACAACTCCACACCCATCCCTCCCCCGAATGCCTGACTTCCCTTCATGGCGAACCACCTGACCCACCTCCGAAAGTATCCGTACGTTCCTGACATACCTCACCGTAATCTGCTAAATCACAACACGAGCCTGCTGCACTCGACGTGTATTATCCGGGTGCGGTGCGCCTCGTTTTGACGGGTATACCGACTGTGCCTGCTCTGACAGTCAGGAACACCCTGAAAGAGGTCATATGCCATGGAAACAGCAGCAAAGCGGGATCTGGACATGGCTCTGCTTCAGGTCATGAGCTCCTCGATTCAGGATCTGCTCGCCAGTCACCTTGTTTCCGAACAGGAGTATCAGACGTTTGGTGCTCTCGTTGAACAGGTGAGAGAATCAAAGAGGTCCAGAAAAATCCACACAGCGAAATGTAGTTGTAGCGCCACATAATTTTTTCCTGACATCCCCCGCGTTCCTGAATATGAAGGAGCGTGGGGGCTTACCATCATCAAGGAGAAGACATGAACTTGTTTTTTACTATTCTGACCTGCGCAGTTGTATTTGCAGGTGTTGTTGTTCCCTCATTCGCCGAAACCGTGCTGGATGAAATCACCGTGCGCGGCCAGCAGGAGCCGGCCCAGGAGGAGAGCCTGACAGTTCGCGAGATCCGCGAAAGCCCGGCCCGCGACATGGGCGAGGCAATCAAGAGCATTGAGGGAGTGTCCTGCGTGCGCAAGGGGGCTATTGCCAACGATCCGGTCATTCGGGGGTTTCAGAAAGACAATATTAATGTGCTGGTGGATGGCGTACGGATTCATGGCGCCTGTCCTTCCCGTATGGATCCCCCTTCGTTCCATGTGGATTTTGCCGAGGTTGAAAAGGTGCGTGTCGTCAAGGGTCCCTATGATCTTGCCAACCCGGGCAGCATGGGCGGGATGATCGATGTCACAACCCGTAAGCCGCGCCAGGGTTGGGGAGGAGACCTGGCCCTGACCTATGGTTCCTGGGACACAATCAACGCATCCGCAATTGGTTCCTATGGCGGTGACCGTTTAGATGCCCTGTTGGGATATGCTTACAAGTATTCCGGAGTACCAGAAGCCGGCAACGGCAAGCTGATTACCGACGTCTATTCTGCCACGAGCCCCAACCGCTATCGCAGCAATGCCGTAGATTCCCATGCCTACGAGATCAACACCGGCTGGGTGAAGGTGGGTTTCAAGCCGACCGCCAACTCCCGCACCGATCTTGCTTACACCTATCAGGACGCCGACCATGTTCTGTACCCCTATCTGAAAATGGATGCAGATTACGACCGCACCAACCGCCTGAACTGGAATTACAGCATTAAGGATATTTCGGCCACCCTGCGCGAAGTCAAGCTTCAGACATATTGGGATAGGGTCGGGCATCTGATGGACGACCGCCTTCGCATGAGCTCAAATCCAACTCCGGCTATTAAACGCCCCTACTCCATGCAGACCGATGCCCGCACCGAGGTCATCGGCGGCAAGGCCTCCACGACCCTGAAGCTTGGCCAGGGAGAGTTCAACGGTGGGGTGGATTACTACAACCGCAACTGGGATGCGCTCAACCAGCGGGCCGGCTATTTCGCATACCGCACGCTAAACATGATTCCGGACGTGTATGTGGACAACTTCGGGATCCATGGTGAATATGAGTACCCGCTGGCTTCCATGCTGCGCATCAAGGGGGGGATCCGGGGAGACTTCACCTGGGTAAAGGCCGACCATGGCAATACGCTGGTGCCGGCAGGCACGAATACCGACTTTCAGAACGTGAGCGCCAACCTCCAACTGACCTACGCTCCCGTCAAGGGGCTTGACCTGTACCTGGGCCTCGGCCGCGGTACGCGCACACCCGATCCGGAAGAGCTGTACATCGATGTTCCCGCCGCAGCTCCGGCCGTATCCTGGAAAGGGAATCCGGCTCTGAAATCAACGGTCAACCACCAGGCGGACCTGGGCATGAAGTTCAGCGGTGAGCGTTTCTATCTCTCCGCGTCACTGTTCTACAGTGACCTGACCGACTACGTTAATTTCTACAGCGTCTCCTCAACGGTAAAGAGTTACCAGAATATCCACGCCTCCATGTGGGGAGCCGAGCTTGGCAGCCAGATTGCCCTGCCCCTGGACATCTATCTGAAGGGAGCCCTGACCTATACGGAGGGTGAAAATCTGAGTTCAGGCAGACCGCTTTCCGAGATTCCTCCATTACGCGGTATGGTGGCCATACGCTATGACAACGGAGTCTTTTTTGCCGAACTGGCCGAGAATCTTACTCGGGAACAGGATCTGGTTGACAGTGGTCTGAATGAACAGCGAACGGGCGGTTGGGCGACAACGGACTTCAAGCTGGGCTACTCGTTCCGGACATTTTCCTTTTTTGCAGGGGTCAACAACATATTCGACAAGTACTATTTTAGCCACCTCTCCTATCTGCGCGACCCCTTTGCCAGCGGGGTAGGCGTTAAAATTCCAGAAAACGGCCGCAATTTCTATCTGACGGCCACCTATCGTTTCTAGTTTATTTTACCCTGGGGGGCTGCGGCCCCCCTTCTACGCGGATTCATGAGCCGATTGCACCTTCATCATCACCATCCCGATCGCTTGATCGGTTGGATGCTGTTCTTCTCCCTACTGCTGCATGTTCTGGCGGGATTTGGGCTCGTGCGATTACCTGCTTCCTTGAGGCAGGTCACCCAGTCGACCGTCATTACCGTGGACTTGCGGGAGTTGCCAGTGTCTTTGCAGCATCCAGCTACAGTCGCAGTGAAGCCACAGCTTCCCGATGGCAGCCATTCCGTGCAGCCCGCCGTCAGCATGCGGACGACGATTGCTCCACAAAAACCGTCAGTGCGGGCAATTCCGCTGCCCGTCCTGACACAGCCGGCAGCCAATCCGGCCCCGCTGCCGGCGACAGCAGACGTATCCCGGCACTTAAAGTCAGAGACCGGTCTGCCCACCGTAGCAGCTCCGCCTCCAACGCAGGTGCGCCCGGGCGGAACAGTTGCCGCTCCGGCAGTACCCGCGGCAGGCGGCGCTGAATCCAGCGTTCCTCGCGGAACGGGATCAGCATTGCCACGGAGCGGGGAGGCACATCGTCAGTCCCAGCCGTCTGCCGCCTACTATTCCCGTATCCGGGAGCGTCTGGAGCGCAACAAGGAATACCCCCACCTGGCACGACGCTCCCGGATGGAGGGTAAGGTCACGGTTCAGTTCCTGATCCGGGGCGACGGGTCACCTGGTGCGCTGCACGTCACCAGAAGTTCCGGGTATGGCATTCTGGATGAATCGGCACTCAGGACGGTGCGCACTTCAGCCCCCTTTCCGCTGCCTGCCGATCATTCCGGAACAGATGATTTGCTGATCAGCGTTCCACTGGTTTTCAGGTTGGAACGGTAGGATTTCTAGGGTACGATGGCGAAGATCAGGGAGTTCAGGGAGGAGTCAGAAACCATGAGAGGAGAATCATTATGATGAAGTTTACCGTTGTGCTGTGTGCGGTTTTTTCAATTTTTCTGAGCTCGAGTCCGTCACGGGCCTGTGACTGTGGAGGCCAGGGAAAGAAAGCCGCCGCGCCTGTTGCCGAATCTGTCCATGGCGATGTCCAGGGGCATAGGAACTGTTTCCACTGCGGCATGGACCGGGAGAGATTCTACCGCTCCCGGATGCTGGTCACCTATGTTGACGGCACGGTTGTCGGGACCTGCAGTCTTCATTGCATGGCCACGGAACTCAAGGACAGTCAGGGAAAAAACATCAAGTCGGTTGAGGTTGCTGATTACAATACCGGGTTGCTGATAGCCGCTGAGAAGGCTTTCTGGGTAATTGGGGGCGATCAGAGGGGAGTGATGACTTCGACTCCCAAATGGGCTTTTGCGGAAAAAACTGCTGCTACAGCATTCATGGCAAAGCATGGTGGCAAAGGTGCCACCTATGGCGAAGCTCTGACATCGGCTGAACAGGAGTAAAGCCGATTAAAAAAACAATGGGTAGAGACCGGTCAGCCCCCGTCTCTACCCACCATGAAAAAAACAATGAATACCTGATCTGGTTTGAAATCAGAACCTGATCAGCAACCCGCCCCAGGAAAGTCCACCGCCAAAGCCCATGGTCAGCACCAGGTCGCCCGGTTTGATGGTGCCGTTGTTCATGTTTTCAGCCAGTACCAGCGCAACCGATGCGGCCGAGGTGTTGCCGCAACGATCCAGGTTGAGCAGGAAGCGCTCTTTGTCATAGCCGAATTTCTTGGCGATGAAATCGATCATGCGGATATTTGCCTGGTGCGGAATAATGTAGGTCAGGTCGTTTGGCTCAACACCGGCTCTTTTGCACAGTTCCGTGATAATCTCCGGGATCACCTCGGTGGCAAAGACATAGACCTGCTTGCCGGCCATCTTAAAGGTGTTTTCCCGCTCGGCAATGGTTTCGGAGCTGATCGGTTTGCGTGACCCCGAGGAGGGGACCTGGATCAGCGGCCAACCCGAGCCGTCGCTGCGCATGTAGGTGCTGAGGATGCCCTTGTCCGGGGCATCACTGACCCGAAGAATTGCCGCGCCGGCTCCATCTCCGAAGAGTGTGCAGGTGTTCTTGTCCTTAAAATCGAGAATCCGCGAATAGGTGTCGGCACCGATGGCCATTACTGTCTTGTACTTTCCGCTGCAGATGAAATTGTCAGCCACTTCCATGGCAAAGACGAAGCTGCTGCAGACAGCGTTGATATCAAAGGAAACGGCATTTTTTGCACCGATATTGTGTTGGACAATGCAGGCTGAGGGGGGCAGACACATGTCCGGTGTGGATGTGCCCAGCACGATGCAGTCAATCTCGTCGGCGGAGATGCCTGCAGACTGCAGTGCATTGCGGGCTGCAATGGTCGCCAGATCGGATGTGGCTTGGTCGTCTGCTGCAAACCGTCGTTCGCGTATGCCGGTACGGGAAAAAATCCATTCGTCGGCGTTCTCCACAAGGTTTTCAAAATAATCGTTGGCAATCACCTTTTCCGGTGAATATCCACCACTGCCTATAACCTGCGCATGAATCATGATATCTCCACTTTTAATTGATAAATGCTAACTACATAATAACACACAAGAAACGTTATTTATCTCACAGGAGTGTCACTGTTGTCAAATCGATTCAGGCGCTGTGTGGCACAAGCGACACAGCGCCTGGTCAGTCAGTTCTGTTCAGGTCCAGGATCATCACGCTTGAGAATGTCCACTATCGAGTAGCCCCACAGTAGCGCGAATGCGATCAGCAATGCCCTCCCGTAACCAGCCACGCTGTCCAGCCCTGTCAGGATATCTTCGGGACTGATCGTGCCGGAGGTGACTTGAGCGGAAATTATCGGAGCCGCACCTTTCAGTACAATGGCTACTGACAGCAGCAGGAGCAGATTAACCAGCAGGATCAGTATTATCCCCGAAATTTTTCGGCCGAGATAAATTTGTCCCAGGCCGGGCAGCACCAGGGTCGTCAACAGCAATGCATGGGTTGTGCGCTTCAAGGCAATTTCCCCCTGGAGACCGCGCCCAGCTTGGCTGTCATTTCCCCGTGGATCAGACCGTTGCTGGCCACGATACGGTCGTTGAAGATGGAGTAAGCAGCACCGTCAAAACCGGTTACTCTACCGCCCGCTTCGTTTACCAGCAGCACACCGGCAGCCACATCCCACGGTTTGAGCTTCAGTTCCCAGAAACCGTCCAGACGTCCGGCGGAAACGGCCGCCAGGTCCAGGGCTGCAGCTCCGGCCCTGCGGATTCCGCGGGCAGCTTTCTGGAAAGCGATAAAGTTGTCAAAGTTGTTGGCCGGATCAGTGGCGCAGTCATAGGGAAAACCGGTGCCCAGCAGACTGTTTGAAAGGGATGCCTGTGCGGTTACGTGGAGTGTGCGACCATTTAGAAATGCGCCACCACCCCTGGTCGCGGTAAACAGTTCGTCCGTGATCGGATTGAAGATGACGGCCACAACGAGCTCACCGTCAGCTTCCAGGGCGATGGAGACGCAGAACCAGGGGAAGCTGTGGGCATAATTGGTGGTGCCGTCCAGGGGGTCGATGATCCAGCGCAGGGGGGAAGCGGACTGGGGGTAGTGATTCTCCTCAGCCAAGATGGTGTGATCGGCGAAGTGGGTCAGCAGATGGTCCACGATGAGTCGCTCCGACTCGCGGTCAACCTCGGTTACCAGATCCTTGTCGCCCTTCAGATTAATGGTGAGTGGTGACATGAAACGATAACGCTGAAAGCTGCCCGCTCTCTGGGCAGCTTCAATGGCAACATGGAGATGGGTATTCCAGATGCTCATATGATGTACTCCAAAAAATAAAGCGGCTGAATTCCGCCGCGAAATGTCCAAATATACCAGAGTGGTGGTGCCAAGGCAAGCCCGACCGTGATTCTACTTTGACATTGCAAACGCTTTAAGGCATATTTAATGCCATTTGACTGACTACTGAGCGTGGAGCGCCATCCGTGGTTCTAATAGCAAACATACTTCTGGCTCTGGCCAAAATCATCGAATTGACCGACGGTCTGTTGACCATCTACAAATACATCTTGCTGGCCAGCGTGATCATCTCCTGGGTAAATGCCGATCCCTACAACCCTCTGGTCAACTTCATCTACCGCATTACCGATCCATTACTATCCAGAATCAGGCGTTATATGCCCAATACCGGCATGATCGATTTTTCACCTCTGGTGGCGTTTGCTCTCATCTATGTGCTTCAGATTGTGGTGTTTGACACGGCCATCCATTACCTGTACACCAGCAGCATGGCACTCAAACTGAGAGGTTGACCAGCTATGAAGATAACACCGATCGATATTCAGCAACAGCAGTTCAAGGGTAAGCTGTGGGGAGGGATCGATCCCGAAGATGTGGATGCCTTTCTGCAGACCGTGGCCTCGGAGATGGAAAACCTGGTCCGGGAAAACAATGAACTGAAGGAACAGCAGGCGCGCCATAACCGCGAGATGCTTGAGGTGGCTGAAAAGGAGAAGGAACTCCGCGAGGTTATGCTGGCTGCCCAGCGGGTTATCGAGGAGATGAAGGCTACTGCCCAAAAGGAAGCCACCCTGATCGTCGGTGAGGCTGAATTAAAAGCCGAGCGCATCGTTGCCGATTCCGAGCGGCGTCTGGGGGAACTCAAAGCTCGTATCGAGGATGTCAGTCGGCAGAAAGTCCAGTTCGAGATGAGTCTCAAGAGCCTGTTGGAGTCCCATGCCCGCATGTTGTCCGGCGATGAATCGGCCTGAAACAACTTTTTGCAGTGTAACGGAGAAGGGGATTATCCTCAACCTCCATATCCAGCCACGCTCTTCCAAAAACCAGGTCTGCGGGATTCAGGACAATGCCCTTAAAATCAAGCTGACCTCCCC
Organism: Desulfuromonadales bacterium; assembly: GCA_013377095.1. Classification (GTDB taxonomy): domain Bacteria; phylum Desulfobacterota; class Desulfuromonadia; order Geobacterales; family Pseudopelobacteraceae; genus Pseudopelobacter. The sequence goes on from JACAAY010000003.1 coordinate 85,713, forward strand.
TCCGGTTGATGGCGCGGCCAACAAGCTGTGCCGCGAATTTCTGGCTGATCTGCTCGACGTTCCCAAGTCGGCTGTTGAAATCATCTCCGGGGAAACCTCACGTCACAAAAGAGTTCGGATTGCCAGTGACGACCCGCAGCATACCCGCAGCATCATTGACAGGATTATTTCCTGATCAGGCATAGTTCATAACATCAGCTTTTACACCCACGTAGTCCGATTCAGACCACCCGGCGGAACCGTATCTAAACGCTGAAATACACAACGAGAGGTAACAGAGAATGGCGCAGGCAAAAGAAGGCGATAAGGTTCGGGTTCACTACACCGGCACGCTGGATGATGGCAGTATTTTCGACACATCGGAGCAAAACGACGACGCGTGCGATGACGGATGCGAAGACAGCTGTGATGATCATGACAACGAGTGTGATGACCATGAGTGCGGTTGTGGCTGCGGCCCCTCCGGTCCCATGGAGTTTGTCATCGGACAGGGAGCGCTGATTGTAAAATTTGAAGAGGCGGTAATCGGGCTTGAACCGGGGCAGAGCGTCAAGGTCAGAATCGAGGCTGATGACGCCTATGGGCAGCGCGCCGAGGAACTTGTTGCCGTGGTCGAGCGGAGTGAGATCCCCGCTGACGTAAATCCGCAACCGGGCGACCAGATGGAAGTTGTCATGCAGGACGGCAACTCCATGCCGGTGCTGGTAACCGATGCGACCGACACGACCATAACACTGGATGCCAACCACCCTTTGGCGGGAATGGCATTGACTTTTGATATACGGCTGGTGGAGATTGTAGCGTAAGTTTCGATACCAGGATTTAAGAACAGACAAAGGGCCGCGGATGAATTCCGCGGCCCTTTGACGTACATCTATGTGGTATTCCGGCTCTGGAGCTATTTGGATTTTTCGGTAATTGCCTGTGATCCCGCCGGTTCCACGCCAAAGTCCTTGGCTCCTGCTGGGAGAGTGGTGATAACTACCGTAAAAGGAATCGCTTTGCCAGGAGCAACCTCCAGGTTGCTCAAACCGCTGCCGAGTTGGTTGGCCATGGCCGTTTCTATGGCATCAAGTGGCATGCTGGCCAGCTGTTCCGCGGAAAGTGGGTTGCCGCAGAAGGCGTTTTTACTGACCAGTACCTGATCCTTGTCACCATAGACCATCCCCTTGACCTGCAGGGCTGCCCGGGGAGTGGTGAAACCGTTGACCACCTCGCCGCTGATAACCAGCAGTTCGCTTCCCGTGGTCGTGTTCTTGACAAAGGAGGAGTTGACGGAGCGCAGGGTTATTTTACCCGTTTCCTGTGCGGTTTTCGGCATCATCTGCTGGTAAAGACCTTTGCTGTAGTAGCCAAGTGCCCCGAGTAGCGCCACGACAAGCAGAAACATCAGAAGTTTGAGCAGCGTAGAGTCTTTGCGACGTGATGGAATGGAAAGTGGTGGCAGCTCATCTTCGGCAACCGTTGGAGGGATCTGGCCTGCAACTGGTTTGGCTGGTTCAGGTTGCTCAGGAGCTGGTTTTATCTCGGGTTGGGGAGCCGAGGTCGGTAAAATAGGTGGCGGTTCGGCAGACACCGTTTGGGGCGTTGTGTGCGGAGTCGGCTCAGCAACGATTGGCGGAGGTTCCGCAGCTTGAGGTTTTTCGGGCGTGGCGAAGATGAATTCCTGGCTGCTCTTGAACTCTTCCGGTTTTTCCGGCTGAAGAGGTACGGCGGACAGGTCTGCGCCAAAATTAATGTCATCTGTACTGCAGGGTTTGCCAACATTGTCGGAATCAATGACGTCGGTCGTCAAGGGGGCTTGTTCCACGGATGTCTGAGTCGTGTCCGTCTGTGCATCCAGTGACCCGAACGTGAACTCTGTTTTGGGCGGCTCAGGTGCGAATGCCTCTTCCTTGTGAGCATCAAAGGCACTGAAATCCAGCTCCGTGACATTTACCGGCGTAACGTATGGGGGAGTAATGGGACTCTCCTCATGTTGCTCCGAAGAGGTTTCCGGGAGGCTGCATTCCTGATTTTGTGCGAAAGGTTCGGACGGTGAAGTTGATTCTGCAAAACCCGAAGTCTGATCAAGAACAGTTCCGAAGTCCGATGGTTGCAGAGCCTCCGGCTGTTCTTTCGTGACGGTAAAGATGTGCCGGCACTTTGCACAGCGAACCTTGACTCCGTTGTCTTTGATCCTGGAATCATCGAGCCTGAACTTTGTCCGGCACTGTTCACACTGGATTATCATCTGTGGCTCCCTGCGAAACGTGATAACACGGCAAATCGGATCGCCATGTAACTGCCTGAAACAACGAAATCTATATCAGAAAGGGGAAAACGTGTCAATTTTTAAACCTTTTCTTATTTAAATGGTTGTTCTGTTTTGCGGGCATACCCCTGCGATCTGGCAGGTTGCGCAGGCAATCGGATCATTACCGTTGCAGCCATCCGAAATACCCAGGTGAGCAAGGGCAAAGTCGTATTTGACCGGATCGTCTGGATCGAAGTGTCGCAGGCAGGCGGTTATCTCACGGGCCATACGCCAGTCTGCGTTTTTGCGGTTGCTGAATCCGAGATATCCACTGATGCGCTGGATATGGGTGTCCACCGGAATGACCAGCTGGGCCGGGGAGACTCCACGCCAGATTCCAAGGTCGATACCGTCCTCCTGACGCACCACCCAGCGCAGAAACATACACAGCCGCTTGCAGGCGCTTCCCGAAGCCGGAGCGGGAAACAGGAACGGAAAATACGAGTTACCGGGAACCCCTTGTTGACCAAATACCGGCCGGAAATCCAGGCTACGAATCGCCTTCGAGTAGCTGTTCAGGGATTCGGTCACATCCTGGGCGCTGCAGTCATGGGTGCGCAAAAAAAAAGCCTCAGCGCTGCCGGACTCCTCGATCATCAGGCGAACGGCCCACAGCAGGGCGCACAGATCGCGACCGTCATTGAAGCGGTGTTTGAAACCGCTGAAAATCCGCAACCCGATTTTGGGTTCAAAACGCTCAACAAAGTGGCGTGGAGATGGACCGAGCAAGCAAAAGATTGACTCAAGCGTCCGAAGAATAATACCTACGGCGCCGTAGGCAAAGGATGAAGCGATGATGGCGGCAACCTCTCGGTCAGCCGGATCGTCATAGCGGTGACAGAAAGAGAGCGGGTCATTGGCAAGTTGCCGAGGAGAGCGGGTTGCACAGAGGCGGTCGAGAACTGTTTTGGTCTGCTCGTTGCGCATGGCAGATACGATATCAGGGGTAGCCAGCGGAGAGCAAGGTGTAATAACAGTGTGTCACAAATACTGTTTTAAAGCATGTGACGCTGTGGTATAGATAAGGCAAAATTTGCACAAATGAACGAGGTGAACGATGAACACTATCAAAAAAGTAGACCATAATGTAACCGAAGAGGAAGTTCAGAAAATCAAGAATCTCGACTGGGATGGTTACTTCAAAAGCTTTACCAACATGGATGAGAGCATCAGGACCTGTCCGAAGTGCAAGGTCATGATTTTTCCCCAGCAGGGTGAAACTGAATTCATCTGCAAGCGCTGCGAGGAGAAGATCATCCTGTAGTCAGAAAAATGTCTGCATCAAAGCATGCGGGCGACAAAACCAGGTGCTCAGCCTGGGCACCATAAAAAGGGGCGCTTCTCACCGGAAGCGCCCCTTTTTTGTAGAGCTATTTAAGTCAGATACAGTGCATCACGTCTCCTCGACATACGCCTCACGCAGGAACAGGGCCGCGTCTTCCGGCGAGGTCGGGTTGATGAAGAAACCGGTGCCCCATTCAAAGCCGGCCATCTGGGTCAGGCGCGGAACCAGCTCGATATGCCAGTGATAATCGTATTCCAGAGACCCCCAGTAACTCGGTTTGCCGGGGCGACGGTGCGGCGGTGGAGCCGTGTGAAGAATGAAGTTGTAAGGGGCGTCGCGCAGAACAGTCTTGACCCGCAGCAACATGTCCTTCATGGCCATGGCCAGTTCCGACAGCTGGGCATCGTTCATCAGGGCAAAGTCATGGCTGTGCTGCTTGGGGAAAAGTCGCAACTCAAAGGGTGAGCTGGAAGCGTAGGGCGCCAGCGTGACATAGTTGGAAAATTCCCGCACGATCCGCACTCCCTCCTTCAGCTCGAAGTCGATGATATCACAGAAGATGCAGCGTTCTTTTGTACTGAAATAGTTGCGGGCAACCTTGAGTTCGGTTGTTGCCACGGGCGGCAGGAGCGGCACGGCAATCAGCTGGCTGTGGGAGTGGCTCAGGGTGGCGCCTGCGCGAAAACCGTGGTTCTTAAAGATCACCATATAGCGCAGACGAAAATCTTTGCGCAGATCCAGATAGCGGGCGCGGTAGGCCTTCAGCACATCGCTTATTTCAAGCTCCGTCAGATCGGCCATTGAACGGTTGTGATCGGGTGTTTCGATGATCACTTCGTGGGCGCCGATGCCGTTCATGACATCATACAGACCGTATCCGCGACTGTTTGGCTCGCCTTCCACCCTGAGGGCCGGATATTTGTTGGGTATGACCCGGACGCGCCAGTTGGGGGAGTTGGGCAAGCCACTTGGGCGAATGGCAAAGATTTCCGGAGGGGTTCTCTCCTCATTTCCGTAACAAAAGGGGCAGGCGGTCATGCCCTTTTGCTCTTCATCCACATGGAAGTCCCGAGGTCGCCGCCCACGTTCGGTGGCAATGATGACCCAGTGCAGTTTCAATGGATCCCAGCGTAATTCTGACATCATACCTCCTGAAAAGCTGGGAACCGGGGACCAGGTACCTGGAACCCGGTAAACATCTTGGTTTTCCTGATCCCCGATCCCTGGTCCCCCGTCCCCGATTCAAATCAGCCAGTTTTCCAGTTCTATCTCTGCCCCGGCATAGTAGAGCATCAGCGGTGCGTCGGAAGGCCATCTGCCGATTTCTTCGCTGTCCCGCACCAGAGAGATCGATGCAAAAATCTTGCTCTTGGGGATGGGATTCAGCACGTCCAACGGTACACTAATCTCGCAGGTCTTTGCGATTTTCCAGCGGCAATGTCCGAGGGTGGGCACCCAAAGGTTGTTCTCCTTGACCTGCAGCAGTCCCTCGTCGAAACGCAGCTGCATGGGCAGACGATACTCGCGGTCGTAAATCAGATGCAGGTTGAGAACATCGATCTCCTTCAGGAGGCGAGAGAGCTCCTGGATACCGTCGATGCGGAAAAATAACGCTATCCTGTTATAACCGTAGTAGAAGCTCTGCAGCATACGGTCCGAAGAGTGCATGGCGGAACCCTGGCGGGTCAGATCATAGAGCCCTGCCGCCAGCCACTCAAAATAGTCGCTGATCCGGCCATTGATATCCGGATCGATAAAAGCGGCCGGTTCGCGAACCAGCCCGGCGGGGCTCTTCTTCTTGATCGGTTCCAGCAGTTCCCGGGGTGGGTCTACTCCCACCAGGCGGTAGACATTCATCAGGTGTTGACGAAACAGACGGTCGAAGCGGTCGCTATGGGGAGAAAAATGGTCATCGCCGTACCACCAGAACCAGTCGCTCCCTTCGGCGGCGTACAGCGACCGGCAGATCTGTTCGGCAATCTCGTGCGCAGCTCCCGCGGGTTGTCTGCCGGAAAGAATTGCAGCTGCGTTGGGGTTGTGGCTGGCAGCCGTTTCCCGAGCATGTTTCAGGAGATCCCAGGCCAGATTCTCTTCCGGATGACCGATCCAGATACCAAAACCGGCGTTGATCCAGGAACCGGGGTGGATGCTGTGCAACTGTTCATTGAGACGTTTAGCAGCCAGCACATCGGAGCAGGTGGTCAGGTTGAGGTCGGGCTCGTCTGCGATGGCTTCGTACATTTTCTGGAGAAAATCATAGGCGTTGTTGGAGTAGTATTCCCAGGCGTTTTCGCCGTCCAGGATGATTGATATGACGCGCCCCGCTCCGCCAATGTGAGACTTGATGGCCTGCAGACGCCCGCAGAAATCGTGCGCTGCACGCCCGGCATCCCAGGATGAATAGGTAAATCCGATCAGATCGGATAGGTGATGGTCCCGGAAAAACAGGCTCAACTCGCCTTGGGTTCCGACAAAGTGCCAGGGGCGATAGAGACGCTCCTTGTGGTTGCCCAGTCCTCCTTCCAGGCTTTTCGTAAGAACATCCTCATCGGTGGCGACCCATGACAGACCGCACCCGGCGATGATGGCCAGTGTCTGGTTGCTGACCGACCCTTCCGAGGGCCACATCCCCTGGGGAGCGAAACCGAAGATCTCCGTGAAATAGTCTATGCCCTGTCGAATCTGTGTCTGAGCGTCCTCGGGGTGGCTGAAATGCGTTTGGGGAAGCATGATGCGCGGCAAAGCGATCTGTGCAATACGGCTATCGCACAGCAGGGGCAGAATCGGATGATAATAGGGAGAAACCGCAAGCTCGATGTGACCCTCTTCATGAAGCCGCTTGAAGAGCGGGATAATGGCCTGAAGTATCTGGTGCTGTGTTTCAAAGAGCAGCTGTTTGTCGGCGGGTGTGTATCGTTCGCCCTTGGCGATCAGTTCGCCCAGGGCCGGGTAGCGTCGCCTGGCAGCTTCACCGGTCCAGGCCAGAAAAAAACAGACCTGCAGATCGAGCAGGTCCTGGTCGCTGAAATGCCGCACCCGATCGTGGGCGCTTCCCGGTTTCCCTTCACCGGCCATGTAGAGCAGTTCCAGGTAGCGGCGGTTCGGCTCGATCATGCGCTGGCGGTTGGCGGAGAAAAAATTCTCCAGCAAAAATACCCGCTCATTGTCGCTGAGATCTGCCGGAGCAGCTTTGCCCATGTTCAGAAAATGGTCCACGGCTGTTCCGCCGGCATAATCGAGAATCTGTTCGATCAGCGACGGAACCAGATTGAAGACCGCCCGTGCTCCTGGCGTGTCCTCGATAATTGCCGGCATGTCGAAGTAATCCTTGATGGCGTGCAGGTAGGTCCAGGGAAGCGCGTATTCGTTTTTGAGCGGGTCCTTGTAGTACGGCTGGTGCATGTGCCATACGATGACCACGTCGAGGGGTGTTGACATATGCTGTGGCTCCCCGTGCGTCAGGTTACAATGGGCCACTCTTGCCGGTAAAGTGGTTGTTCCGGCAGGAGTGGCCATTAGCTGCTTGAGGCGGAAGAATCCTTATTCCAGCTCTTTCTTCCATCCCTCCAGCTTTTTCTGGTACTCGTTCAGCAGTTTCTGGGCCGATTTCAGGTCCTTTGCTTCTGCTACGATATGAATGTAGTGGCTGTGCTGGTCCGGCAGCATCAGGACCCAGTCGTCTCCGAAATGAACCTTGATGCCGTCGATGAAGGTGGCTTCCTTGTCCAGGCTGTCCTCGCTCATCTTGCGCATGATGCCGCCCTTCATCTCCCAGGGACAGGAGACGCTTGTCAGCTGGTAGGCAGACACGGGGACTTCCGCCAGGGATTTTGAGAAGGGGATGCCGCTGGCTGCTCCCAGTTCGACCAGGCGGGCGATGGCAAACATGCCGTCGAACGAAGCCTGGAACACCGGCAGCGCGAAATGGCCGTCGGTGGAGCCCGCCAGAATGACCTCGTTGGAGATGGCCGCCTCCAGCATGGCCCGGTCGCTGCTCTTTGTGCGGGTTACCTGGCAGCGTTTGGGTGCCGCCATCTGTTCGATGGTGGAGGGCGCCTGAACCGGTACGGCAATTACTCCCTTCTGGCCACTCTTCAGCGTCAGATGGGTAAACAGCGACAGTAGCTCGATACCGGACAGAATGTGGCCGGTTTCATCCAGCAGGGTGATTGATTCGGTGGTCGGATCGAGCCAGAAGCCAGCTTGGGCTCCCAGGGAACTGACAATCTTGGAGAGCTGCTCCAGGGCGCTCTGTTTGTCCATCTCTTTTTTGTTGCCGCGTCCTTCATCCACATAGGCGTTCAGCGCGATGACGTAACAGCCCAGTTCGTTGAGGATCAGCGGCAGGTTCTGGCTGGCGGCCGAATAGTTGAAATCAACCACCACGGTCCAGGCGGCTTTTTTGAGCAGATCCTTGTCCAGCGCCCGCAGAAAACCCTCCCGGTAGAAGTCCGCCACGTTCATGAGGTCCGTAATGCCGCCCGGTTCGGTGTGGTGAGCGCGTCGGAAGTTCTCCTTGTAAAAGATGCGCTCAACGTTTTTTGCCATACCGCTGGAAAAGTCCAGTCCATCGCCATCGAGAAACACGATTTCCAGGGTTGCCGGGTCGTCCTGGGCCTGCCGAAAATGGAATCCCCCCACTTCGCCAAAGGTTTTCAGCTTGTAGCGTACCATGGGTTGGGGCGCCATTTTCAGGTCACGCACATTGACCCCGGCCGAGAGGATGCCGCCCATGAAGCAGCGCTTGAGCATGCGCGCGGCGCGGTTTGAATCTCGTCCACCCAGTACGAAACTCCCCTTGGGGAGCGTGCTGCCATAGGCGCATCCCAGCTTGGCCACAAATTCGGGGGTCAGCTCCACATTGGCAAGTCCCCGGACGATGGCTCCCTCGAAGAGTAATTTGCGCCACTTTTCGCCCCAGATCAGGTTTGCGGTGACAATCGAGCCGGGCTCCACAACCTTGCGCGGCCAAATCTTAACATCCATCTTGATGACCGATTCGTCCCCAATGGAGGTCTCGTCGGCCACAATAACCCCCTCTTCCAGAGTCGCTCCCTGACCGACACGGACGTTGGAGCAGATCACGCTGTCGTTGATCCGGGCTCCCTTTTTGACATAGGCGTTATCCCAGATTACGCAACGGTTCAGTTTGACGCCCTGCTCGATGGTGCAGTTGCGGCCGATGACCGAATCCTTGATATGTACGCCACGCTGAATCTGGCTGTTGTCGCCGACAACAACCGTGCCCTCCAGACCCGAGGGATCCTCAAGGTTGACATCGACGCCGATGCGCAGGTCCTTGCCGACAAAATCCAGTTTGGGTTCGTCGATCTTCAGATTGACCTTGCCCCTGAAGATGTCATGGTGGGCCTCGCGGTAGGAATCGGTATTGCCAATATCGCGCCAGTAACCTTTGGCGGGGTAACCGAACAGCGGATCGTTGTTTGTTAAAAGGGTCGGAAAGAGGTCCTGGGAGAAATCAAAGTTTTCATTGGCGGGAATGTATTTGAAAATCTCCGGCTCCAAGACATAGATGCCGGTGTTGATAGTGTCGGAGATGACTTCACCCCAGCCAGGTTTTTCCAGAAACTGGGTTATGCGTTTCTCCTTGTCGGTGATGACAACACCGAACTGGAGCGGGTCCTTGACCGAGGTCAGGGTAATGGTGGCCATGGCATTGTTGTCGTTGTGAAAGTTGACCACTTTTTTCAGGTTGAAGTCGGTCAGCAGATCGCCGCTGATCACCAGAAACCTCTCGTCCAGGTATTTTTCAGCGGCCTTGACAGCTCCGGCCGTGCCCATGTCCTGCAAGGGTATCACATAGGTTATCTTGACCCCGAAATCCGAACCGTCCCGGAAAAACTTCTTAATCTCTTCGGGCTGGTGATAGAGCAGCATAACCAGGTCGGTTATGTCATGCTTTTTGAGCAGTTCCACGATGTGCAGCATGATCGGGCGGTTGAACAGCGGAATCATTGGTTTGGGAAGTCGGCTGGTGAGTGGCTGGATGCGGGTTCCGAATCCGCCGGCCATGATGACTGCTTTCATGATGGGCAACTCCTTGGAATAAAATTATATATCAAACCCACAACGCAGACCTACACTCCAATTTTTGCTTTCTGCGCTTTTTTGGCCAACACACGTGAGATCTCCTGTTTCAACTCCGTCAGATCAACGGATTTGACCACATAGCCGTCAGCCAGCCAGGCTGAAAAATCGTCTTTGTAGCAGGAAAAGGCCGAGCAGAGGATCACCGGCATATCATGGCGCTCCCTGACGATCTTCTGGAGAAGTTCAATGCCGTTTTCATTTTTTAGTTTAATATCCAGTATGACCAGATCGAATGCGGTCTGCTGCAGCTTTTCCGTTGCTTCTGCGGTGTTGGATGCGGTAACCACCTCGTAACCCTCATCAGCCAGTTCTTCAGTGTACAGCATGCGGATATTGGCCTCATCATCAACAACCAGGAGCCTGCTCATGACTGCTCCTCCTTTCGAGTGGGAAGTGTGATCGTGTAGCTGATGCCACCTTCGGGCGGCGCAATAACGACAAAAGGTATGTCCTGTTTTTCCAGCATGGTCCGGCACAGGGCCAGACCAAGACCCGACCCCATGGTATGGGTAATGGTAAAGGGCGTCAGGAGCGCATCGAGCTCATCCTGGGTTACCGAGCGGCCCTTGTCCTCCATGGTGATCCTGACACTGCCTGCGTGTTCATCAATCCGGACAACAATACTGCCTCCGTTTCGCCCTTCCAGACTGTCCATGATCAGTGTGCGTACACAGTAGGCAACCTGCTTGAAATCGATATACGCCAGGGGAAGCCCTTCCCTGGGCTCGAAAGCACAGCTGCATCCCTGTTCCAGCAGGAAATCCTGAATTTCTCGCAAGGAAGCGTCCACCAGTTGATTCACATCCCAGAAATCCCTGGTCGGGTAGAGCGAATCGGAATAGTTGAGGATTTCATCCAACACACTCTCCAGATGTCGTGCTTCGCCCACGATGGACTCGATGAAATTTCGCTTGGGGTCGGAGTCGGGAGTGTTTTTCAAGATTGAGCGGGCAAAACCACCGATAACCATCAGAGGATTGCGGATGGAATGGGCAATGCTGGAGGTTATCCGTCCCACCAGGGCCATCTTTTCCATCTTGACAATCAGTTCTTGCTGCTCCTTCAGTTTGTTGCCGGCTTCGGTAACCCGGTTGAGTTCCACATGCAGTCGTTCGTAGAGGGAGGCACGTTCGATGGCAAACGCCACCGGAAAGGAAAAATTCTCGATGGAATGCATGTCCTCTTCCGTAATCGTGCGGCGGGTAATGCAGTTGTCGGTTATGATCATCCCCACCCGGCGGTTGCGGGTGATGAGCGGCATAATCAGAAACGTGTCAACCCCCAGCAGGTTGGCAATTTCTGGAGAGATGTCCGGATTATGGTACACGTTCTCCACGAGGAGCGGCTGTGAGCTGTTCAGGGCTCTGATCAATATATGGTTGCTGTTGGAAAGCGGAACCGACAGCTGTTCCAGAATATCGTGAAACTTGGCCCGCTCGGACGTCAACTTGTTTCGACGAAAATTCTGGGCCAGGGTCTGCAGGTCCATGTCGTTACGAGAGATCTCGTCCCAGGTCTGATTTGCTTCCTCATAGCTGCGGGGTCCGATGGCCAAGTGGCCTTGGAGGATACCCCGTTCACGGTCGGTTATGAGCAAAAAGGCCCGGTTCATGCCAAAGCCCTTGCCTGCGGTAATGGCTGTCAGGGCAACGGACAGAACCTCCTCAAGGTCGACGGAACTTTGCAGAATCGATCCCAACTCGTGCAGGAAACGAACTTCGAGGGTTTTGTTGTCGAGAAAGCTGACCAGGGAATCGATTTGTGATTTTTGACGCAGAAAGGCGCTGTGGATGATGGAGAAAACCGGAGCCAGGGGGTGGCCGCTCTCTTGAAAACTGTTCAGATCGGTTTTGAAGTTGCTGCAGGTGCAGCATTTTTCAAGGACGCGTCGCTGGGGTGACTCCAGGAGATCCACATCCCCTTCGTGGATATTCGGGCAATCGCCCATTTCCATGTTTTGCCTGCCCCAGCAGCATTGCCAATCCAAGTGGGTCCCCGTTACTGTCGAAGTAATGAGATATAACTATACCAGACATTATTTAATATTCCAGGTTGTACCCTGTGGTGAGTCAAGCAATTGAATTCCTTTTTGCAGCAACAGGTCGCGAATCTCGTCACTACGCTTGAAATTCTTGTTCTTTCGTGCAGCTGTCCGATCAGCGATCAGTTGTTCGATCTCCGCTGTGGATATCTCAAGCTGGTCTGATTTGGCTGTTTTGATGCCCTCAAGCCATACTGCCGGCACGCTGCCGAACAGGCCCAGCACACCGCCAACCTCCGCAAAGAGTTGACGTACGCGACTCAACAAGGTCTGTGTTGCAGGGGTCTGGCTGGTGCACTCCGCCAGAAAGCGATTTATGGCGCGTACGTTTTCAAACAGCACACCCAGTGCCTGGGCGGTGTTAAAGTCATCATCCATTGCCTCCCTGAAACGGGGGCTCAGCGACTCAATTTTTTCACGCAGCTCGCTGGCTGCGGCAGGAAGCGTTTCGGCCAGAGGCGATACACTGTCTGTCCGGTTTTCTGCAAGCGCCGTATCGACGGCTGCCAGACAGGAGTAAATCCGTTCCAGCCCGGTCTGGGCCTCACGCAGGTTTTGATCGGAAAAGTCGATCGGGGAACGGTAATGGGCTGACAGGATAAAGAAGCGCAGGGTCTCGGGGTCGAATCGCTCCAGTACCTCGCGGATGGTAAAAAAGTTGCCCAGGGACTTGCTCATCTTTTCAGAATTGATGTTGACGAAACCGTTGTGCAGCCAGTACCTCACGAACTGGCATCCGTTGGCAGCCTCGGATTGGGCGATCTCGTTTTCATGGTGCGGAAAGACCAGATCCTTTCCTCCCCCGTGAAAGTCGAAGGTAGCGCCGAGAAACTCCATGCTCATGGCAGAACATTCGATGTGCCACCCCGGACGCCCCGCGCCCCAGGGCGAATTCCAACTGGGCTCACCCGGTTTTGACGTTTTCCAGAGGGCAAAATCCATGGGGTGGCGTTTTCTGTCACCCACCTCGACCCGTGCTCCGGCCAGCATGTCGTCCAGGTTGCGTCCGGAGAGCTTGAGATATTCCGGGAAACTCTCCACGGCAAAATATACATCACCCTCGGATTCGTAGGCGTGCCCCTTGGCAATCAGTGTTTCGATGATGGCGATGATGCCGTCGATATGATCGGTGGCTTTCGGTTCCACGGTTGGCTTGGCGAGTCCCAATCGATCCATGTCCTGGTCGAAAGCCTCAATATAGCGGTCGGCAATGGTTCGGTAGTCAACCCCCTCCCGGTTGGCGCGATTGATGATCTTGTCGTCGATGTCGGTGTAGTTGCGAACGTAGGTGACATCATACCCGCTGTAGCGGAGATAGCGGAAGATGATGTCGAAGACGACATTGGCCCGGGCATGGCCGATATGGCAGTAATCGTAGACAGTTACTCCGCAAACGTACATACCGGCCTTGCCGGGTACCAGCGGGACAAAAACATCCTTTTCACCCGTGAGGGTGCTGTAGACTCGCAGTGACATGGATCAACCCCTGTAAAAAATTGTAATATTGTGCATTGTTTTGGCGGGGAAGGCAAGCGGGGAATGGCAGAAAAGGGTGTTACCCGGCGCGGCAAAATCTCAGCAGCAGCAGAAGAAGGAAGTGATTGTATTGAGTGGTGCCACTACTGTCGGAGTGCTGTCTGCGCAGCGGGGATTTCAGGTTCATTTTAGAGCGCAATTTTTTATTTTGCCTAAAACCTTTGGTGAGGCGGCGTTTCGAGACGAAGTGAGCGAAAAAGAACATTAAATAACTTGACTTATCGGTATAATTATGTTTTTTAGCAGCGTTATTATTATTTTAGCCACACTATTTTTATTGGGGAGACAGGAAACTACATGGATAAGA